>NZ_JBDOHT010000001.1:0-373166 GCF_039832125.1 Dorea chungnamensis | reverse complement strand
GCTTCGGGACGTTACCCCCTCATTTCACCCATCGGAATATCAGTTCTCCAAAGTTTCGGGCTACAATTGCCCTTCGACTTTGTGCGTAAGCTTTTCACTTACGAACGTGTCGCACGATTGTCGTTTCCATATCCTTCCAGAAGGTTTACGACACCCCACACGCCAAGACCTGCGCCGATTGCGACTACAAGAGTTTTTAAAGTTGTAATTGCACTGCTAAAAAATGCCATATACATTCACCAAAACTGACTTCTTTCAGGTGTTTACGGGAACGAAAATACACCGACTAAAAAGCCGGTGCACCTAGTGTCAGTTATTCCTTTCCTCATTATTTTCTGTTCATTCCCAAGGTTACTCCGACAGTTCTACATGAATTACTTCCACCTCTTCTTCAGATTTCGGTGTATACTGCGGATTTAACTCTTTCTCAACTTTGTACCGGTTCTTCTCGTTTTCATCTGCAAGAAGCCGATAGTTTTTGTGTTTCGTGATATCATATTTGTCCGAGAAAAATGGTCTGGCACCACGGATCTGCAGGATACATTTTCCTCCATCCATGACTGCAATCTCATCTTCAGTCATCAGCTGTTTACCTGTTTTCTGGTAATTCAATCCAAAAGACTTCTGATTACTCCTCGTCTCCGAAGTGTTATACAGGTCAATGGTTTCCTTACCCAGAAGCTCGCTCATTTCCTTTAAGGTAGTTTTCTCTTTTCCTCCAAGAAATAGTGTGGTATCACAGTTACCCAGAATAGTATCTGCACTATCCTTATACATTGCCTTTAGCTGACTCTGTGACTGCAAAATAATAGAAGCAGAGATTTCCCTGCTTCGGATGGTTGCAATCAGCTTGTCAAACTGAGGAATTTGTCCAATATTGGCAAACTCATCAGCAATGACACGCACATGAACTGGCAGTCTTCCACCATATTCATCATCTGCTTTGTCACAAAGCAGATTGAAAAGCTGTGACTGTAACATGGCAATCACAAAGTTAAAGGTTGTATCTGTATCGGACATAATCAAAAACAAGGCTGTCTTCCTGTCCCCAATCTTATCCAGTTCCATTTCATCATAAGACATGATCTCACGAAGTTCTGCTATATCAAATGGTGCCAGCCTCGCACCACAGGAAATAAGAATACTTTTGGCTGTTTTGCCAGCCGCCATTTTGTATTTTTTATACTGTCTGACCGCAAAGTGCTGCGGATCTCTTTCTTCCAGTTCCTGGAACATCATATCCACTGGATTCTGGTAAGTTTCATCCTCTTCACGGGTTTCGCTTTCATTCAAAAGATCCAGAAGGGTATTCAGATTCTTTTCCTCTTCATCTCCTTCATACCAGATAAAAGCAATCAATGCCGTGTACAACAGCTTCTCTGCTTTCACCCAAAAATCTTCGGAAGCTTTTTCCCCTTCGCCTTTGGTATTAACAATAATTGTTGTAACCAGCTTCAGGATATCTTTTTCAGACCGTATATAAGCAAATGGATTGTAATGAAGCGATTTGGAAAAGTTGATAGTATTCAGAACCTTAATCACATATGGTTCGTGTACCACTTTTCCTGATTTATCTTTCATAATATTTCCATTCTTATCTTTCTTAGGTGGTCCCTTTGCTAACATCTTCCCGCACTCCTCGATCAGAGTGCCTTTCGGATCTGTAATGACCATGGAACAGTTCATCTGCATGACTGACGGCTTAACGAAAAATCGAGTTTTTCCGGAACCACTGCCGCCAATGACCACTATATTTTTATTTCTTGCATACTTTGGCTGTTTAGGTCTACTTTCCATAGTCAATGCTTCTGTTGCTGTTAATGGAATATTCATCCAGGGATCTTCCGACATATAAGGTTTAATATCCTCAGCGTTTCCCCATCTGGCTGAACCATACTCGATTCCTTTCCGGAGTTTCTTTGCATCTGACTGTTTCTGCCATACCAGTAATTTCAGAATGACAGCTGCTACAATTCCTGTCAGCATATCACGCCAGTTAAAACTTGGCTGCAATCCAGTAAGAATCCTGTCTGCATGTTCCATCGCATATAATAGCTTGTTCCCAATATCTTCTCCCAGACTGTTTCTGTAAAGAAATGATGCCCGATTTGTATAAAAAGCAGTTAAGATATATGGGATATTGGTAAGAACCAGTTTCTTTTTATCCAGGGCGGACAGCCTGACCCTGATCTTATTCTTCCATTTTTGCATCAGATTTTTACCGATTTGCTTTTTCATCGGCTCTGCTCCTGATGCCGGTTCTTTACTTTGTCCTTCGATTTCTTTGGCATCATTGCTCTGTAAGTTGCAAGACGCTTGTGAATAGAAGGCTTATTCGCTTTTTGAATCTGTTTCTGGGAAAACTCACGGAAAGCAGCATTGAGGGCATCCTGATCACGTCCTTTAAAAAACACCAGATACATCGGTGGATCTTTACTCTTATCTTTTTTCAAAGCATAATTGATCCCGTATTTTCTGGCATAACGTTCAAAGGACTTGATATTCTTATTTGTGATCTCGATATTGACCATCCCGGCATTTTGTTTTGCCAGCTCTTTTACCGTGACCTTTCCCTGTTTCGGCTGATTCTTCTTCGCTTTCTTCTCTACCGATTTCTGCTTCTGATGACGCAGATAAGCAGCAAGAACCTTTTTCAATAAATCTGCTGTTACTTTGGTAGTCCGAATGCAGAACGTGACCGTTTTCTGAGTTACCTCTTCCTGCATGATTTTCCCTCCTTTCAGCGATTTAACTGCTGTCCAGATCTGTAATCATGGCAACCACCTCCTTCATTCTTTACTCTTCCTCCGCACACAACGCTTTAAAAAATTCTTTTCCTTTTGGTGTAACCAATGTCTGTGAACCAAGATGTCCATTGTTAAAATAGTCTTTTACAATAAACAGATCATTGTTCTTCTCCACCGCATAGGGTAACAGCGTGCCGGATGGACTCCTATATAGAAATCCTCTATTTAAAAGAAGTTTCACAAATTTTCTTTCTGGAAATTCAATCTCTTTTGCCGTCGTTCGAATATTGGTGCATTCTCCTGTAATCATGAAATGATCATAATAATCTGCTTTTGGCTGCATATCCTTTACACGATTTTGCAATTCTCGATTTCGATTGTTTTCTGCCAAAAGTCTCTCGGCAAATTCCAAAAGAAGTTCCGGGTTATCTTTTACCCTGTCTAAAAGATCGGTCTCTAAATATCCGCCTGTTTTCCTAATAGCCGGAAGTACCTCATCAAATACCCACTTCTCAAAATTCTGTGCTGACTTTAAACGACTTTTTGTAATCAGCCGATATACATCTCCCTCTGGAATAAAAATCATTGGCTGTACCCCACCTGATGTAAGGACGCCCCGTTTCAGGGCCCCCTTGCAATGAACATTTATCGCATTTCTTGGTTTTGCATATCCCAAAGCAAATGCTACATCAATTCCAGAAAATAAAAGTCTGCCTCCATCTTCAATCATACGGATGGAACCAAACTCCGAATTGTGAAACTCTGTGATTTTATAATCCGTCTTCTCCATCCTCTTCTCCATCCTCTTCTCCTCCTGAACCGGCAAGTAACATCAAACCATTTTCAATGATTGTGCTCCTAATAAACTCTGCTACATTCACGGTTAAATAACCAAGATATTCTGCAAGGAAACTACTATATTCCTCTTCTGTCAACAATTCCTCCAGTGCTTCCAAATGAGCTGTCACTTTAGAAGTCTGCTTTCCGCCAAGCAGCTTGCCTAATATTTCTGTAAATTCCTCTGTGTCACATGACTCAAACATACATAAGATCATCTCCATTGTTGTTTCCAAAACCAAACGATCCATTTTCATTTGCGTCAGCTCTTCCATTGTTTTCATGGCAGTCATAAGCGCATCACTTGTCATATGTTCTGTATTGATTCTTCCTTCTGAATCAACCAATCCTATTGCAAATAATTCTAAAAAGTATTTTCTCATAAATCTTGTCCTCCTATCGAAATGGCATTTCTTGTTCAAGTTCTTCTGGTATATCGAATGGAATCTTCCTCTTCTCTGCTGGTTGAAATCCGTCAGATTCTTCTTTTTTTGTTTTGGCTTCTGCAAACTCTACATTATCCATAATGACTTCGGTATAATAGGATGCAGTTCCAGTCTGTTCATCTTTGATCTGAGAGATTACCAACTCTCCGGAAAGAGCAATCTTAATTCCTTTTTCAAGATATTTCTCCACAAATTCTGCATTATTTCCATAAGCTGTGATCATCACTACAAATGCTTTGCTTGTGCGATTTCTTTTTACTACCAGTGGAAACCTAGATACTTTGGTTTGTCCCTTTTGCGTAGATGTCAGCTTAGTTTCTGGATCTCTGGCAAGTCTACCCATTAAAACAATCGTATTCATTCTTTTTGTCCTCCCTTTCTTCCTGCAACACCCTTCCCTGGTATTTCAAACAGGATAATAATCTGTGCATTTTCTGCACGAAAAAATGAGGAATGGATTCGAACCATTCCCCACTTGCTACAGGATTTCTCCTGTAATATAAATAAGAAAATCTAAGTATTCACATTTGGGCTTTGTCTGTACATATACATCTGATCGTTATCATTCCAGATAACCCGGCTGTAAAAATACAGTCACAGTCTCTGTTTCAGCAGAGGTCCTGTACCCTTCGGTGGTATCATTATTGCTTCGCTCTTCCCGTAGGAGTCTTCGCCTGCACGAGCCGGATTATCTCCGGTAAGCATGTTCCTCAAGATGTATCAGCTCCTTCAATTGTCAAGGTGCAATCGGAAGAACTGTCTGAACCTCTTTTACGTTTGTGATTTTTGGAAATCAGAGGATTTTCAATTTGCCTTCCATATACTCTGTATTGGGAGCGACAAAATCGGACATGATTTTAGAAATTTTTTGAAATTATTTTTTGAAGTGTAAAAAGATATAAAAAAAAGATGCCAGGATTTCTCCTGACACCATAGTGACTATGCCAACTTCGTGCCCACTGGGCACAAGGTTGATTGTATTATTCTTCATTTCCTAATGATATTGGTTCTTTCTTTGTTTTCTTGTTTTTAGATATCATCTTATGACCTGTGTAAATAGCCATAATCATACAAAGCAAAGAACTTGCCGCAAAATATTTATGGCTTGATTTTGAACCTTTATATCCGCTATAAAAAGTTCCTAGCATCGTTATCAATGCTCCGACAGACCAATATTCATGAGCTTTCATTCTAACATCTCCCTTTGTGTTAATTTTAATATGTACCGTTTGATGAAATATGCAAACAGGAATTTGGAACGTGCTTTATAAATTTTTTCCGATCCCCTCAAGTTCGTTCATGGAATCCTTGTTTTTTTCAAGTTCATCTCTGGCTGTTGCATAATATGATTTTTTGAAAAGCATATCCCATGAAAGATATTTTGCCATACAGTCAAACTGCTTATCAATCAGCTCATACTGGATACTGTCTACGGGAGAACCGCCTACAACAATCGTGCCAACTTTTTTATTTTTTAACTGCAATCCACGGCAGTAGCACTTATCAATGATAAGTTTCAATTGTGCTGACATTCCCCACCAATAAACTGGTGTAGCAAAAAGAATCATATCTGCGGCAGCAATTTTATCAATTGTAGGATTTGTATCATCCTTATCGACGCATCCCTTAGAGCATTGACAGACACCACATCCCTTGCATGGTGCAATGTTGAGTTTGTCAGGTTCAATGATTTCAATTTCATTCTTTTCTGATGCTCCTTTTATAAATGCATTGATTGCTGTCAGCGTGTTTCCTTTTCTGGCACTTCCATTAATGATTACAATTTTCATGCGTGTATCCTCCAACTTCCGATTTCATGATATCATTTCTAATACAGATTTTACCGTATTTTTCAGATTCAGTCCATCTTTTAATCCCAGTCGATAGAAAAATTCTTCTGTTTCTGCTCCACTGCTAAAAATTGCATTACAGTATTCCGTAATCACTTCTTCCTGTTCTTGGGATAACGTTTCCAGTAATTTCTGGTATTTCTTATCAATCTCACTTACTGGCTCTTTATCCTGCTTTAACTTCCATTCTGAATATGCTTTCCCCATATGCTCTGTAATTGTCAGATTCACAAATTCCTGCACTTCCTCGGATATGGTGCTCGCAGATTCCTGTTTATCTTTCTTTTTATCATTTGATTTTTCAAGTGTCGTGTCATCAATATAACGAATGATTTCTCGAATATTTGACTTCATCGACTGCAGATATCCTTTCATCAGCACAGCTACTTTTCTAGCATCCGATTTTTCGGTTTCTTTTTCCAGCATATAAAACTCTTCCAGTTCTTTCAGAATATCCATCCCTGCTTTCATCTGAAATTCCACCTCAAGCAAATCATCCATCACTTTATATAATTCTTCCATTGTTTATTTCTGCCTTTCCATATAGCGCCACTATATTTTCCACAATCATCCAAAAATAAATTCCTGTAATCCACATTTCACAACTTCAATTACTGCAACTATCCCCATACCGATATGTGGGAGTAGAACAAACACTACTGTCGTAATAATCGCTGATTTCATTGTCCAGTCCGTACTGATTCCAAACCCAATACTCAAAACTTCTGTCACAACAGAGATTCCGGCTATCAGATAGCAGAATCCAGCAGATAACCCAACCAGGAACACCAGCACAATATTCACCGCTGCAAGTACCAGCCAAACAGGAGCTGCAATAATTCGAAATGGCAGTTTTATCATAAATCTCAACATAATTCTTCCTCCTACTTTGTGCCCAGTGGACACAAGGTTATTTTAGCATATCTGCCAGATATGACTATCTCTTTTTAAACTTCGTGCCCAGTGGGCACAAAGTTCTTACCTGTCTGGAATATCCTTCCCCCAGTACATGTCATGTCGAACTTCAGCATCATAAAACTGATTGATTGTTGCAGGAGCGTTATACAATACCGTCAGCATATACTGCCGGATATTCTTCACTTTGCTTGTACTCCTGTCAAGGCTGAAAAACACATACTGGATGTGTTCATACCCGACTTTGAGCAAACGGCTCTTGACCACTTGTGTAGGCACAGCTTCCCCATTGATCTGTTGATATGTCTTTGTCGAACATATTGCATCCAGCATCAGCTCTACCAGCTCTTCTACTCGTCCAGTTCCATAGCTCTGACAAAGGATCTCATATTCGATATTATCATGAATTAACTGTCGATACTCATTTCTCTCCTGTATCCTATCTCTCCCTTTCTCTTGTTCAGATAGATATTGATAAGATTCATTCTCACTAAATTCAGTATAATTATATTCAGTATTATTACAGTTTGTTTTTGAAACTTCTTGAAGTTTGTTTTCTAAACTTCTTGAAGTTTGTTTTTCAAACTCCTTGAAGTTTGTTTTTGAAACTTCTTGAAGTTTATTTTTCAAACTTCCTGAAGTTTGTTTTTCAAACTTCTGTGTATTTACGGGCTTTTCCGGCTCTTTTTTCGCATATTCTTCTATTTCTGTCTCTGTATTTTCTTTTCTCTCTGCTACATTTTCCGGTGTTTCTTCCGAATCAAAGATTGCTGGCTCATCTGGATATTCTGTCAGGCTGAAATTTTTCACGTAAATAACATTTGTTTTTCCAAGTCCGATTCGCCTCTTCTCAATCAATCCAATCCCTTTTTCCTGATCCAGCTCTTTTAGACAATTCACAGCCTTATTCCTGCCACAGTTAAGCATTTCCATAATCTCTTCCACCGAAAAGAAAATATATGCCCTGTCCTCTTCATCAAACCACCGGTTCTTGATGGACAGTGACATCCGGTCTAACATCAGTCCGTACAGCACCTTTGCTTCGCAGGAGAGATTTTTAAAATATTCACTTGTAAACAGCAGTTTGGGAATACGATAAAAACTGTACATATCGCATTCCATTCCTTGAAAATAATGGAATGTTGCTCTTATACTCATGACACATCCCTCCCTTCGTACTTATCAATGATTCTGATTGCTCCATTCCTCCAAAAGCTGACATATAACAGTCCGTATCTTCTGTTCATCATACTCTGGAGGAAAATACTTCTTAATTTCATCCTGTTTTAATGTTACCGTTGTTTTCTTTTTACGCTCTCCTATAACCAGGAGCCGCACAATCTCTTTTGTCAGCGTTTTTTCTTCTCGATGTTGCCTTATTTTTTTTGCCTGTTCCAGACTTGGATATTTTCCGGTACTCTCATGCACTTCCTCCACCATCTCCTGTTCTGGAACCGTAAGGTAGGAAAGCTCTACACCTACCTGCAATCCGATCACATCACGATCTACTGCGTTTAATAGGTCATTCATCAGATAAGTAAGCCGGATATAGCGATACACCTGCCTTGCACTGTCATTTGCGTTCTTTCCAATGTCTTTCGCACTGATACCGCCTGATGTTCCCTGATGATTCATTGCTTCCATCTTCATACGGTAAGCAAATGCCTTTTCACTTGGGAGTATATTAGGTCTCTGCAGATTGCTGTCTACCATCGCACGGACAGCTGTATCTTGATCCATATTTCTGATAATAACCGGAACCTCTTTAAGACCAGCAAGTTGTGCCGCATGTCTCCTTCTGTGACCGGCGATGATTTCATATTCACCATCACCCAGCGGTCGTACCAGTAATGCTGTAAGAATTCCCTCTTCTTTCACACTTTCCACCAGTTCCGCCATTGCCTCATCATCATTTACTTGAAATGGATGGTTCTCGAAAGAATGTAAATGCTCAAGTGAAACCTGCTGGATATCGTTCGTTTCTTCTCCTCCTCCAAGTAATTCATCATAAGATGTCAGTTTTATCTTCGATGCACTTCTACCTTTCATCCAAAAGCACCTCCTGTGTCATCTGCCAATATGCAGCCGCTACTTTTCCTTTTGGATCATGCTCAAATATGCTGATTCCTTCCGCACTGATTTCAGCTGCTCGTACTGAAAATGGAATACTCTGTGGAAAAATCTTAATCTGGTTTCCATATGTATCAAAAATCAGATCAGATATATCTCTTGCATAGTTCGTTCGGTTATCCACCATTGTGATCAATATACCTCCAATTTTCAGTTGTTTGTTAAGCTGTCTTCGCACCTTTCCTATCGTCCGTATCAGCTGTTCTAGACCCTTTACAGGAAGATAAGCCGCCTGGACAGGTATAATAACTGCATCGACACTGGCAAGTGCATTGATCGTCAGCATTCCAAGTGATGGCATACAGTCAATCAATATATAGTCGTATTCTTCTCTCATTCTTTCTATATATTGTTTTAAGACAAGTTCCCTGCTCATAATATTTACAAGTGAAACTTCCATTCCAGAGAGTTCGATGTTTGCCGGAATCAAATCAATTCCTTCCTGGTGATGTAAAATTCCCAGTGTATTTTCAAATAGTTCATCTTCTACAATCTTTGTCAGAATAGTAGCCAGTGTGATTGGTAATTCATCTGGGTTATGATACCCAAGACTTGCTGTCATACTTCCCTGCGGATCATTGTCAATCACAAGCACTTTCTTCCCTGCTTTTGCAAGTCCGACTGCCAGATTCACGCAACTTGTTGTCTTGCCAACCCCGCCTTTTTGTGAACACAATGCCAGCACTTTACAATCCTTCATTACTTTCTCTTCCATCCTTTTTATCCTCCCATAAATAACTTGAACCTTTCAGCATCCATAATGCTGCTTCCAAAAATGCAAGATACCGTTCTGTCATACTATCAAGAACCGGTTCTGAAATAACTGGTTTTTCAGACTTCAAATCTTTTGCCACATCCTCCAAAACCAAACTCATTTCCTTCATTTCTGACCGGATAATCTCAATTGTTTCTTTCTTTCCAACAACACATACATGATTGTAAATGCATGATCGGACGATATAATCCTGTTTTTTCATTCCGCTCACTTTCACTCGTTCTTCAATTGTTGCTTTTTCATAAGAATTCACCCGAAAAGAAATGGTCGTTGTGTTGTGTTTTCCATGTCTGTCACCAGCCATCGCTTATTCCTCCTCTTCCTCATGTTTCTTATCTAGCAAACCTGCTAATTTACTCTGTGTAGACGGATACAGATGTGAATAAGTGTTCAACGTGGTTTCCACCTTTTCATGTCCAAGGCGTTCTGCAATCTCCAATGGAGCCACCCCCATATCAACCAGCATACTGGCATGGGAATGGCGGAGATCATGAAGTCGTATCCGCTTTACACCAGACCGCTCGATTCCGGTAGCCATACAATGTTCCATATGCGATTTGGTAAACCGAAAAAGTCTTTCCTTTTTCATAATTCCATACAAATGACTGCAATACTCCCTAAATTCCTCTGCAAGAAAATCCGGCATCGTAATCACACGGATACTCTTTGGAGTTTTCGGCTGCGTGATCATATCCTTTCCTTTCAGTCTCTGATAAGATTTATTGATTGATATGGTTTTCTCTTCAAGATTGATGTCATTATAAGTAAGTGCAAGCAATTCACCGATACGCATTCCGGTCCAGTACAACAAAAGAAACGCCATTCTTGTCTCCGGCTTATCACTTACTGTTTCCAGAAAAGCATTGAACTCTTCCTGCATCCAGAAGTCCTTCGGTTCTCCTTTACTCTTGCCAATCGCTCCTGCCTTCCTGCAGGGATTATCCTGCAGGTTATAATACCGCATTGCATAATTGAAGATTGCAGTCAGCTGGCAGTTCACTGTTTTCAGATAAGTAGGAGAATATCCTTTTCCATTCTTATCCTTATACGTCAGCAACTCATTCTGCCATGCACGGACGTCTGCCACCGTAATTTCACTGAGAATCTTCTTTTCAAAATAAGGCTTGATTTTCAGGTCAATAATATATCGCTTCGTGTACATAGTGTTTTCTCTGAGACGGACATCCATATCTTTGTAATAAATCTCCAGAAAATTTCCAAATTCAATATCCACACCCTGGCTCTGCTGTTGCAGGAAATCTCTTTCCCATTCCTTAGCTTCACCCTTGGTCCTGAATCCTCTTTTCTGTTTTCTTTTCCGATTTCCCTGCCAGTCTTTGTAATAGACCTGTACTTTCCAGTTTTTTCCTTCTTTGTAAACCCCCATTGCTAATCCTCGACTTTCATGCCATAAATCTTTTCTGCCAGGAATTTCGTAGAGATTTTTCCAGCTACTACAATATAGCCTTTTGCCTTCAATTCTTTGTTGTATTCTCGCATCAGACTATATGCATAAGTTTTTGAAACTCCAAGAATTGCACACACATCATCCACATCCATATACATTTTTTCCTGCATCATACTCATACCGCTTTATCCTCCTTCAAATACTGCTCAACATGTTCCAGACCATAGATCTTGTCCTCTACATAGCGGGTTGGCACCCGACCGAGAATCACATAATAGTTCTTGCTTGCCAGATCGGCATTCATTCTTTCCACTACCCGGTAAGCAAACGAAACTGATAATCCAAAGAGTTCTGCAATGTCTTCCACTGATAAATACATTTTTCTCTTACGCATGAAACCATTCCTTTCCCTCTTCCTGTGGAATCTCACAAGTATCTTCTACTCCGTAGAAACGCTTCACAAAATACTTTGTCGGAACTTTTCCTCTAAGCGTCAGGTAGCCCTGTTCTTCCAGTTCCTTGTTCAGATTTCCGATGATTTCATAAGCCGATGTCTGTTTTACTTCCAGAAGTTCACATATATCGGCTGCCTTTAAAAATAATTTATTCTGCATAATCAGTACCTCCTGTGTTTTGAATATTTATCTCTTCATATACTCTGTACTGGCAGATGCAAAATCGGACATCATTTTCCGAAATTTATCAAATTTTCTTGTTTTTTAATTCTCCATCAGTGTGATTACTGTGTCATGGAGTTTAAGCTCATCGAAAGTAAAGAACCTTTCTGTGGTATCTGTTTTCTAAATGCAGGCAACAAAAAAACAGTCTGCCTTGACGAAAATCACTTCAATCAAAACAAACTGTTCTTCATATTTACTCTAATTTTATTTTATGAGAATAACCGATTTCACGAAATTTGCAGGTGAATCTGGAATATAAACAAGAGAAAAAAATAATTTTTAAACTCCATTTGCACTCCATTTGGTCTTTTCGACACCCCGCAAAGCCTTTATTTATGGGCTTTTCCGCGATTTTTCAAGCTACTCAAACTCGGCTCTGCAACGCAAAAACTTAACGGAATTGATTAAGGTTTCGATTGCGATATGCCTAGTTTTTATTTCTATTACATAATTTCCACTGGCTTTCTGATGAACTGTTGCCAAAATGTTGCCACTAAATATATTCTAAGAAAAAGGGGATTCTTCATACTTCATATCCGGTAATGATTTAAAAAATTTATTTTTATTAAATGCATTAACAATGTCAATGTCACCTTTCAATTGCCCTTTTTCTATAACATGAATAATATAATTGAATATTTTTTCTTTATAGCCTTCTTCTATAGAATCAACATATGCAATACAACCTATTATTTTTTCATTTTTAGAATAATCTTTGTTTACTATAGAATTAAATATCATTGCCCTTATCTTTTTCTTAAAGTCCTTATCTACATGTAACTCCTCATTATTGATCGTTATGCCCGTTATTGTTTTCTTCACATCATTAGATAAATATCTCGTTTTCTTTTCATTAATTTCAAAACCCTCTTCTCTTACAATACATTGTACAAACTTTTCAATACTATTTAACTTAGTTCTATTATTAGAAGAAAAGCTTAAATCATCTGCATAACGAGTATACACAATGTCTTTCCTACTACACAAACCATTCAATCTAACATCCAGATGATATGTAACCAAATTTGCAATATAAGGAGATGTAACTGCTCCCTGCGGCAATGCATCTTCATATGTACACAAATTTGCCAATATTGCAGAGACATCCGTATTGTATCCTATTTTACAAAATAGCTGAAACACTTGGGTTTCTTTTATTGAGTCAAAAAATTTTTTTATATCCATCTCTAATATAAAGATGTTCTTCTTATGATATTCTGCATTAACTTTTAATCCATTCTTCTTTGGAACAAACGCCATTGCCTGATTTGAAACATTTATTTTTTCTAGTATTTCTTTTAAAATCCATCGCTGAACAACCTTCAAAGCCAAATGTGGAACATACAAAATTCTACTCGTCCCATCTTTTTTAGGAATTTCTTTTCGTGTATAACAATATTGCTTTTTATATGTCAAAAAATAAAGCAACTCTTGTGTTAATGAAAGTTGCTCTGCAAGATGTTCAAAATCATTGATAATTGGTACATTTAATGTATTCAATACAACATTATTGCTCATATTCATACAAATCACCCCATCCTTACTCAGTATGTTTTTGGGTAAATCAACGGGGGAGTTCCACTGTCGTGGAAGTTCACCGTTGATTTAGCTAATTTCATGTGTTTATATTTCTTCCGAGGTCGAATCAACCCCTAGTTGTTATGTAATGCATATTAACAACAATTCTAAGAATGGGGTGATTTATAGAAATCACAATACATTATCTCAATTCGTATCATATCACATGTTTCACGGCTTGTACAGCGTGCAATCATTCCTTCTATAGAATGATATCCCTTTTTTGTCAATTCATATACCGCATATCTCTGATCCGTCATTTTTATAATTTGTTTATCATAAAATAACAACTTCAAGGCAGCATTGAAAAGCACATTGAATTCTTTCATTTCTATATTTTCGTCCTGAGCAACCATTTGAATCATATCAACTAATTTTTTCGAATTAATCTGTTTAAAATAATACAGTAAAAGCTGAATAAAATAATGCATGCCAACAATTGTATTTAAACGTATTTTTTTATCATTATTATCTTTTGCATGCTTCTCTCTAATATTTTTTAATAGAACACGTGCAAACTCTTTTTCATCTGACGAATATTCAACAACATTTAGCTTATTTTTCTTTTTCAAATATTTAATTGGTCCAAGCATTATAAAACTTTTATCTTTAACCCTTTTTTTATCAACTGCTGCTATTACTTTATTAACTGTATATTCATTATTAGTAAATGCTCCCAATTCAACTAATGAACCTGCACTTTCACAGATAATAGATATAATATGTGAATTATTAGCTAAAAATTGCTCATAACTAAGCAAATCTGCATCTTTCGTTTTGTTCAAGACATCAATTAATAAATCTTCCGGATAAAATACTTTAATAGGTAGTTGCCAAGAATATCTTTTTTTCTCATTTTCCAATAATAATCTCATCTTATCTCTTAAAGATTTTTTTGACTTTGTACTTGCCCCACCGCAAAAAAATACAATTATATACTGTTCCTCAATACGACAGAAAATTTTTGAATAAATGTCTTTCAAAGATTTTTTCATATTTAAATCTATTTCGCCAATGTTATTTTCCATATTCTTACCTTACTGTATACTTTAATAAACTAATGTGAATTTCTCTTTACTATTCTTTTTGGTTGATGCAGTGTTTTTTAACTCCACACAATCCAAGGATGATCATGCTATCGTTTTACCCTCATTAAAGATCTGCTCTACTATTGACTTCCATTTAGGGCTTACGTCATTCCAAGAATTCCAGTTATCTTTAATATAACAATATGCCTTATAAGGTTTATCTGATGACGGTGCTGAATATCCCAATACATCTTCTACACAATTTTCCAATACAAACAAACGAGTATCATCATTCAATGCCTGTCGGATTGGCTCGTTAAAAACAACCGCTCCCGGAGTGTTTTTATCTTTATCATGCATAACATAAATATTTATGTGCATAGCTTTTAAATACTTTATTAATGGAATAATCGCTGCCTTTCCCCTCGCCCGCA
Organism: Dorea chungnamensis; assembly: GCF_039832125.1. Taxonomy (NCBI): domain Bacteria; kingdom Bacillati; phylum Bacillota; class Clostridia; order Lachnospirales; family Lachnospiraceae; genus Dorea; species Dorea chungnamensis. Next base: position 358,338 of record NZ_JBDOHT010000001.1, on the reverse strand, counting down.
AAATATACCATTCGGATAAAATATCGCTCTGGATTTTTAAGGGCATTCTATTAATTGTTTCTGATAATACCAATTGCTCAGTATCTCCTTCAACTATAAGTACATTCTTTACAAAAAAGCTCTTGGCAATAGAGTCTTCGATTCGCAAAAGCATTTTTATATAATTTTTTTCATCTTCCTGAAGTTCGAGGAATTCTTTTGTAATATTAAAGGGAACACTACCTACTGTTTCTATCTTACTTTCACATACAACAGATTTTTTCAGGAACAAACTATTTAATGTTTGTTTCGATTTTTTACTTACATCTATCATATAAGGTGAATGTGTCGTACATACAATCTGATTCTTTCCAGTTTCCGCCAAACTATAAATAGTGTCACGCATTTTATTTATTGCATTTGGGTGTAAATATATTTCCGGCTCTTCAAATCCAATTATCAATTGTCTATCACTAATTTCATCTTTTCTATTATCCCGCAATGCTTTATAGCGTAATAGTGCAAAAACAGTAGAACGTATTAAACCTGTTCCCTGCAAATTTGATGGAGTCGCTACATTACTACTCATTTGTATATCAAATGCAGGTTTTATGACTTTATCTGCATCACTGAGATTTGCTGCTGCACTAATTCCAGTATGGGGAAACACATCCGAAATAATGTCGTTGAGCTCCCCTATCATTTTCGATATTTCAGTATTCTCATCGGACGGATCCAATTCCTTTGCCAATTTATTTAAATACTCTTGTGCTTTTTTATAGTTTTCTGATTTTTCTCGAACCTCATTAAATAATTCATTTAATGTCTTTTGCAATGTGCCAGATGTGCCAGATATTTCTCCTTCACTATCCTGTGCTGGTATTAGCAAATACTTAGGAAGCTTACTTAATACATTTTGTGGAATTCCTCCCGGATTTTCAATCCAACATTCTTTGCTCTCATCCAGATCATATATGTACTCCACATCGTAAAAAAGACCTTTTTCCTTTGTCGATAATTTTTTATCATATTTAATTTTCTTTAAATCTTCAGTTAATTCTTCTTCAGGAAGTCCTGCATCTAAATATTCTTGTATATTTGTACAATTCTTAAATTCATCTTTAATAATTTTAGGATTTTCTAATGTTTCAATTTTTACTTTCCCACCTTTAGGATACGTTTTCCTATAAATGAATTTTATTCCTGTGTCTGTCGGATCATTTTTATCTGCTTCATAATTTAACAATCTTCCCTTAAATCCTCTCCAAGAGCTTGCCTCCGGAGGAATTTTATGAAATTCAGCTGTGAACACAATCTTATCCACCGCAATTCTTTTTTCTCCATCTTCCTCCAACGAATAAAATTCATCCAGTGAAATACTTTGACTTGCACCCAATAAGTATTCCAATGCATACAATATACTACTTTTCCCAACATTATTTTCACCAATCAAAAAAGTGGAATCCGAAAAAATAATTTTCGTATCTGTATGCTTTCTAAACCCTTCAATATTCAATGAATATAATTGCACTGTTTTCTTCCCCTTCCAAACAATCATTATAGTTCCATAAAAGAATCTTCTGATGTCAAAAAAGCTACTACTTTGTCAAGTAGTCTGATTTGAAATTCTTCATCTTTTTGCATCTTTTTGACAGAACATTCCCATACAACAAGACACTTGATACCTTTCTCACGTAATTCATTTCTTACCACAAAATCTCTTTTCCGATTTGCTTCAAATTTGTTTTGCCAAAACTCTATTCTTGATTTTGGCATATACGTAAATTCACACCCCTCATGCCTGTGCCAGAAACACCCATGAATAAATACAGCTGTATTGTACTTTCTTAAATAAATATCTGGATGCCCCGGTACTTTTTTTGAATTCAGACTGTATCTGTAGCCTTTCGCAAACAATAGCTTACGAAAATAAACCTCCGGTTTTGTATCTTTTGATCGAATAGCAGCCATATTTTTACTTCGCTGTTCCGGTGTTACTATATCCATTTTACTTTCCCTCTATTGCCTTTACATACTGCACAAATCTCGATAATGTCCAGATTCTGTCCTGTCTATCAGAGGGATATGTTTTAATATAAGGCTGCGGAACAACGAGAATTACATTTGCCGCCTGCATTTCATCCATCTGCGCACCGGAGATCCCCTGCTGAAGTGTACATAAATATTTCGGTTTATCTTTTAACCTGTCCGCTTCATTAAGTACCTGTCTCCATCTGTCTTTACATGTAGTTTTTGCAGCCAAAGAAATTAATCTTTCTACTGAAAAGCCACTGTTATGATAGGCTTCTTTAGATGGGAAAATGAAATCTGGTTTTTTATTACCTTCTGTTACAACCTGTGCCGAGTACTCCAGTTCATTTCCATCAAATATTGCAGCAAGATGATGTTCCAGACTTTTTCCTGCTCTACTCTTTCTTCTATTCAATACAATATTGGCAACCTTTACAAATTCATCAACAGATGTGAATCCCTTATAGATCAAATCTCTGTATCTATCATGCTCTAATGCCTTGAACAGCTTATATTCCATATTTGTCCATGCAATTAACTTCCTATCCGGATTTTCCTGAATATCTTCAATTCGATCATACACTGTGTTTTCAATATATCTGGAAGCCGCTGACATTTCTTCAGATACAGGAAAATCAACGTTTAAACTCTCGATAAACTCTCTTATGGCAAGTTCTTCTCTCCTTCCCAAAAGTGCGCCCACTTTTCCTGTATCAATAAGACAATTAGTCTGAGTCGGTCCAATACCAAATGTATTTAGAAATTCTTCAATTTCTTCTTCCGTTTCCAGAAAATATCCACTATAATCTTCTTCACTCTGTTTGGTAAACACAAATAATGTACCTGTCTTATCCGGTTTCAGAAAGGGAAATCCTCTACCAAAGCGGGTAATCCTCAATTCATTCTTACTTTCGTAATATGTAAAACAGCTTTCTGTCACAAAATCATCTTGCCATCTAATTTTAGCCGTACGTTTTAATATGCCATCCTGTTTAAGCTGCTGCAGTGAAAATAACATCAACTCTGCCGATTTTGAAATCAATATTCCCGATTGATGTCCTCCTGTGGCTCCTGTATCATTCGCTGACAGGAATTTACAAAAGGCCTGTTCACTGTTTAACACTGAATCTATTGCCTGATTAGAATATTCTGTAGACATTAAATCACCTTCCTCCACTCTTCATCTGCTACCTCTGCATCCATATATTTAAGTTTCTCAACTATTAACTTGGCAACATTTTCCATCAAAGGAACAACAACTGAATTGCCAAACTGTTTATATGCCTGCGTATCTGATACCGGAATTTTGAAACTGTCGGGGAATCCCTGTAACCTCGCACACTCTCTTGGAGTAAGCCTTCTTGGGTTTTTGCCTTTCTGTGCAATCAATATCTCTGAACCATCTTTATAATATCTTGCACTTATCGTTCTTGACACGCCATCTAACGGAGCTATTCCATAACCGAAACCATTACCTGCAGCTTTGTGCTTTGCAGCATAATTTTGCAGATATGTCCACAATTTATCTGACAAAGTATACTTCGCATCGACATCCTTTTCCAAAATATCCTTCATAACCGGCTTTGGAATTTTCGGTGTCAAGTTAAATTTAAAGTCAATATCTTTTCCATACCTTTCTCTGTCAAATCCTACTATAATAATTCTTTCTCTATGCTGCGGTACATAATTCTGACCATCTAAAATCGCATAGAACACTTCATAATTCAGCTCATCCAGGGATTCTTTAATCACATGAAATGTTCGCCCCTTGTCATGACTGCAAAGATTTTTAACATTTTCCAACATAAATGCTTTAGGACGCTTTTCTTTTAAAATCCGACATACATCAAAAAACAAAGTTCCCTGTGTTTTATCTGCAAATCCAGTTTCCCGACCCATACTGTTTTTTTTGGAAACCCCGGCAATAGAAAAAGGCTGACACGGAAACCCTGCAACCAGAATATCATGATCTGGAATATCTTTCTCATTTACCTGCGTAATATCACCATCCGGCTGCTCACCAAAATTTGCAAAATACGTCTGTTGACTGTATTTATTCCACTCATTCGAATAAACGCAATGTCCCCCGGCTCTGTCAAATGCAATTCTCATTCCGCCGATTCCTGCAAATAAATCTATAAACGAAAATTGTTTATTTGAAATATCTTTCTGCCTTCTTTTCATATCTGTTACATAATAGGCTACTGCTTCTCGAACACAGTCCTGCATACTCTGCTCTGTCTGTAAGGAATATGCATTCAGTTTCTCATATAACTCGTCTTCCACTCTGATATGTACCTGTTTCATGTCGATCACTCCTGGGAATAATTTTATACCTGTTTTTTCCCATTATACTATTAAAGCATAAAAAAAGCAAGCGGAAGAATCGAACATACTTTCGTTTGCCTGATTTATGTAGGGTAATCAAACTTGTTGAGAGACTGTCTTCGTGAGGGGCAAACTTGAGTGATTATTTTTACCGAACCCTCACGAAAGACCCTCAACAGGTTTAGCAAACCCTCAAGAACTTTGATTATCCTTTCCGAGCTCCATTTTTTTATTCAAACTCGGCTCTGTAGTGCAAAAACCTAACAGAATTAATTAAGGTTTTGCTTGCAATATGCCTTGTTTTTATTTCTATTACATAATTTCCACTGGCTTTCTGATGAACTGTTGCCATTAATCCATTGTACTATTCTTGGCTAAAATAATATTTTTAGATATCTCTGATAAAGTATCCTCTCTAAGTTTATCATCATCTATTTTATTCGCAATTGAATTTGCGAGCAAAAGATTATTGCTTTCAGCAAATTTCGCATGAAATTTTACTGCCGCTTCAATATTTTTAGTATACATTTTAATAAAAATAGCTCCTATAAAATCTACTACAATTCCGCTCAAACTGCCCACTAACAACAATATTTTATCTGAATCAAAAGATGTATACATATATAAACTTGCTACCACTATTAAAATACCAAATATAATCATCATGATACCAAGTCCAGAGAGAAACTTAGTTTGAGCTAAATTCATATCATAATATCTCATTAACTCTTTCTGATTCATTCTGAACATTTTTTCTGCTCTTAAAGCTCTTTTATCAGGATCAATTTTTGCGAATTCTTTTTCTTCTCTATGTGCATCTTCTTCCAGTTTTTCTATCTTCTTTGACTCTTTATAATCAAAGAAACAACTCACAGCTACCATAAAACAAACAAATGCACAAAACCCTATAATATATACCAGTATTTGTCCGATAGGAAATTCAAACAATTTACGATATAGTTGATAAGCAATAAATACAAACATCATGCCGAATACAATACCGCCTATCACGCCATTCATATCCTTTTGTGATTTTTTTTGGTTTTTCTTCTCCGTCTTGTTACTATCACTTTTTTCTTGTTCTAGTTCTTTCTCCACAGTCTACATCCTCATCTATGTAAATAATAATACTAATCGGCAACACTTTTAGAACCCAAGCAATACCAGTGCCTATTTTCTTTACTCATGGTGGTTCGAGTGACTTGCAAGGTACTTAAATGCCAAGATACTATATGCTCCTCCACCTATTTTCCACTACAAATAATATACAATCTTATCAGCAAAGACTCAACAACTATTTTCCTGAAAGCTTTTCGTTTATCGCTTTTTCAATGTCCTGGGTCATCAACATATATTCAGCTACATCATCTATTTTATTAATTCCAAAACCTGTTAGCATTTTTATCTCAGCAATAGTCATTCCTTTTTCTAATAATTTTTGTACACCTGTCAATCCAGTAGCCATGGGGCTAAATCCTGCAATATTAAAACTTTCTTTTGCACGTTTTCTTAATTCATCCATTATCCGAGACGAAACTATTTTCGTTCCATTTGCATTGGTAAATAGTAATTTCCTATCCTTCTTGCAATTCATTTCACAATATCTTTTCACCATATTTCCTAGTTCTTCGTTCAAAAACACTTTAAAGTGAGTATCTTCATCATATTCGAGATTTAATGATAATGTTTCTTCATCAAACTGTTCCAGTCTCAAGTCCAAAAGGACTTCACTTTTAAATCCATATTCAAGCATAAGTCTATACCTTACAATTTGACCATATTGATAATGGCTTTCACAATTCAAAGTTTTAATAACTTCTTCCATCGCTTCTATCTCGTCAGGTTTCATGGGTACAGTTATTTTTTTACTACCCAACTTTTCATTCATGGAATTAACTATATCATTTATAACTTCTTTTCTATGACATCCCGCTTCAAGTTCATCACATAAAATCCCCTGTTTCTTTATATAGTTTACGTAAAATTTATCCATTGCAATCAAGTATCTATTAATAGCTTGCACCGTTTTTGCCTTCTTACTTTCTTCGACATATGTCCTACAAGCTTCTACTATACTATGCATACTAATATATTCCACAAACAGTTTTTTCAAAGGATACTTTGATAAGCCTTCTTCTTCACAATATTTAAAGAAACTATCATAACAAGCAGCATCTCCTTTTCTATTAGCATCCATATTTTTCTTGTAATTATTTATTGCTCTTTCCAATTCATTCGCCATCTCACATTCCCCTTTATAACCACAATATTTTTTCTAGTACATATGCCAAACGGTTTATTATTCATATCTTTCAGCTTTCTGTCGGACTAATTTTATGCTTAGCTCAAAAAATTTTCCATTTCTCTACATAGTAGCATTATCTCTCAGACTAACATTTCTTTACGTGATCTAATTTAGTTCAAAAATCTATTTTTGCAGATACCATCTCGTAGCGTGTCCAGTTCCATCAACATCAGCCATGACCTCTCTTTTCATAGCTGAAGAATATTAGATACCTTTTTCGACTATTGCTTATCATCTAAAATAACTGATATTGCGCCCAACAATATTTGCTTCAGCTCAGTAACAATTGCTCTTTCCATTGTTTCCAATGCATTGATAATTTGTTTGTAGACTTCATTACTTAAACCTCTAGTTCTGACATAATCCGTCTGTTATCTTACGATATTTGAAATCTTATATAAAACATAAATATGTAGATATCTGCCTTCCACCAATTCTTGTTTCTTTAAGTGCAAATAGCTTCGTTCAAGAAAACTTCCTTCTTCTGCACCTTATCAAGCAAAAATACTGTTGACAAATCCAAATCAGCGTTTGCATGCAGTAAGTGGTACTTTGCTTTCACTATAATTCCAAACGGCTTTGATGTTTTCCCGAAAATATAAATGATGAGTGATGTAATGTTCATGCTCCTATGGGAGCATTTATATTATAGCAGAAGGATATGAACAATTCAAAGATGATAGAACAAATGCGTAACACAACGTTACTGTGGCTTTCCATCATTATTATTTTCAAATACAACTTCGGTAATCCCCCCACATTCCTCACAACATAAATATAACTTTGAAACGATTCCATTCTCGTTACTTTCATCATCTACAATACTCAACTTTTTACTTTTACACATTTTACAAACATATTGTGATAACGGATCAAATACTTTTTGTCGTATATTTTCATATACACTCACTAATGATGTAGTCAGCGTAACGCAGGTGGATGTCTCATAAAATGTTGCCGTTTGGGAGTGGGTAATTTTATTAGCCTAATCCCAAGTGGCTTCAGTAAGCTTTTTTATACAATTTCTATAGTCACTATTCTCGCTGCCAGATAAATAGAATTTTACAAACAACTCTGCTTTTTTCTTAAAATTTGATGCTTGTGGTTGCTCATCTGATCCTGCCATTTCTGGTTGATAAATTGTATTCCCGAGTTCAATTAAAATTTCCCTACATCGAACACCAATAGATTGAAAATCTTCAATTTCTTTTGCCTCCTCTATTAACAATGCTATATTTTTAAGTTTTCTGAACAAAGTTGGTGCTATTTCTCCATCTAAGGTTATTGCACGAACATAATCTTCTGGTTCATAATCTTCATTTGTGGCAAACATCCTCTGCATCAATCCCATATGAAAAGAATATACCTCATCAGCCGAAAAATAAAATGCACTCTGTGGATATAAATTCATAGGAATTTGATTGCCCTCAACAACCCACCATGCACCATCTACATCTGTTTTTATATTCCACACATTAACTTTATAACCAAGATCATCAAAAGTGTGTTCTGTTTTTGCACTCAACACCTTACATTTTCCCTGACTTTGATTTTCAACATATTCGACTACTTCTTCATATGCTCTTCCCATTTTTTGCATCTCCTATATACTAATAGTTATGTAATACTCTTATTTATCAAACAAACAATTGATATTCCCATTAGAAATTGACGATAATCATTCTATGTCATCAATTTCAACCATATCTTCCCCGTTCTGATCCTTTACCGAGAAATCTCCTTCAAAAAACCACTTATACGCACGTTCTGCAATGATTTTAGTTTCAACTAAATCCAATCCACCGCCAACAATAGCACCTACTCCCGGAAGAAGCTTTCCCAAATTGACAATTCCCTTCGTTCCAAATTTTGTAATAAATCTAAATCCTACTTTTTGATTTATTTTGGTTAAAACCTTACCCGGAACTTTCTTTATAAGTCCATTTGTAAATTTCACCCCGAATTTTATACCCGCTTGCTTTAATAAGCCATTAACTGCAACACCAGCCAAACAAGCATATATGAAGGTTTGTGTCTGATCACTATCTAATTCATAATCTGCCATATATGCAACACAGGCAATCATCCTCATTTGTACATATATCACACTACCAACATTAGCCGGGATAGCGACTGGCATTGTAATAAAACCTCCAAATCCAGTTACTACTCCTGAAGTTGTGCATTTAGCAATTTGATTTTTTAACATTGCTCTGCATGCTTCTTCTGTCGTTCTGTGTTTTTTCAAATAATCATTAGCCAGTTCCTCAACACTTGGACTAACTTTTGGTATTCCATGTAAACATTTTTCATAACAAGAATCCAAAAGCTTCATAATATCTTCTTCTGTCATTACTGGCTTCTTTTCTTTACTGTTCATACAACTTCCTCATATCTCTAATAACTCATGACTGTTACTGGAATGTCTTTATACACAGGAGCACAACGTGATTGTATGTTTGCCACCACATTATCAATCACGTCTTTAGAAAAACCTCTCCCCCTGACATCCAAAACAATCTCCTGTGTTGATCCTGCAGGCAAATTATTAGCCCTACTGGTTACTTGTCTTTCCAATTCTCTATATAATTCACTTCTACTATTTGAGGATGCAAGGTTATAATTCTTCACTTCAATCGCTTTAATAGATCCATCTGCATTTTTCACAACAACATCCGGGCGCGTTGCTCCTTTTGTCGTAGATGATACTTCAACACCATCCAAATAGGAAATCTGTTCTTCTGCCCCTTTGGTTCGTTCAAGAACTTTTAATTCTGATTCTCTTGGTGTTGGATTACTTCTTGCAGATTTAGCCAAAGAAACAGTTTCAGATATTCCACCAGTAACAACACCTACAATAGCTCCCCATTTAAAGCTTTCACTACCGGCAAGTGCAGCTGCCTTAAGGGTCTCCTCAACATTTTTAGTCTCTATGCCAGTTACAATTGCTGCCCCAGCGGTACTAATGACTCCTGATGATAATGCGAACGTTGCGCCAGTTTTTGCAGATGTTGCAAAAACCATACTTACCGCAGCGGTAGCTCCAACACCCCCTGAAGCAACCGAGACCGTAGCACAAACCAAAATTACTCCCGTACCTATTGCAACATTCTTGATTACCTGTTCATATGTATCATCATATTTTTCAAAAGTTTTTGTCGTTGTCTGTCCATCATCCCCAAGAGTGAATACATATCTCGTTCCGTCATATTGAGCATCCAACTCCGACAACGTATAACCAAAATATATATTTTCTTGAGAATTGTATTCAACTTCTTCTAAATACTCCTTAGAAATGTATATCGCATCAACACTCTCAACAATATAATCTTCACTGGCTAACTGTTCAGTTATTCCTGCATAAACCTCATCTTCAACATACTGAAGCAAATTTTCATCACTTAAATCAGAAAAAGTTTCCGGATCTATGTCTAAATCTATATCGTCTATCGAAGTTGCATCTTCCACAATTTTAGAGTCATTCTCATTACTGTCTTCGTTTTTTATTCCAGAATTACAGGCTGTAAGAAATAAAGTTGATGCCATCAATAGAGCAATTAATCTTTTCATTACACCTCATCCTCCTCTGGCGATTTTTCTGTTACAGATTCCTCAGGATCTATCGGGACTGTCATATTAACCTTTTTATCTTTTTTCTTCTTTTTAACAAACAAATAAACAATAAATAAAGCCAGAACAATACAAATACTTCCACCAACCATGCTGTTCGTTGCAAATTGAGCTTCATCGTCCTTATTGTCCTTCTCTGCCGAAACACTCTCCTTTTCTTCTGCGTCATCATTCGCCTCATTCAAGACTATTGCTGATTCAGACACATTCTCCACAACTTTAGGTTTTTCTACTTTCTCCGGGATGGTAATATTCCCGTCATCATCAATAGTTGCACCATCTTTAAGCAATGACTGTATATCACTAATTGCATATCCTGTAGTCATATATGCTTTGAGAACGCTATTTGTCCCAACATAGATTTTCTTAACAGTCTCTTCTTCTGTGTATGGATTTGATACTGTAATAGTGTAAATCCCTTCATCTGTATATTTTTCCCCATCACTAGCAGGCTTGTTGAATCTAACATCCTCCGTAAGCCCCGTCGCACCCTCACGAAGTACTTCTTTTTTTACATTGATTTCTAAATATCTGGATTTTGCCAAATCTAAATAAAATCCATTTTCAGTAATTGCTTTGTTTGTCAGTTCTTCACCGGTAGCTACATCAAACGGAAAAACCATGCAGTTTCCATTTCTTACTGAAAAAGTAAAATAAATTTTGTAATCATTGTAAGTACTTCTTATTGTCTTATCTATAAAGGGCACAGTGATTTTTTTATCTCTAATACTGTAGTCTAATGCGACTTCATAATCGCCCTCTTCACAAATTTCTACCTGAGTATTTGCTCCTACTTTAACTCCGGACAAATAATCCGTATACAATTGAGAAGTACCTTTTTTATTTTGATACGCATCTGTTTTTCTTATAATCAAGGCTCCTCTTCCAAATGCAGTCTCATCTTTATACAGCAAATTATCATATGCCTTTTTATCATTTGCAATCATGAGCGATTTATCATTATTCAAAGCATCAATGTCCTGTTCCAATTGAAAATCAAGAACAACCTCATCGCCCACTGTTTTCAAAAAAATCGGATTTCCGTCATTTGTAATTACACGAGTATAGCCATTCACAGAAAAGCTTCCAAGCGTCCAATTATAATGCGGATCCTTCTTTGTAATCTCATTATTTTCAGAAAATCCAGTATCTTTTCCCGCATTAACCACCTCTCCAAGATAATATACATTCGAACTATTAGCATTTGCGTTAAAAGGCATTATAGTTGTTAGTACTCCTACCAATGCTACCGATAATAATCCTCTAGCAATTCTACCTTTCATTTCTGATGCTTTTTCATTTGGTCTTCTTGATTTTAAACTTTTCTCTTTCGTATACCTCATGCTTATTTTCTCCATCTCTTTTATTTCGTATATTCAAACCATTACTTGTCGGACACAAATCTTTTTGTTCGTTATTATTACGTTAATTTTTACGGAACGTAATACTTCAATATAAAGAAATCAACATTTTTCCGGTTGATATTATTTTAATCCATCCCTTTAACAATATCAATCAATACTGTTCTCTTTCCTTGTCTAATTAATCACTTCTCCATCCACATGTAATTCAAATTCCTCTGGGTTATCACATATATCATAATTCTCATTATACTCTCTCTGGACATAATCAATTTTCATCGCCACTTTTGCCTCTTCAATATCATTGTCGCATAAATATACTTGCATATGAATGCCGGTCGCATATCCTCTATCTGTAGAAAACTTAATTGTATGAAATGAATTTTCTCTACACATCTTCACCAGTAATCTTGCAAATTCTTCTTTATCTTCGATCCGATCCCGATTTGCAACTACTGTAAGATACTGATCCCGATTCATACTGATACTGCTAACCACATCCGGCTCCACTGATATTTCTTCCTCAGATTTCTTTTCAAAATGATATCCCGTCATGATAACAAATATCATTATTACGCACACTATACATATACGTTTCTTATCCATACCTCTCATCCTTCTATTTGCAATCTATGCATTGCAATTATATGAAATTTTTCAAGTAAAATCAATACAAGCACAGTGATGCAAATGAAAGGTATGGATTATTTATGGAGCAAAAGCTACGACAAATCAATGATGTTTCCATTGGAAATAATTTACGAAATTTAAGAACTGCAGCTAATCTCACACAAGAACAGGTTGTTGCTCAATTACAGCTTCGGAATCTTTCAACCACCCGCAGCATTTACTCTCAGATTGAAGCAGGTACCTACAACATCAAGATTAGTGAACTCATTGCCTTGACTGAAATATTTCATACCGATTTCAACACAATATTTAATGGACTATCCTACAACAAATAACCCTGGATCAACAGTTTTCATTCTGCCATCCAGGGTTTTGCTTATCAGACATATTCTTCAAATAAATACGTGTTATAGTACCATTCCATTTCTCTGCTTCTTCTTTTTAGTCTGCTGTTCCACGATCTGCTTCTTCTCCTCCAACCGTTCATGGATACTCTTTTTCTGCCCGGCATTATCCAGCATTTCCTGTTTCTCCACATTCGGAATATTCGCTGGAATCCTCAGATACATTTTCTCCGGTTTTGGTTCCAGTGCATCCCATACTTTCTGAGCCTGTTGAACTTTCTTTAATTCTGCTTTCGCAAGCTTCATTGCCTTTGTAACTTCCAGTGCATTCTGATATCCATGTTGAGCCGGAATCAAATCCAGTGTAGCCTTCGCCTTTTCCAGCTGTACTTTCTTAGTCTCAATCTTTCCTTCCAGTTCTTTCTGTTCTTTTCGGTGGAACCATTTCTTTTTCACTTCCTTTAGATCTTTTTCCAGTTTCGCGATTGCTTTCTCAATAGCATAAATCTTTTGTTCCTGCTTTTTCATCTTATTGAGAATCTGTTGCAATTGCATAACCTCTGCTTCCTGTTTTTCCGAGGAAGGACGTTCCCCTTTCGGTTTTGCCGGAAGTGGTTCTGGCGTAATGTCAATCCTCATATCATGATCAATCAGAGGATTCCCGTCTGGATCTCTGTCACAGTATTTTGTCTCCCGCAGAAATTCTACAAATCCCCTTAAGTATCCGATTGCTTTCTGAAGAATCCCGGTAAATAATTTCGGATCCTGTCCATGTTCCCGAAGTGACTCCGCCACCGGTTCATCAATCTGTGATTGCTTTGCCAGCATCACTTCTACTTCTGATGCACCTGTAAGTAATGCCCGATCTACATTCCGGTTCCATTCCTGCCGAAGATAATTATCTGCCCTGATCTCCGCCTCTTTGGGATTGTTTTTCCCAATCTTTTTGGTAGCAAGATAAGGATCGCCTTTCTGAAATACCTGTAGCTTCTCATTTTCATCTTTTACAATCTCATTGATAGCATCTGTCATGACCTGCTTCATATTTTCAAGAAATGCATTGGACTTAAATTCCTCTTTCTTTGGATGAAAGAAATTCGTCTCATACACTTCCCCTTTTTTGATAATCTTACATCCGGGTCGGATATTTCCGTCCTCATCAAGAATTTCCTTTTTCGTCCTCACATGCTTTCCCTTTTCATTATAGAACATATTTCTGCTGGCAATTTTCCGCTCCACTTCCTGCCGGATCTCCCGTTCTGAGAAGATCAGATGAATATGCAAATTGGTTTTATTTTTATTATGATGCAAAGCCGCACAGCAGCCCACATCATACTTCTCCAGAAATTTCGATGTCATATATTTCAGCAGAAGATCATGATCATAATCGATCAGGCTAGGCGGCAACATAATAATCAGCTCTCTGGCTTCAATACAGTTCCCTTCCGTTCCGCTTTTCGCAAAATCCCTCTGATTCTGTTCGGCAAGCAGATCCCAGTAGCTGTCCTCCACATTGGAAAAGACAGCATACAGATTTTCCTGCCGCTTGGGGCTGCTGATATAATCCACTCTACCTTTTACATCATGCAGCTTGCTTTCCATCACAAAACTATGATTTCGCCTGTTCACACTTCCTCCTTTCCGCCGGATACGCTACCATCAGAAATCTTCACCACTATTCACTTCCGCAGAATACTTTGGCAGGAAAAACCCGCCCCTGCGAGGCCCTCCGAGAGGACGAAAGACACAGAGTATAAGCTTTAGCTTGTGCGATGGGTGTATTTCGCTCTCAATCGCCGAGGGCTCTTTTTGTCATACTTGGATAATTCTATATGTACTGATGATTAATTTTTTCTGACTGGCGTATCCGCCATTTTTATTGATGCCCGTTTCCGGGCTGTTTCTCGTTTCTGCTTTGTTTTCAAAGTTTTTTCGCTCCTGTTCACACCTTCTTGTTCACATTTCGCTAGGATTTTTGTAAACAGAAACATGTGAACAGGACTCAAAACATTTTAAAAGTAATGCTTAATCAAATGGGATTTCCATTCTTTCATCCACCTTCAGGAACCCCTCTTCGTCTTTTTTCGGCTGAATCCGTTTCCACGACCTCTGCGTTCCAATAGCGCCACCAAACCTGTGATTGCCATGTTTCATCCAGCCAACGATTTCATTATCCATAAGATCACCGATTTCTTTTGACTGCCATTTTGGCACGATTCCTTCCTGATGAAATACCTGCTGATAGATAATGGTCGAACATACATATTCTTCTTCGTATGCATCAAGGAATGCCTGGATTATTCCTGTCTGGGTATCTTCCGGCATGAATTCCCTCTGGAGAAGTTTGACGTGATCTTCCATCTCCGGCGAAAAGGTCATCGGATAGTCTCCGCTTCGATAGATATCCATTGCCTCCGCCCATGCCTGAATAATGTATGCTCTGGATTTTTCTTCATTTTCATAAATGGTAGTTTCTGCTTTTTCCGGAAATACTCTGACCGGAGCAAATCTCCGGTTCCCGGTACGATCAAACGGGAGAAAATTCAGATCATTGGAAGTGCCACAGAAGACACACTGTCGATATCTGTCCTCTGCCCGCCTTTCATATGGAATGCGATAAATATCCTTCTGCCGGCTCAGGAACGATTTCGTCTCTTCAATGCTCTTAGCATTTGCTACTGCGTTCATTTCTGACATTTCTACGATCCAGTGTCCCTGCAGATATTCATAAACCTTCTTATCATCGATCCGTTTCATATCGTCCGTAAACCATTCATCTTTGATTGCCAGATAACGGAAGAACGTGGATTTTCCTGTTCCCTGCCCTCCGACCAGACAGAGCATGATGTCATATTTGGCTCCCGGCTCATACAATCTGCGGATAGCTCCCATCATATGCATCTTCATCACTTCTCCGGTATATGCAATATCTTCTGCTCCAAAGAAATGTGTCAGCATATGCTGAATCCTCGGAATACCATCCCATTTCAGACTCTCCAGATATTCAAGAATCGGGTGAAAACTGTTTTCATTCGCCACAATATCGATTGCCTTTGCAATCACCCGGTCACTGGTCAATCCATAATTCTTTTCCAGATATAAAGCCAGATTGTTCATATCGGTGTCAGTCATATGGACGCCCCGCCTTTTCCAGGGCATTTTCTTCATAATGTCAATCTGACAGGTCATTTCATTTCTACAAATAGCTCCTTTCAGACAGGGATCATGCTCTAACGCATATTTGCAGTTCTGAATGGACTGACGAATTTTCCCCTTTTCCGTGGTATCCAGCCGTTCCCGGATATCCTCCACTGTCAGAAGCTCCGTTTCCACAATCTCCTCTAAGTTCTGCAAGGACTCCTCTCTCATATTCCGCAATTCTCTGTTCATACCGCTTCACCTCCTCCCTTCTGTTTCGGAAAAAACCAGAATCTCTTCATCTGTTCCAAACATCAGCATGTCCACCAGATAACTGATCTTGCTTTCATTCTGTAAGGCTTCGACAAATAACGGATGCCATTCCTCTTCCGTGGATTCCGGCTTGTAAAATTCCTTCCAGAATTCCATCCATCGCAGATACTGCAGCAATACATTCGCGGCATCCTTTGCCCATTTATCAATTTTCTTTTGGACAAATTGAATCCGTTCCTCTTTTGTTAGAATCTTCTCTTTGTCCTGAACTTCTGGTTTTTGCTTCTTCCCAACCACTGACTGCCCGATTGAAATTCCCAGAGAAAAATCTTCATTGATCTTCTTCGCTGCTTCGAACTGGGATAATCCAAACTGTACCGCCACATAATTGACTGCATCTCCTTTTGCCCCGCAGGCAAAGCAGTAATAATTCTGATCGATCTTCATACTGGGATGTTTGTCATTATGAAAGGGACAGCACGCCATCCCATTTCGGCTGACTTTTAACCCATATCTTTCTGCCACCTGCCTTGCGGTGACACGTGCTTTCACTTCCTGAAAAATGTTCATGTTCCGTCCTCCTGTATCCTTTGTTATTAATTTCAGTAATTTTCCCTCTTTCCGTTACAGGAGAACTTTGCTATACTACACATAAAGCTATATGCGTATAGGCAGACTTCTCCCGTAAGGATTGAGTTTTTGTCTATGAGGCTTTACCAGAGCCTGCATAAGTTTGTATGAGCTTTAGAAATGTCCTTGTTACCAGCAGGGGCATTTTCTTTTTTAAGGATATTCCGGGGATTCCACATACTGCGGCTCCTCCTTCATCCCATTCAGTGTCACAGCAACCATCTGGATGGTCTGAAGCAGTTCTTCATTTTCTTCACTGCACACTTCCAACCGTTTCAGTTCTCCGTAGATCTGCTGCATCTGATTTTTCAGAGCTTTGTACACTCTCGGATTTCCCTGCACGGTCACTTCCCAGTCCATCAATTTTCTCAGGATATACTCCTGTTTGGTAAGCCCGGATAATGCCACCATGCGGTCAATCATTTCTGCTTCTTCCTCGGATACCCGGAATCCCACCGTCCGGTTTCTCCATCGTCCTTTTGTGTCTAACGTTCTCTCCATCAGATTTCATCCTCCTTTTCCATCCGTTCCACATCCAGTTTGTTCGCCATCTCAGTCTGCACGGTCGGAAACAGATGTGCATACCGATACGTAATTTTTTCTGCTTCATGTCCTACCCTGTTTCCAATGGCAAGTGCTGTAAAGCCCATATGAATCAGCAGGGAGACATGGCTGTGACGGAGATCATGAATCCGAATAACCGGAACTCCTGTCTCTTTGCATCCCCTTTCCATTTCATGTTTCAGATAGGATTTGGAAAATGGGAAAATCCGCTGATCCGGTGCCAGCGAATAATACATCTGAAAATAATCCTGCATCTCTTCACAGAGGAACTCCGGCATTACAACGATCCGGTTGCTTTTCGCTGTCTTTGGCGAAGTAATAATGTCCTGTTTTTTCATCCGGTGATACGTTTTATTGATCCGCACCGTCTGTTTTTCAAAATCAAAATCTGCCGGAGTAAGGGCAAGCAGCTCCCCTTCTCGGATTCCGGTCCAATAAAGCATCTCAAAGGCATAATAGGATCTGGGCTTGTCCATCATTGCTTCGGCAAATTTCAGATACTGTTCCTTTGTCCAGAATTTCATTTCCTTTGGAACTTCTTTTCCCATACTTCCTGCCTGTCTTGCCGGATTGCAGGGCAGATTATAATAATTCACTGCATGATTGAAAATTGCTGTAAGCTGTGCCTGAATCGTTTTCAGATAATCCACGGAATAGGGCTTACCCTTTTCATCCCGATATGCCATCATCTCGTTCTGCCAGGCGATCACATCTGCCACGGTAATCTCATTGATCTTCCGTTTTCCAAAGTAAGGAAGGATTTTTGTCCGCACAATGTGACTTTTCGTCTCAAATGTACTTTCCTTTACCCTCTGACGTTTATACTCGGAATAAATCTCATAAAAGCTCTCAAACGTCATATCCAGCTTATTTCCTTTTTGGAGCATCATCTCATGTTCCCATGCAGTCGCTTCCCGTTTGGTCTTGAATCCACGTTTCTGCGTCTGCTTTCTTTCCCCGGTAAAATCGGTGTACCGGAACACCACTCTCCACGTACCTTTGTCTTTTTCCTGATATACAGCCATCTTAAGTACCTCCTATTTTTCTTCATAAAACAACTTTTTCTTGAAATAATTGGCATCCACACGACCCGGCACTGTAATCAGTCCCATTCCGCTGAGTTCTTTATTCAGCTGGCGGATAATCTGGTATGCCTTTGACTGCTTGACCTGCAAAATATCCATTACCTCTTCCGCAGTCAGAAACCCATTCTTTAATTCAGACATTCCATTCACCTCCTTCCGCATCATCTTCGAGGAAAAACCCCTCTACTTATCCAAACTTTCAAGGCACCTTATACAACCTCATTTTTAAATTTTCTTAAACTTAACGTTATTTAGTTAATTTTTGATTGTATTATATTAACTATTTTCCGTTAAGTCAAGTGGTTCTGACATCAGCAATTAAATTTTTTTGTTTAAGTTTTTCTTGCGTCCTATTTTTCCATATGCTATACTGGTTTAAACAAATATCGTTAACCACCAGTCCCTATTCATTGCAAAACGGTAGGAATTTATATTCAAAATTGAATAAAAGATTTCAGGAAAAGGAGAGATCCCTATGGCATTTGGAAAACGTATTAAATTTTTCAGAAATAGAAAAGGTATGAAACAGAAGGAGCTTGGCGAACTTCTTGGCTTCCTTGGAAAGACTTCGGATGTCCGTGTGGCGCAGTACGAGACAGAAGCAAGAAGCCCTAAAGCTGATCTGGTCAAAGAGATGGCACAGATCTTCGGTGTAAGCACCAAAGCCATCAATGTCCCGAACATTGACTCCTATCTTGGTCTCATGCATACCCTCTTTGCACTGGAAGATATGTATGGCATCAAAATCGGAGAGATTGACGGAGAACTCTGTCTCCGCCTTGACCGGGAACACCAGGAATATCAGCATCTGTTCGAACCTTTTCATGCATGGCAGCAAATGGCTGCAAAACTGGAATCCGGAGAGATCAGCCAGAAAGAATACGATAACTGGCGATACAACTATCCGGAACTGGACACCTCTGAGATTCGGGCAAAAGTTCCGTCTCAGGAACTCTCTGACGAACTCATCAAGGCACTGAAAAAAGAGAATCAATAAAGAAATGCAAAAAAAACCTTACTGACTGCTCTTTCCAATTTTGGAAACAGTTCATCAGTAAGGTTTTTATGTTATAGAAATAATATTTTATTCAACGGATATTGCAAAAGTGTTGCCAATCCGTTGCCAAAAAATAACGGAATTTGCTTGGAAACTGCATAAATACTGGGTCTATTTTTGCAAAATCCTATTCAAACTCGCAAATGAGTTTTTGTCACTATACAATTTTGTATAGGCGTTATGGTTCTATCTGGTTTTATATGTGTTCCACTATCCTTAGTCCACGGACTGTACTGAACGGTGTTATCAATTTGTTATCATATTTCTGTTATCAATCAAAAATTCTTGTAATATCCTGATACCGATTGATGACACGATAAATTTCTACATACTCGTTGCTTACCTTGTAGATAATCACATAATCTTCCCATATCGCATATTTATAGTCTGTCCGAAAGCTGACTCGCTTTGAAAGGTCTGAACCCATTCCCGGAAACATCTGGAGATTCTCAAATTTACCATAAATTTCCTTTATAGTCTTTGCGGCATATTCTTCACTATCTTCAGCGATGTAATCCCGGATATTCTTCAGGTCCTTTGCAACAATCGGGTTAATCCGTAATTTTAACATCTTATTCCCCCACAAGTGCCTTCAGTTCATCTAACTCCAGCCATCCCTCGCCGTCTTTCACTGCTTCTTCGGCTTCCTGCAGCTTCATTAAAAGCTTCTTTTCCGCACGATCACGTTCATAATCTTCAAAATCCATAACCACAAAACGTCCTCTACCATTCTTGGTAAGATATACAGGCTCGCCTTTATGGCAGTTCTTCAGGACTTCGTTATAATTTCTCAAATCAGATACTGGTAAAATACTTGCCATATTCTTTCAGCTCCTTCCTTGATTTTATATTGTTTCTGCTACTTATATTATACACAAAAAGCTGTAAAATTCAACGTGAATTTTTACAGCTTTCTATTATAACTATTCCTATTTTTTAATTCGACAAACTTGAAGTTGTAGGGGACAATACCTGATCAGCCTGCCTTGGCTTGTTTATAAAGGAGACCACTTTTGATCAGTAATAGCAGAAAAGCAACTATTATTGCATATGGTTCTTTCATCATTGCCAAAAACAAAACATCGATAACACTGCATCCTATAGACAATGCAGTAATCACCTTTTTGCCTTTTTCAAATTTGAAATAGACCATCAATATTTTCACAATCCCGATAATCGTTAAAGTGATGAACATTATCCAATAAATGGTAATAATCCATTTATTATTATCTACATACTCAAAAAGATTTACCGAATAGATATAACCATTGACCGGCTTGGGATACAGCGGAAGAAAAATAAGCATCAAAGAAAGCAAGTCAACAAATCCCCATAATAAGTCACATACACTATTGAGATTTGATTTGTTTTCTTTTTCTGCAATCAAAATCAACTGTTCTCCAGATAACAGATCATCAATCGACACAGAAAAATATCGAGATATTTCCTTTAATGAATCTATGCTCGGATATCCTCTTCCGGATTCCCATTTTGAAATTGCAGTTCTAGATACAAATAATGCCGCAGCCAGTTCTTCTTGTGTCATTCCCCGGCTTTTTCTTAATTCCTGAAGTTTTTCATGAAATTCCAAAACCTCCACCCCTTGCTCGTTTTATTTATTCTTTATTGACAGTATAACCGCTCCCTGATAAATAGAAAATAATCCAATGCTTAACAATACGCCACCTACAATATCCGTGAGCCAATGTACTCCCGAAATCAATCTGCCAATAACCATGAATGCCGAAAAAGCGATTGTTACAATCGTTATCACTTTTTTGACTGCAATGCTTGACAGCCTGCGCTGAGTCTGTTCGATCAAAGTCGGCATCACACACAATACCAATAGTGTAGTTGATGATGGATAAGATGCCTCCATTACTCCGTTAATTAAAATAGGTCTGTAATTGATTGGAATCATCTCAAAAAATATATATGCCAGGATCACGACAATATAATAAATACCCAGAATAATGATATCCGGATCCACCTTGAAAAGACTTCTTTTCTTAATCAACTGAACTAGTCCCACACCTGCAAAGATCAGGCATACTACGACAGGCACCAGCCCCATCCAATCAGTAATCGAATAAATCATCATGTGTACGCCTGTGAAGCGGTGAAACCAGCAATTGAGTGTTGCAAATCCAATATTCGTTCCGTTTTGACCATGAGGCTGCACATCTACCATCTGGATCAAAACTGTCCATAATACAAAAGTTGCAATGAATATTCCTCCAAATAGTAAATTCTTCATTCCGTTCTTTTTCATCATTCTACGTCCTTTCTATATGGGTTTGTCTTTTCGACACATTCACCTTATCAAAAAACATAAAATGATGATAGAATCGCTCGGTCACATACGTGATACGATTCGTATCATACCCGTAAATGCTTGTTTTTTCAGTATTTCCTTCTGATTATCTATCCCTGCAAATCCGGATTTATCTTTTAGCATTCTATCATGTTCTATTCTGAAATTCCACTCTTACATTTACAAAGAGTCGCCTTTCGGCAGCCCTCTTAACTTATATATAAACGATCTCTTTCAGTACAATTTTTTCAGCACTTGTTCTGATATTATTCATCAACCCGACCCACTTCATCTGATCCCGTATCTTCAATGTTTCTGTCACACTCTGTTCTTCTGCCATCTGCTTCATTAACATTTCGACCTGCTCTCTTGCATCCCGATCAATCTGATTCAGATGTTCAGTCAGCTTTCCAGTCAATAACAGGCACTGATATCTTGCTGGTCTATACTCTTTCAGATATTGTTTCCGCAACATTCCATATTTCCCATATGTCGGTTCTTCCTCATTCAGCACCAGACCCGGCAAATAGTAATCTCCATGCAAGGTATAGCTTAATCCGTTCTTTTCATCATAAATGTGTTTTTTCATGCACTTATATCTCCATTCCTCTGTTCTTTGTTTTATTTTTCTTACGCTGCTGATTCTCCATCTCGCTCTTTTTCGCACCCCATGCTAATCTTTCGTAAATGCTTCCTTTTGGCATTTGTTCCATCCGTCGTTTTTCTTCCAGTGCTTTCTGATTATGAATATCCTGCAGTACCGCAGCCTCCACAGTGTCTATTCCCATGACACGCACAACACGATCATATCTATCAGAAACACTTTGCAACATATTCTTTTCTTCTAATAATTTCTGATTGTCTTTACGCATATCATCCAACTCTTTCTGAACACTGTTATATGCCTGTTTTGTCTTCTGGTATTTATTTTTCCATTTCTCCACTTCTTTCGTAAGTTCTTTTACCTGGGCAGCCATTGCAGCAATCTTATTCTTCATTTGAATAAATAATGGTTTAACTTTTTTATCCCGATAGGTTCCTGCACGTTCCAATGCTCCTGCTTCCGGTAGAAGCGTTTTAACCGTCCCATATTCTTTTATTTCCTTACTGACATTATCTATGATCGGCTGTAACTGCTCCCGACGTTCTTCTAGGCTTTTTAATTCTATTTCTGCTTTCTCTGCCCGCTTTTCTGCAGCTTCTTTATCCCTGACCGCCTGTTCCTTATCTTCTTTCAAAAGCTGAATATCTGCCTTGGATTCTGCAATCTGTGCAGTCAGTCCCTCATTCTCTGCTGTCAGATACTCTTTTTCCTGCTCCAGAGCCTGAACTTCCTTCTTTCGTTCTTTTTTCTTGAAATTATAAACATCCAGATGTTCCTCATGGGTACCTTTCTGTTCCCATTCAATCCCATACTGCTTTGCAATATCTGCCAGCACTTCTTTTTCGTGGTTTATCCACTGATTTAATTCTGTGTCATGTTTATTTCCACCTTGAAATCCCAAACTTTTTAATGCCTGCTTCAGTGAAACTCTGATATCCATCCCTTTTCCTTTCCAACCAGTCACATAGGGAACAAAATCAATATGCAGATGTGGTGTAGCTTCATCCTGATGAAGATAACAGCAAAATACCCGGAGAGTTGGATTCCTTTTCTGAAAATCCTGCATATATTCATTCAACACCTTCACTGCCAGTTCTCCTTCTACTGTCCCTACAGCCATGTCTTCACAATTTCCAATCTGGAAAATGACCTCATGGAATAGTTTTTCCTGTTTTCCCTGCCGGATTTTTTCATAATAATTTGTAATCTGACGGTCTTTTCTTTTCCCCACATTGTATCGCTCCACAGAATCATCAAACAACTCTTTATAAACATCTTTCAGATTTTCATTCTGGTAACAAATATTCAAGTGTACTCTGTCCGGATCTACATTTTCTGCTATGAAATCCCTTCTGTTATGAGCCAGAGAACCAGCTCCGATCATACCGCTAATTGTTCTTTTCATGGTCATGCTTCTCACCTCCCCTTCTGAAACCAGTGCCAGACATGGCACATAAATTTGTATCTTCGCCAGTTATGGCGATAAAAAGAACTCTTCGCCGGATACGGCGGTTTTGTTACTTTTGTCAAAAGTAACGCAAAAGCACTTTCGACAGCCGTACCGTCCATCAAAAGTCCCCTTGCGCCCTGCCGGGGGCAAGACGTCCGGGGACGTCTGTTATGCACCGACCGAATCGGAGCGAAGACCTATTCCTCCCGTTGGTCGGTTTACTCCTGCGTTACTTGTATGACTGACTTATCCCGTTATTCTCGCCCGGACATATTCCAAATCTCCGCAGTATGGTGTCCCCACCAGATACCATTCCCTTGCCGGATTCATTTCCATTCTGGTCTTGACCCACTGATCGTCAACCAGCACTTCCAGCCCTTCTCCGCAGTGAAATCCTGTGTCAATCCATAAATCTGATGATAATAAACCGTATCTTCCGTTATTGCTGTTATAACCTAATCTTCCTTCTCTCATTGTGTCACTCTCCCTTCATTTATCGTTTTCCATAGGGAGCCCCGTTTCAGGGCATCCTTCACAGCCATCAAACCACCAACGCACTGTCGTTTTATCCACAACCTTCCGTCTTGCATCTTACCAGCTTTCTCCTTGTCTGCTATCTACAGGTGCGTGACACGCTCCTGTCATAGGACAGACAACAAGAACTGTTACCATCGAAAGCTTTCCGGTATTCCCCGCCTGTCCAGATATTCCTGACGGGACTTTTCCCGTTCTTCCTCTGTCGGAGCAGTTTTCGACTGTGTATATAACTGCCGGTTTGCCATACGCTCCACTTTCTCCATAAGCCCTTTGCAAATTTCCTCCGAACAGCTTTGATCTTCCATCAAATGATAGGAAACCAGCTGTCTAAACAAGGCAAATGGTATCTGTACATTTTTTATTTCCATGTTGTCTCCTTTCAAGGTGGCAAGATGCCCTGTTCTTAAGAAATAGTCATCTTGCCATCTTCCTTTTATTCTGGAAGCATCCAGAACCATTGATTTCCACGTTTCACCGAATCAATCTCCAGTTCCAGTTTTGCGTTCCGTAGGGTTTTCTTCTTAATTCCTCGTTTTTCCGCTTCTTCTTCAATCTTTTTCTGTGCCATGCCACCATCAGCCAATATTTCCAACAGAAACTCCTTTGCCTTCCGGCTTTTCTGACCTCTGCTGTCACCACTGAGCAGATCATCCGCACTAATGTCGTATTCCCCGATCCACTCGAATCCAGTATCCTTATCTAATCGGAATGCAATTGATTTCCCTTCCGGTGCAAGGGAACTTTTCACATGGCATACCACACGGATTTCCGGTTCATCTTTAATCCGCCCAACAATCAGCACACTTCTGGCTGCCGCCTGAAAATCAATCGAACCCAATCCACGGTAAGAAGATTTTCCGTTACTGTTTTTGTTCATATGCCCGATCAGAATGATTGCACAGTGGTATTTCTCTGCAAGCACTGCCACACGCTTCATTAACGGACGGATTTCATTTGCCCGGTGCATATCCACCTCTGCTCCAAGAAATCCCTGTATTGGATCTAAAACTACCAGACGGGCTTTTGTCTGTATGATAGCTTCTTCCAATCTGGCATCCATCATGGTCAATGCCCGATCGTTATCATCAATTACCATCACTCTGGAACAATCTGCACCAGCTGCAAGAAGTCGAGGCTTGATAGTATCGCCCAATCCATCTTCTGCAGTCTGATAAATAACATTCACAGGTTCTATCGGGCTTTCCACTGGATTCGCATCAGAGTCAACGTTCTTTTCTGCTCTATCCTTCTCGTCTGTTGCCTGTTGTTGCTCTGGAAGAATTTTTTCGCCTTTGGTCAACTTCGCAATAATCTGAAGTACCATCGTAGTCTTTCCTTCTCCCGGATCTCCCTGAATAATCGTTACTTTTCCAAAAGGAATAAACGGATAGAACAGCCATTCAATCTGCTCTACTTCCACTGATTCCATATTTATCAGCTTCAGATCCGACTCCGTCCTTTTTATTTCTGTTTTCTTTGTCTCTACTCTGTTCGTTTCCATCGTTCCTCCTTATTTTCCCGTTGAAAGGAAGTGGAGATTTTGATAGAATACTCGTAGAAAGTTTTTGGTGAGTATTCTACCAAATCTCTGCCTTTAGGTGTTTGCCGACACTTAAAGGCATTTTCTATTCTTCCTTCATGCCATCCATCGTCACTGTGATCAGCCGGATTACTTCCAGTAAATCCTCCGGCACATCATCACCCTTTTTCAAACGTTTCAGTTCATTCAGAACCTTTGCCAGTTCATTTTTCAACGCCTTATACACTCTCGGATTTCCTGTCACTACAACCTCTTTTTCCTGCAATCTTCGGATAATATAATCCTGTTTAGTCAGACCGGACAATTTAACCGCTGTTTCCAGAAGTTCATCCTCCTCCGGTGATACCCGAAAAGCTACCGTTTTATTTCTCCAACGCCCCTGTCTATCCAAACATTTAGCTGACATACGCAAGTCCTCCTTCCCTATCATTTGGTTCTTCATTCATGTTTTCTGCATCCAACTGGTCTGCCATATCCTGCTGTACGGACGGGAACAGATGCGCATATCGGTAAGTGATCTTTTCTGCTGAATGACCAACCCTTTTTCCGATTGCCAGTGCTGTATAGCCCATGTTAATCAGCAAAGAGACATGGCTGTGTCTGAGATCATGCACCCGGATTTTTTTCACACCGCTTGCTTTGCATCCTCTTTCCATTTCATGGTTCAGATAATACTTAGTTACAGGGAAAATACGGTCATCCGGCTGCAGGCTGTAATATAACTTCAAACAATCCTGCATTTCGTCACATAAGAACTTTGGCATAGTTACAGTACGGACACTGTTCTTTGTTTTCGGAGTGCTGATCACATCTTCTCCCTTTAAACGCTGATAGGATTTGTTGATCCGCAACGTTCTCTTCTGGAAATCGAAATCCGCAGGAGTTAAAGCCAAAAGCTCCCCGGATCTGATTCCGCACCAGTACAATAACTGGAACGCATAGTAGGAAAGTGGTTTATCCATCATTTCTTCTGAAAACTGTTTATACTCTGCCTTTGTCCAGAAGAGCATTTCCTTGCTTTCTTCTGAGCCGATTGTGCCAGCTTTCCTTGCCGGATTCATGCTAAGATCATAAAACTTGATCGCATGGTTGAAAATCGTACTCAACTGTCCATGGATTGTTTTCAGATAAGTAGGGGATAAAGGTTTTCTTTTCCTGCTTGTCAATTTGCGAAGCTCATTATGCCAGTCCAAAACATCCTTTGCGGTGATTTCTGACACCTTTCTTTTTCCCAGATAGGGTAAAATCTTGGACTTGATAATATTTTCCTTTGTAAGCCAGGTACTCTTTTTCAGCCTTGGTCTCACATCTTCCTCATATAATTTGCAGAAGCTCTCCAGTTCCATATCCATACTGGCTTTCTTCTGGAGTATGAACTGCTGCTCCCACTGTGCAGCTTCTCTTTTTGTTGCAAATCCTCTTTTGCATTTCTGCTTACGTTCGCCGGTCCAGTCCTGATACCGTACCATAACGTACCATGTGTTATTGCTTTCAGTCTTGTAAATTGCCATTCTTAATTCCTCCCATCGTTTGATCTCGTTCCGTAGAACTGTTCGTAAAAATACTTCCGGTCAACTTTTCCTGCAATTGTCTGGCATCCCATCGCCTGTAATTCCCTGTTCAGCCTTTTCATCAGCTTATAAGCGTAGGATTCCGATACTTCCAGAACTTCCATGACCTCTTTTACATTCATAAACATTTTACTCATTGTAAAATCCCTCCTTCGTTTCTCACTATACATTTCTGTATAGTCCGTATGATACTATACTTTTTTGTATTGGTCAAGTGTTTCAAAACAAAAATTCTATACTTTTTTGTATGGTTTCTCCTTGTCTGTACTATACATATATGCTATACTCAATTTATCAAGTAAAAGACAGGAGATATGAGCATGGCAATAGGAGAAAGAATTCATCATTTTCGACTTCTGCGTGGATTCACGCAGAAATATTTAGGTCAACAGCTGGGATTCAGCGAATCACAGGCTGATGTCCGCATTGCACAGTACGAAAAAGGCTCTCGCAGTCCAAAGGAAAACTATCTGAATGCACTGGCTGACATTTTTGAGGTCTCCCCTCATGCACTCGCTGTACCGGACATTGACAGTTATGTTGGGCTGATGCACACCTTATTTACATTAGAAGACCTTTACGGACTTCATATTGGAGAAATTGACGGAGAACTCTGTCTCCGGCTGGATAAGTCCAAAGGAACCACCTACCTTTCTATGTTTGATATGTTCTACGCATGGCAGGAACAGGCAGAAAAACTAAAATCCGGGGAGATCACCAAAGAAGAATATGACCAGTGGCGGTACAATTACCCGAAAAAAACAACATAAAAACCAACGAAAAAAGGCCTTACCAAATTGATTTCACTCAATTCAGTAAGACCTTTTTTGTTGGTTTCACACATATTACCTGACAACCACCGGATTGCTGATAAATACTACCTAAATATCCGGTGTTATCATTTTGTTATCAAATAGAACTTCTTGTGCCCGGAAATGCCCTGTTTATAAGGGTTTCCAGAATTTTTTCATTATTCAAACTCCAGTTTGACGGTAAGCAATATAAAGCAAAATCAACGATTTTAAGCCATTTTCAGGCAATATTGGATAGTTTGAAATAGTATGAAAAGATATCAAAAATGCAATAGAAATGCAATGAGGTACACCTGATTCACTATCAAAAAATCGTATCCGGAGGTACTTCAATACCTTTTTAGAATGTGAGGTTATTTTATGGACTATCAATTAGAATTAAAACAAATCGTGGATTTCCCACGTTGCAGAATCTACAGAGATTTTATACAATCACTTATCGCTGACAAGAGCATCCGCACAAACGGAGGCTCTTTTCTTTTTTACTATATCGTGCTTTGCTCTTATGCCAATTACCGCTCGTCTTATCGGCGAATGGAACACATCACCTACATGGTAGGTCCCGGCGAATGGATCTGTACCCTTTCCGATCTTCAAACATGGTTTCGCTGCCGGTTCCAGCATCAGGCAATCTCTATTTTAGATTTTCTGGTGAAGCAAAATTGCATTACATACTCTCTTCTTGGAAATAAGAAAATCGTAAAATTTAAGATCACTGACTGGGCAAAGGACAATACCGTTCTGGAATACAACTGTCCCTGCAAAAAGGATGATGGATTTTTCTTTTTCCCTATTGCAAAAGTCCATGAACTTATCAGCCTGGGGAAATGCTCAGAGATGGATATGTTACTGGATATGTGGATTCATGCAATATACAATGATCCAACCGTACAAGGCTCATTCTCTGCGCCTGTTGTTTATTACCGAAATAACACAGGCAATCCCCTGACCAGCTTCCAGTCACTTGGAGAACGTTGGGGACATTCAAAAACCACTATATCACGTATCTTAAAAAAATTTGAAGAGTTAAACTTCATCACTCTTGTTAGTTTCAAAGGCAAACATGGTAGCTTGATCTATCTTAACTACTACCTGTCTGTAATGTTTGACATCAGTGATGTAATGATAGACAAGGAGGAAATCGCTATGAACATGCAACTGCCAATCCACGTACCTGAAATCGAAGAAGAGATCTACGTTTCAGAAACTGTCACGGAAGAACAAATCACCGTTCCAGAAAATGAGTCCTGCGTTCCGGTTTCTCACATGAAATTTATCATCAAAAAAGTCGCAGAACTACTGCAAACACAGGGGATTCCGTGTTACGAATGCTCCAAAACCAAGTATATATTATCTCCTTTATCAGCCTGCATAGATACAGTAAATCAATATACACTAAGTATTATCTGTCCTTACGGAAAGGCTGCATATCGGTTTGAACTGACTGTCACGCCAGAAGAAAAACCTGCCGTTAGCCTGCCTGATGAAACATATATGGCTACTGCGAAAGGGGGTGAATAGAATGGCTAGAAACAAAAAACAAAGCTATGCGACTCCTGAAGAAGATCCCCGCTTCCACGACACTTACAAGTTTCTGCGAAGATACCGGGATGCAACATACAGCTTGAAGGTAGTGGTTCGGCAGTTAGAAGCGCAATTCCGTATGGAATATGGAACCAGTGTGGATGATTTTTTAGATTCCGTTTATTCTGCAGGGATAGAATTATCCGGAACTGACATAGCAGAAAGGGCAAAAAGCATTGAGCGGAGTAACAAGATGTTGAAGCTATTAGATTCTTCCGTTGATCTTCTCCGTAACAATCATAAGCACGGAGAACAGTATTACTGGATTCTCTATTATGCATTCCTGTCTCCACAGGAACTAAAAAACACGGATGAGATTCTTGAAAAGCTCGAACCGCATATCAGCAATATCTCTTACCGTACCTATTACCGGAAACGTCACGCAGCTATAGAAGCGCTGAGTACCATTCTCTGGGGTTTTACTGCGAAAGAAACCATTGATGTGTTAGACCATTTTTTCCCGACAGAGTAACACATGTCAAATCTCAACAACACAAAGGAGCAGACTCCTTCGTAGAGACTGCTCCTCCATAATAATCATATGCTTTCATCCACATACTATTATTAGTCATCAATATTTATTTTGAATTTTATCAACAAGCATTCTAATACTTGGTCGTTCATCAATATTCACTGATAACATTTTCAACAATAATAATTTCACATCTTCAGTAATGTCAATAATACGAAAGGCATTTTTTAGTTGTACCAAATTTTCTGTGATTTTTCCAGTTAAAATATAAATACAAGTTTTACCAAGCGAATATATGTCTGCTTTTTCCCAATCTACTGTATCATCAAATGTTTTCACGCTTAATTCTGGTGCATAAAATTGATTTTGACTGCAATCCTGTATTTTCTGTTCAACACTTTGAAATACTGTATATGTTATATTTTCACTCGTGTCTTTAGCACAATCAAATCTTGCTAAAATGGCTTTATATTTACCTCGTATCTTGAAAACATAAAATGCTTCTAGAGAGATATTTCTATGATAAAATGGTGTTTCATACTCATGCATAGATAGTACTCCATTACAAATACCAACTATTATATCCATTTTTTCTGCCATACTCAATTTTGATATCATTGAATCTGTAAGCTTCAATGGGAGTCCTGGCAACGCATATACTTGGTATCTATAATCATTATTCGTCCCACTTATTACTTCTACTTGACGAATAACATTTAAAGGATCTCCTATATTATCTTCCCAAAGTTTATTAACAATATCTAAATCTCTTCTCTGATTAGCAGTAATATTATTAGTTCCTGATGAAAAAATATAAAACCGTATCTTTCCCTTTTGCTCCTTTAGAAATAACCCCTTTCCTTTTTCAAGATTTAAGCCCATTCCCTTTAAACAGATTTCTTTTGACACTGCATAATAGTCCCTAATAGGCATTTGCGTACTATCAAATTTATGGTTTACTCCATAATAAATACAAAGGAAGTCATGAAAAGAGCTGATAACTCGAAGACAATTCTCCCTATTTGGAACATATTGATCCTGCAAACGAACATTAACATGCGAACTTTTACTTGCAAAATCATAAATAAATTGAATGTATTTTTTTAGTGCCCTTATGCCATCCGGATCATTCCGGGTATTTTTCAAAAAATTATATTTGGTAAGCATTGGGACATATTTTATAGAGTTATTACGAGTTAATCTAATTAATATTTTTTTATAATTAAACGGCAAAGAAGGATTTGTAATTTCACATATTATTTCATCCTCTATTTCCTGTAAAGTTTTCCCTTGATTTTCTGGCAACGTTTCCCGAAATATTTTTTCTTCTCTAAGGGCTATTGCTTCATATGCCATTCTTATTTTATGTGAAAAATCAATGTAACTAATTTTAAAAGTCGATTCGAAATCAAGAAACTTCTTAAAAAGATTCTCATCCTGAGTTATTTCATAAATAAACGCAAAGTTTCCTTTAGCAATCCTTATTCCATTTTCCAATTGAAGATACATATCCACATTTCACCTTATATTACAGAGATATATCCATTCTCTTTGACAAATCTGCTTTCATATCTAAAATACTCTCAATTGATTCTGTATAAATTCCAGTTTCTTGTCTAAACCCTCTTTTCGGGTCTCCACCAAAAGAAAGCCAATTAAAACTTGTTATAACAAGAAACTTATTATCCATAATGAGAACTTTCTCATGGGTATTATTTAACGCAACAATCTGAAGTTTTCCCTTATTTTTATTTTTCGCTATTTTATTCAACTCTTCAAGAACCCATTTATCAGAGTCTTTCTTTTGACTAATTCCATAGCCAATTGTTATATTTATGCCACGATTAACAGCGCTCCTTATAAGACTCAGAATTTCATTATTTAATCCTCCCCTCTTAATCCATGGCGATACAATAATAACACTATTATGTGCTTCATTTAAGGCCTTAATCAATAATGGTCGATGATCATATGTTGAAAGAATTTTAGTTGCACCTTCTCGTTCATCTTCACGTTCGTCAATTTGTTGCTGAATTTCATGAATCTGAAAACGAGTATTTTCATCCTCTGACCCTTCACTCTGATTAGTAATTTCTGACAATTGAGATTTTAATTGTTCGATCTCTTTATCAATCTCAACTGCTCTATTTGTATATGATGCAGCATCATTTTTTATATCATCGGATAAAATATCATAAAAAGAATTTTCTTTCACATCATCAATATCCTCTTTTTGATCCAATTCGAATATACGAGTATGCTTATTATACATTTGAAGTAAAATATTTTCATATTCTTGTCTTCTTGTTTGCTTTTCAAACACTCTAAGTTCTATATCTCCAGTTTTATTGTTTAGAAATACCAAAACATAAACTTTGTTATATTCAGTATACACCTTATCAAGTTCTGCTATATCTAGAAGATTACCCTCCAATTTATCTTTGGAATAATAATTATTTCTTCTAAATTTATCAATTGCTGCCTTTACATCTTCAAACTTTAAATTTGAAAGTGTAGGTGTTTCTATAAACGGGGGAACTGCCACAAGTTCAAAACGTTTGACATCTTTTTTGTTATATTTATTCAAACTATCTATGTATATATTCCCAGTAAAACTGTCCATACAGATCTGATACTCAACTTCTTCAGGTGTTATCGTTTTAACAGCTCTTAAACTCTCGCGTCCTTTTTCAGTCAATTTGATTCTCATATCGTTAATATCAACCACAATCAAATTGATTTTCTGCATCTCCGCCACCGCAGTACTTACAGCAGTCATATTAACCCCAAGAAAGCCACATATTTCCCTAATATTATCGATTCCTTCAGCTGTAAATTTTAATATAAATTCCTGTAAAACTGATAACGGTTTTTCTTTTTCCATAATCAACACTGTATCTATACAATACTGAGGAATTGCCGCTTCATAATATTTTACTAGTTTAGAATTAGGTATGGTATTCGCATATTTTCTTGCTAATTCTTCTATTGTCATGCTATACCTCCTTTAACATGCAATCTTCTTCATGTTCCAGAATAAATTGAACAATACCGACAAATGGATTTTCTTGACCATCAATTTGCAGTTGTTTACTTGCACACTGGTGATTTCCGACAACAACCAAAAGCTCTTTAGCCCTAGAAAAAGCCACATTCAATCTTCTCATATCTTTTAAGAATCCAAGATTTCCATTGTCATTACTTCTGACCACACTATAAAAAACTATATCTGTTTCTCTTCCTTGAAATGCATCAACAGTATTAATTTCTACAGTAATACTATTAAATTTTGATTCATATTCAGAATAATACAGTCTTCGTATTAAATCCTTTTGTGCCTTATACCCTGCAATAATAGCAACTTCCTTAGTTATTCCCATTTCTTTAAGTTCTTCATTTACTATTAAAAGCTGCTCAAATATTATCCTGGCCTCACAAGTATTCCTATAAGTTACACCAAGTCGCTCCTCTCTATTATTATCCATACGACAAGTAGACAACCATACTAATGCTTTATTATCATAGACTTTCAATGGAATGGTTTTTTCCTCTTTATTTGTTTTTGAAATAAGACCGTTTTCACGGTAAAACATTGTACCTATTAATTCTCCTATAACCGGATGCATACGATACTGTTCGTTGAGTATACTCTTGCAACTTTCAGATAACGATAATTCCATATACTCAAATAAACTTGTCTCAAGGTCTTTTTTATCTAATGTTGTATTGCTCATTTCGAGAAGTGTTTCATCAACAACAGGTGGTAGTTGTTTATGATCTCCTACCATAACTATTTTATTACCTAGGCAAATTGGTACAAGAACTTCTGTTGGAGTAGCTTTTCCTGCTTCATCAACAATGACCCAATCAAATTTGAGATCAATCTTATTGCCTAAACTTGCAATTCCTAAACATGTAGCTCCTACTACAGTTGCATCAAGTAAACTTTCCTGTAATAAACCTTCTCCTTGTTTAACACGTCGTACCCATTCTTTGCAAAGCGATTCGATTTTCGAATACCGATTATACTTTTCTTGATTTTCTTTTATAGAATCTCGAAGTTCTTTCTTATAAAGTTCATATTCTGTCGGATCATCAGAAACCCCCAGCATTTCTTTCCAATCATCTATTTCTTTGCGACTGGATTCAATTTCTGAATTCAGTTCACTATATCGTGATTCTAGCTTTTCCTTTTGAGAAGATAAATGTACTGACTCTTCTACAATATCCTCAAGCCGTTTATTAAGTAATCTCAAATTTGTTGTAAATGTATCTACAATATTATTAAGAACCTTTTCAGAAACATGGTTTGTTTTTGTATTAACGGTTTGCTCCATTAATATAATAGTTTCATTAATAAATTTCCATTTATCCTCAAGTATGTCTAATTTATCTTGTTCTTCCTCTATTACTTTCATTTCATCAATCATTTCAGAAACAGCAGCCATCAATTTCTCTATTTCCATTATGATTGTATTTTTCTCCTGTAAGCTATCATCAAGACCAATGCTTTCCTTATATTCAGCAATAGCTCTTTCACATTTAGTGATCACTTCTTGTGTCCACTCTTGGCAAAACTTATCTAGTGTATAATCAATAACACTTTCAGAAAATTTTTCTTTCAAACCAACTCGAATAAGCTTAATTGATGGCATTAATTCTTTGATTTTTGTTAACGAATGATCCACTGCCACATGTGATTGAGAAGCAATCAAAATTTTACTATTCGGATTTCTGTCTAATACTTGACATACAAGTTCACTAATGAACGTCGTTTTTCCTGTTCCAGGCGGTCCTTGTAACAAAAAAATATCATCCGCAGCAAGGGCTTTTTCTAAGCTCTTCCGTTTTGAATCATCAATAAGTTTCGAATGGCAATCCTTAGTTGATAATAATACATTATTTTTTGAAGTAGCTTTCTGCGGACTAAAGATAATATCACTAATTCTCGGATTAACACTTTCTTTAAATCGCATAGTTTTTAATGCTTGCTCTTGCCGTTTTAAAGCAATCTCCATCATATTTTTGTTGATGGACACCTCACCCATAGAAGCAATATTTTTCACATCAGTTTCAGCCGCTAAGTCTATAGTTAATACCCCATTATAGTAATCTCGGATATAACCCACATTGTAATTACGAGTACCTTTTCCTTTTGCTGTCATCTGCAACATGTCTTCCGACTCAAATTTTATTTCATCTGAAGGAAGATTTTTATATAATTCTACCTCTATGTAATCACCACTAGGAAAAGTTCTGAATCCTCGATAATCTACACTGGCTTTTGCGGCATCAAGTTTCTTACGTTGTAATGCCAAAATTTCTCGCCATTTATTTACCACTTCTTTATTGTTTATATTTACATTTTTCTGCAGATCACGCTGATACTCGAACTCCATCAATTCATCAATCAAATCCGATGCAAGCACTTCATTTCCACTCATCACTTTGGGAACAGATGCCTGAACTGATATGCTGTAAGGAATTTCATATGATTTTTCCTTCAATTCCATTAACACTGCTATAGGAAGAAATCTAACGGTTATAATCGTCAAACGTTCATAATTATTTTTATTTCTTTGACAAATAAACAAAAATTGTTTTCCCACAATTTGATAAGATAATTTATCTTCGTCTTTTTTCTGACTTAAAACATAACACCTCCCTTGCAAATCATTTTTTACTGCAACAGCAGCATATGTAATTTCATCTTTTTCTATATACCCATTCTGATAAAGCATTTCGGAAACTTTTTTTGTAATTCCTAAAACAATTATTTTTTCTTGATTAATCCTATTCTTAACTGTAGCTAAATCTTTCCTAATTTCGGTAACGCTAAGATATCGCAGTTCTGGCTCCGGTTTAAGCATTTTAGATATAATATCCCTTATACCTTCCGACAAACAACTTATATCAAAAGCATGATTTTTTTCTACCTTAATTCCTGTAAATATTTCATAACAAATAAGACCCAAAGAATAAATATCACTTCTCTGCGTAACTTCTTTCCCTTGTTCCTGCTCAGGAGAACAATACGTAGGCGTATTAAATTTAACAACGGTACAATCATCATAGAATGTATCTTCAAGCTTACTAATTCCAAAATCTATAATTTTAATCTTTCCATCTTCAGTAAGCATAATGTTAGATGGTTTTAAATCACGATGTATCAACCCTTTTTTATGCAGATATTCAACTCCTATACATACCTGATCAAAAAGTTCTATTTTTTCATATTCACTATACGTAGCCAAAGAAGGTAAGGCTTCCTTCAAATTATTTCCATCAATATATTCAAGAACAATGTAGAATTTTTTTAAATCTTCATCAGAATCACATTCAACAAATCGAACCACATTAGGATGCTGAACTTTCTTTAATGCCTCAACCTCTCTGTCAAAAATAAATTCTTGTAGTTTCTGACTTTCTTCATCACCAGGGAATTTATCAAAAATTTTGACAGCAAATAATTCTCCTTCATCATTTGTACATTTGTACACAGTTGACATTTTGCTATTATTTGATAAACATTTTCTTATTCTGTATTCATC
Source organism: Dorea chungnamensis (assembly GCF_039832125.1). Taxonomy (NCBI): domain Bacteria; kingdom Bacillati; phylum Bacillota; class Clostridia; order Lachnospirales; family Lachnospiraceae; genus Dorea; species Dorea chungnamensis. The sequence continues at coordinate 321,548 of NZ_JBDOHT010000001.1, read as the reverse complement.
ACCAATAAATTCTGCCATTTTTCTCTCCATTTAAACTGTATATCCTACTGAATAAACATATTAATATATTTATTATCTCAATTACTTTTACGATATTATTTTATCATGTTCCCCTCTTTTCTACAATATTCTCCATTTCTTATTATTGGCATAATAACGGCACACTTCTGCGATTGTAACGCAAATTTACCCATGCTAAAATAAGTATTGCTTATAGTTTTCTTATTTACCAGCACCTTTACCGGTGCTTTTTTTGTACCCCAAAATCGTACTGACAGCAGGCCACTATCTGTACGTACACCATACGCACAGAATCCTATACGCAGGCTGTACGTATAGATATACGTACAATTACAAATACGAAGGGAGACCATCTATGAAAACACGAGAACAGATATATAAAGGCGAAGGGGCAGCCCTTCTTCGGATTCTCACTACATATCACGCTTTGCATTATGAACAGGTGCTGCAGCTTTTTGATAAAAACAGAAATTCTATCAAATCTCTCATCACCAGTTTGACCAAACAGGGGCGGATTTACCATGATAAAGAACAGCATTTGCTATGCGACACTGAAGAGTCTGCTAATTCACCAGATATGGGAACTATTGCTGCCTTCTGGGTTCTGCTGGATTTTAAAAAGGCACTCATCTACCATACAAGCGGTGATTTTCCCGTCAAATTACATTTCTTTTCCCATGACGAAACCTATGAAATCATTTATGTTGCTAATGGGCAGGAAGCGTTGATGAACCATGTATTTGAAAGTATTCCTCCAAGGGAAGCATTACGAATCATCATCATTGAATCGGAAAAACAAGCGGGAAAACTTACGATTGATGGTGTGGTTGCCTACTGCATGGTCACCCCTGACGGCTCTGTCAGCTACTACCAAAAGAAAGAGGTTTCATGAACACAAATACAAGAATCATATTTCAGAGATTACAGGGTGTAGAAAGTGAAATAGAAAAACTCAGAAACATCCTTTTTGCGCTGAAAACTACAGACATTGAAAAATATGGTGCAAATTATGAAGCACTAAGCACCGATGCTGCCTTACGGTCAGAACGTATCACCTGCCAGCTCAGGAATCTGGTCTATATCACAGATTTCTCTGGCAAGAACAGTTATCTAAAACTTGCTGCAGATGCACAGGGAATCACCATTTCACAGGAACATGAGATTTTGTCTATTACCCTTCCCGGACTTCTTCCCAAAAGAAAAGTCCGCACCAATATGGCATTTCTCCATGAGCCCTTGAATTATGCTCTACAGGAATATGTAAAAAGCCATGACTTAGCTCTGTATAAAGACTGTGTGGTCTGCTTCAGCCAGATTTATGATCGTACTCTTTCCAGCCAAAGGGTACGTGACTATGACAATCTGGAATTCAAGCAGATTCTGGATACGATAGCGACTTACGTTTTATTGGACGATACCGGATTGTACTGTGATTCCTATCATACAACAGAATTGGGCAATGAAGATTCGACAGTTGTCTACATCATGGAGAAGTTTGCCTTTCCGGATTGGGTAAAAGCACATAAAGAGCTCTTGGAAACCATATCGGAAATTTCCTGATTTTCTTACCCTTATTTCCGACATAGGTAAAAAGAGGATTGAAGCATTATATTTCTATGCTTTTTCTACCAACTGACAAAAGCCATTTTACCCAAGTACAGGCTAACATCGGTAAAAAATGAATTGAGGTGATACTTATTTGCTAAGACCAGACACTCAGAAATTCAGGCTGCTGGAACTTATCGGAATCTGTGGGGAATTTCCTGCGGATCAATTGAATCGGCTTTTTACAAGTCCTTCTTATGCTGAAAAAATCATCACCGAACTGAAGGCTGAAAAGCTCATCCGCACCCACTATAAGGATAAACTCAGAGGATACCGACTGACCAAACGTTCCAAGGAACTGCTCCTCTCCTACTATCCTGACCGATTCCACTGCTATCTAAGTGGAAATACTGAGACTAATGTTATCCGAAGCGAACCGTCACGCCGCATCCGTCTTCATCAGAAGGCACAAACATACCTGACGTTGCTCCATGCCGGAATCCCATTTTATCCGGATGGAAAACCACATATTTTTTCTGAGGAACGCGAAGCTGCTTCCATCCATATACGAAGCCTTCCTTTATTTTATTCTTCCAGAGAAATTAAAGAACTTGGAGCGGTAACAACCAAAATCAAAAACTCCCGGAGTATGGGAATCCTGATGGCACCCCATTGTGTTTATGTTATTTACAATACTGGGGGCGGCATCCTCAAGTGGGAGTATAAAACCGAAGTGCGTCTCAATGCATTTCTGCAGCATTATCTGCAGGGATATCCTTACTCCGGACATCCGAAAATTCGTGCAATTATGCTTGGTGACAATATGGAAACTGCTTTCAAACTGCTGACCAGCACTGGTGGCTACAAGCGAAGCCTCTTTATACTGGACACCTCGTTTGAACATTTCCATTATCTCCCCAACGATCTTCAGGGGGAAACATTGATGCAGCTATTAGCAAACCTGGCAATGACAAAACAGCTTAACGAATTATTACTATCGGATATGAACTCTCGCCAGGAAGAAATACCACTGGAGCATGATGCAGTAACCAAAGATGGAAACCCTGCACTTCTTGCTTATGATTTTGACATGCAGCGAATCAATCGATTCAATACCGGACTGAATGTTTACGGCCTACACGGAAACCTGATCTGTTTTGATTTCCAGATCCCAGTTCTCAAAGAATACCTCACAGCAGACATTCAATTCTCCAGTATTGACCTTAACAAATTCAGAAGGGGGTTTTTACATGAACCGTAAATGGTGGAAGCTTATCTATCTGCTTCCAATCTGCCTCTGCACGCTTTATGCTGGAGGCTATGTGGCACAATTTATTTATAATTACCAAATCTGGAGTGATGCCGGAAACTTTGCTGGCAATGGTACTTACCCACAAGCAGCTTCCCTAACTCCCAATGCCTGCCTTATGGCACTGACACGATTTCCATATAACCTGTATGGGATTTTTTTATGCCTTCTTGCCTTTGGTCTTCTAACCTTCTTAGTGATGCGGATGGGATATGACAGAAATGGCGAAATTTTCGATAAGGAACGAAATCTAAACTACTCCACCAAGGGTACCTATGGAACTTCCGGATTCATGACTCCGGATGAGATGCATAAAGTTCTGAAACTTACCGATCATGTGAAGAAAAATAAGGGAACAATTCTTGGCAAGCTTAACGGAAAAGCGGTTTGCCTTCCTTATGAATCACGCATGAACCGAAATGTTGCAGTTTATGGTGCCAGTGGTTCCATGAAATCCAGGGCTTATGCAAGAAATATGATTTTTCAATGCGTTTCCCGTGGAGAAAGCCTGATCATAACCGATCCAAAATCAGAATTATATGAAAGTATGGCAGGATATCTGGAAAACGAAGGATATACTGTTCGGTGTTTCAATCTGGTCAATCCAGAAAACTCAGATGCCTGGAACTGCCTGATGGAAATAAATGGGCAAGAAACCATGGCACAGGTATTTTCTGATGTCATCATTCAAAATACCGGTTCTGCCAAAGGGGATCATTTCTGGGACAATGCAGAATTAAATCTTTTAAAAGCACTTGTTCTTTACGTGGAACAGGGATTCCCTCCAGAGTCCAAGAATATCGGTCAGGTTTATAAATTGCTGACATTGAGTTCCGAAAAGGAACTAAATAGTCTTTTTGACCTGTTACCCGTATCCCATCCGGCAAAAGTCCCTTACTGCATCTATAAGCAGGCAAGTGATACGGTAAGATCCGGTGTGATCATCGGTCTGGGTGCCAGACTGCAGGTTTTTCAGAATAAACTGATCCGACAGATCACATCTTATGATGAGATTGACCTGACACTTCCGGGAAAAGAAAAATGTGCATATTTCTGCATCACTTCCGATCAGGACAGTGCCTTTGACTTCCTGTCATCCCTGTTCATGACTTTCGTATTCATCAAGCTGGTACGATTTGCAGATAAACATGGTAAAAATGGGCGTTTGCCGGTCCCTGTTCATATCCTGGCAGACGAGCTTGCCAATACAGGTGCTATTCTGGAACTGAACAAAAAGATCAGCGTCTGCCGATCAAGGGGACTAAGCATTTCCTGTATCTTTCAGAACCTGCCCCAGATGCAGAACCGTTATCCATATAACCAATGGCAGGAAATCATCGGGAACTGTGATACCCAATTATTCTTAGGATGTACAGATGAAGTCACTGCAGAATTCATCAGTGCCAGATCCGGAGATGTAACGGTAGGGGTTAGTTCTGAAGCCAAACAGCTCAATACTTGGCGGGTATCCGACTATTCTCCAGAATACAGAAAAACCCAATCCATTGGAAAACGCAAACTTTTAACTCCGGATGAAATTCTCCGTCTTCCACTGGATACCGCTCTGGTCATTCTACGCGGGCAAAAAGTTTTGAAAGTAGAAAAATATGATTATACCCTGCATCCAGATGCCAAAAAGCTTGTCACAAAGAAAGCATCGGAACATATTCCAAAATGGCAAGAAAATGGACAAACAGAAGAATATGACTACCTCCCAAAGCCACTAGCAAAATCTCAGAAACGGCGTACTTATACAACATCAAAAAAGACAAAAGAACCGGTCCTCCCGATTCAGGACCCCGTCTATCAGGAACCAGATTATGATGACTTTTCAGAAGATCTGTTAAAAGATAATTGGTCAGATTCGTCTGAAATGGTTCCTTTAGATAAAAATTCCATCATGTCATAAACGAAAGGAGAACATTTATGTCAAACGAAATGATTACCAACACTACTGTATTAACTCTTGATTCCGATACCGTATTGGAAACTGCCCAGTCAAAGGCGGATCTGATCTGGCATGAAATCCAGAACGCATACCGTACCAGGAAGATCCTGACTGGTATGCTCGGCGGAATTGAAAAAACGGAAACCGGCAGTCTAATCGCAATTATTTACTACAAAGATTTCCGGACTGTCATTCCAGTCACAGAAATGATGATCAATCTGGTACAGGATGATGCCCATGATTATGGGGAACTGTCCCTACGCCAGAATAAGATTCTCAACAATATGCTAGGCTGTGAGATTGATTTTATTGTAAAAGGACTGGATGCAAAGACGCGCAGCATTGTAGCAAGCCGTAAAGAAGCCATGCTGAAGAAACGACAGATTTTCTATCTGGAGAAAGATGCAAACGGCACCCCAAAGGTACACGAAGACCGTGTCGTGCAAGCAAGAGTCGTTGCAGTCGCTGAAAAAGTGGTACGTGCTGAAATATTTGGAGTGGAAACATCCATCTTGGCCCGTGACCTTTCTTTCGACTGGCTCGGCGACGCCAGGGAACGCTTTCATGTCGGTGACCATATCCTGGTACGTATACTGGAAGTAAATACAGAAGATCCGGAACATGTCACCGTCCGGGCAGATGTAAAAAGTGTGGAAGGCAATACCAGTAAGGAAAACATGAAGAAATGTAAAGTCCAAGGGAAATATGCCGGCACTGTAGAAGACATTCACAAAGGTACCGTATTTGTCCGGCTCTCTATTGGAGTCAACGCCATTGCCCACTCCTGCTATGACAGTCGTACCGTTGGAAAGAAGGACAACGTCTCTTTTGTCGTAACTCATATAGATGAAGAACGGAATGTGGCAGTAGGAATCATTACCCGGATTATTAAACAGAATCTTTAAATAAAGCAGGGAGTCGGCACTTGGTCCGCTCCCTGTCAAAATTAATTGGGTTCTTCATTTTATGCAAAACCTCTTAGCTCATCATCATTCAATAACAAACCATATACTATTTTTTGCTGATCCCTTGTTTCTACACCCATGTCAAAAAGATTTTTCAAATTCTCTGAAAGCAACTCATCTTTATGAGATATAAAATAATCTTTATATAATGGGGAGTAAATAAGATTTTGCCACATATAATTGCTAGTATCTATGTGTGAGTAATCATAATCATTAGGATTTAGCATAAACTGTAAATACTCCGAATAATGTTCATACGGTTTCAATAAAGTCAAATCAACATTAAAACCAATTAGTTTTAAAATAATACATTCTTCAATAGACGTCGTAAGCCAATCAGGATAAGTACGCATTCCCGGCTTTTCTTTACGCCTTTTATCCTCATTTTTTATAGTATCAATAAATCTATTGATTACTGTATCACTATAAGGAAGTATTTTTTCTATAAGCAAATCAAAGAGAAATTCAGTACGAATTAACTCAAGATTGCTATTTAAAAAACCTTTATATTTCTCTATCGGTAAAATATGTCGAAATAAAACAATTCTTCTTATTTTTTTGCTTTTATCTTCTATTAATTCAATATTTGTAATAAGACGATTTTTTGTTTCATCTTTAGCATATAAAGAAAGATTCTTTATCACTCTTGAAAGCATCGTGCTATGTCTTTCTTCGATTACCGGATAAACCTCTTCCAAAAGTATAGTATCAAGTAAATTCCCTTTTATCTCATTTGCATATTCAACCTTCATAGTATTCACAAGATAATTTAAGCCTTCAAACAAATCTGAGGCTATTCCTGGACTGTCCTTTACTACTTCTGTGAACATATTTGTAAATATATTCATAAGCACTTTCTTACTATTGTTATCCAGTTCTACCAAACATACAATAATATGAAAATTATACAGATACTCTATCCATTTTCTATGTTTAAATCTTACAAAACTGGCACACAAATTTTTATACTTTTGAATAATATCAATTTCATTTTCAATTTCTAAAAACTGGACTGAATACTTCTCTAGTAGTGCTTTTAATGATTTTGGTGTTATATATTTTATGAACATATCAAAATCAATTTCGTTAATCGGATAATGCCTACGGTCTGTTGGAATAAACACAGTATCTGGTTCAACAGCAGCAATTGGAGAATATGAACACATTATTGCTTTTAAATAATAAATTAAATAATTTTTAGGTTCTGCAAAATAGTCGAATGGCAAGAAATTCTTTTTAAAGAAAAAATAATAATCGTAAGCATATGCCTGGATATCCCATATATATGTATAACTATGTCCAGAATACCAAGTATTACTGTTATACTTATATCTTTCTTCTTGTTTTTCGACCAATTCACTCATTTTTAACATATTTTTTGCAGATGACTCAAAAAGCTTTTTTAGATAATTTATTGCACTATGGTATTTTATAGGAACAGTATTAAATAGTTGTTCCAATTCCTTAGTTTTGGAATCTTGTCTATTAAATAGTGTTATTGTGGCCACACGAACACGCATTTTATGAAGGAGGATTGCAATATAATCATCTGATGCAATGGTAAAAGCCTCCATCTCAATGATTTTTTCAAGTTCAGCATCACAATTGCCCACCAAATGATAATAGTATATTTTTTCATCTGTGTCTGAACATGCTTGTACTTGTTTTAATAGTTCTACGTAATCATTATTAAGATATAACTGAAAATTGGTATTCTCTTCTGTTATTAAAGGAATACTTTGGCTTAAGTCATCTTCAAACAAGTGGATTGCAGTTACTCCAGCTCTTTGGAACGTATCTATTATTCCCTGTACATTATTAACAATAAGCGCAGCAATTTGCTCATACCATTCCTTATCATAAAATACTAGTTCCGTACTCATAAAAGTAGTATGACCTAAAGGTTGAACTTGAATTAAATCTTCAAAAGAAACCTTTCTATATGATTCTAGCACATGGTACTTTTCAATCAATATCTCAGATAGTGGGATATATTGTTGAAATATTTTCGAATCCGTTATACATCTTAGAAACGAAAAGAGCTTTTGGCCTGTTGGATTTGTAAGTGATACAGGTATAGACACTTTTTCCATTAAATTATCTGGCAATGAAGACAAATCAACCACAAAAATACTTTTATCTTCAAGTCGCACTCTCTCATATTCAGATGGTGCTTCTGAACTTACCAAGAAATTAGAAGGTCTTTCAGCCACACCATAAAATTTTCTAAAATAATTAATCCAACCAATAATTAAATTCAAATTATAATCGTTTAAAGAATACCCTAAAAACACAAATGTATGATTAACAAGAAGCGAACGTATAAAAGTACTGATCAATGTGTGTTTCTGCTCATAGTCAAGGTAATCACTTTCTTTCAAAACTATTGAGTTTGGTACCTTTAAATCTCCATGCATTTTTATAATATAACGCTCATTTGATTTTGACAGCAAATCGCTATCCTGAGATACAACAGTATAAAGCTGTGCATTCAAATTCGCAGAATCTTCTAAAAGTGAATCATAATTTGTTGTTATAATATGATGAGGTAAAAGATTAAAAATTTCATCATCTATTGAGTTTGACATCTTGCCAGAGCTCAGCGTATTTTGAATCAAATTATAATACTCGGTATTATTATCTGATGTGTCTTTCTGATAATAATATTCCGGAATCCGAAGGAACTCATCCTGCGTAAATGCATAACGTTCTTCACAATCCGTTTCTGGACAAATTTCTTTTCTTTTTTTGCAAAAATCACATCTATCATAACCAATTTTGTCTGCAATTATTTTTATCAATTCCCACCAAGTGGGAACATTTGAGTTTTTAGAAACTCCTGCTCCCACAAAAACAATTAGCTGATTGTTTTCTTGTGCTTTCTTTATTGTTTTAATTGATTCTATCCAATCCATTATCTGTTTCTCCAAAACTATTAAATTATTTATCTTACCTACATATTATTCATCTGAAAAATTCAACCCGCTCAATTGAATTTTTATTTCAAGTATATCATTTTTCTGCTTATGTTATCAAACAATCACTCTCCTTTTTTCCCTTCTTCCAGTTGTATTCTTCCGATTAGGAATAAAACCCTAATATCTTGAAATCTACAAGACTTAAACCGACTCATTGGTCCATATTTGTTGCGGCTTTGACCTACTTAGATAACCGACATAATAAGAAATAGCATCCACGATAACCCTAGGAAAGTTTGATGGATGCTATGCCTTAACATAGAAATAAATTAAATTTTACTGAGTGCATCAGATCTTGCATCTGATTACCTTTCTGAGTTCATTATACACTGGGGTCTTGGAGTTTTCAAATCCCTTTTAATATATAACATCTTTGGTATCATCGCGCAGATTCCAATCAGGCATCCTATCCCTACAATTAACCACCCCACTGGATAGGTGAAGACAAAATACGAAAGCTTATCTTCCATATAAAAACGAATCAAGTACAAAATCCCGTTTCCCACAGTCAACATCAAAGCCACAACGGCTAAACAATAATACAATCCTTCCACTGTCAATAACTTTCGTTTCTGCCTTTTGGTCATCCCTATACTTTCCAAAATTTCCAGTTCTTTTTTTCTCGATATAATCTCCGTAACCATAACATTAAAATAATTCGCCACTCCCGCAAATAACAACACGACACTTATACTTCCAAGGATTAAACGATTCCCCCGAATATAATTTGCTGCTTCTGCAAGCAAATCTGACTTACTGATACAAAAGATTCCTGCCTCCCCGGTCTCACCATCCACTTTGTTGCCGGTCATCTCCTCACGCTTACGATTCTCTTGAGATAAAATATTCTGAATCTCAGTTTTAATCTGCGGTTCCTTCTTTTGATCCACATTAAGTTCCATATAAAGGGTCTTTTTCTCCGTAGGCAGCTTCGCAAATCCTTTTTCACTGATAAGATAATAAATCAGTCCTTCTGAACCGTGCCAGGTCTGGCGTATATTCGGAAAACCTTCTGCTCGATTATCCAGATAGCCACATAGCGTATACGTTTCTGACTGAATTTCAGAAAACATTTCTGTTGTCTCCATAGCGTCCCATTCCTCTGAACTCAACTGATTCCATAAAATCCATGCTTCTTTTGACAACATCTTAGTAAAAAAAATCGGTTCTCCTATACTTTCCTTTGCCAATTCCTCCTGCTTGGGCGATAATTGATGGTCATGAAGAATCATCACTCCAGTACCATTCTTCAGGTCTTCCATATCTATCGATAAATGATTGTCCTGTACATACTGACTCAGACTGGTGATTTCTTCCTCACTCAATATCTGAATTACATCCGCATCCACTCCTTCAACCATCGAATAATCATAACTGTAGCCGACTCCTTCTTTCACCTGTTCCTCAACATTAAAATAATTACTTACCAATGGACGAATTCCTTTTTGAGAAATAGTAGAAATCATATAGGCTCCTTCCATAACATATGACTTTTCTTCATCCACTCCTTCAAGGCTTAATAATTGCTCCCTGACATCCGAAGAAATAGGTGAAAACTCATCATATGCATTTCCATATAACAGACAGAAATTATCGCCTTCTGTCTCCATCGGATCTTCCCCTAAATCTCTCGACTTATATTCATTTCCATATCCTTCCTCTTGCCCCCAATCACTGAATTCCCCAGCGATCAGAAAATCCGGTCGCTTCTCTATCACATGAACATAATCACTGCCTCTTGAGATAACAACAACTCCTAAGCAAGCTTCCATACCTAAAAACAAAGAAAATATTGTCAATAAGAAACGAATCCTGTATCTGGTCACATTCTGCCATGCCATATACCATAATTCTCCATTTACAGTTCTATTTCTTTTTTTGCATCTTATCAGGGTCTGTTCTTTTCCGAATCCTCCCCACTTTTTCTTCCTACTTGTCCTATTCTTGATCAGCCCGGTATAATGTATACTTCCCATGCAGGACAAATTTACCAAATGATGTATGACGCCTGCCGCTGCTCCCATCGTAAGTGTTATCGTAAATACCACTGCAGCCACCAGAAATTCTGACCGGAATACCCTGAACTCTTTTGCACCTCCAAACCCACTTAAATACTGATTTCCCAATATTTTCGGTATCACGATCACCAGAATGAATACCGATGCAAATGCTCCCACTAGTACCCCTGGAATCATAATTCTCCGTATCTGCCCAAAATATATTTTCCGTATTTGTTTTCTTGTCGTCCCAATCGTGTTCAACAGACCCATTTGGCGAATATCCTCTGTCATAGAAATCTGCATCACATTATAAACAAGGAAAAACATACCACTCAGTATCACCAGCGCACCAAGAGCCGCCATGCCATAACTCCCTGTCAGACGATTTACCGCATCATAGGTATAAGTGTTGGATACAGTAATTTTCAGTTCAGATGTCTTTCCTGCCACATCTTGATATAGCCGTTCCTCTGTCTCCCTCCAGTCCATATTGTCAGACTGGCAAATCAATAAATCTGCTTTTTCCTGAATACTATATCCCCAATCTTTCAGTTTCGCTTCTGAAATATAACCAATGGCCGAACCAGATGTGTCATCCACATAATCAGAATACCATCCACTAAGGCAGAATTCTTCCTGCTCTGTTCGAAACAGTCCGATTGTTACTGTAAGACGAACCTTCATTCCTTTCTCTGGATCATCGATTCCCATGCTTTTTAATGCTCTTACCGAAAGCATAATCTCCTGCTTTTCCTTCGGATACTGTCCGTAAATATCTGTGTAAGCAGGTTGCATCATCTTCTCCCAGGCCACATCATCCAACACCTGGATTTTGCAGACAGGCTGCTCTTCAAAAGCTGCAGTACCTACGGACACACAACGCCCCACCTGTTTCACATAGCTAAGAGAACACACCTTCTCATACTGAGACTCATCGGCATCTTCGATACAGGCAGATGCTGTCGTTCCCGCCGCCCTTACTGCTTTCATATATTCTGCCTGCACCTTACCAAAAGATATTCCAAATACCATCGTCAACGTAATAATGCATAAAACAATTGCTCCCATGAGAATCCGGTTTCTGCCCTTATTAAATCTGCCAAACTCTTTGGAAAGCATTCGAATCACCTGTCTGTTATTGTTCGGAGTAAAGCCATTACCTGTCATAACTTACCTCCTGCTCACAGACTGCATTACTTTTATCCATGATACTTTCGTTTTGACTACCCTTACAGATTCTTCCATCTTCTATCCTGATTATACGATCTGCCATCTGTGCTACTTCTTCCTGATGTGTCACAATAATCACAGTTTGATGAAATTTTTCTGCACAGATTTTTAGAAGTCCCATTACTTCCATGCTGGTAACAGAATCCAAACTGCCGGTGGGTTCATCTGCCAGCAGGATAGCAGGCTTTGCCAAAAGTGCTCTGGCAATTGCCACCCTCTGCTGCTGACCGCCTGATAACGTCTGTGGTAATCGGTCTAATTGCTCACGTATTCCCAAAAGTGCAGTCACCTCATCCAGCAGCTCCTGATCTATCTCTGCTCCGTCCAGCCGCAGCGGAAGTATAATATTCTCACATACACTAAGAACTTGAACTAAGTTATACTGTTGGAAAATGAAACCGATATTCCGTCTGCGAAATACAGTTCTCTCTTCATCCTCCATGTCTTTCAGGCTGTTTCCCCGAATCCATACCCCGCCTTCTGTCGGTATGTCCAGTCCCCCAAGCAGATTCAAAAGAGTTGTCTTTCCGCTTCCCGATGTTCCGATAATTGCTAGAAATTCTCCCTCCTTCACAGAAAGACTTACTCCGTCTAATGCATGAACTTCATATGTATCAGTAATATAATATTTTTTCAGGCCAACGGCTTTCACAATTTCCATAAACACGTATCTCCTATCTTGTATTTGGCAATTCTCCCCACACTGCCAAGTATACCGGACAAATCTAACAAACTTCTAACAAATAGGCGGAAGATTCATTTCCATCATTAATCCCGGTTGCATTCTTTTTACCACCAAAAACCCTCCATGTCTATTCACGATTTCCCTTGTCAGATATAAGCCAATCCCAAATCCCTCCTGGACTGTGACACGTTTTCCGCGATAGAATCTCTTAAAAATATGATTTTCCTCTCCCGATTCAATACCGATTCCATAATCTCTTACCTGAATCTTTAAAAACATCTCATTCTCCGATATCGAAACTTCAACCTTACCTCCTATTTCACTATACTTCACTGCATTATCCAAAATATTATAAATTGCCTCCCCCAACCAATTAGCATCATGCTTACAAACCGCTGTCTTAGGAAATGTAATCTCAAATTGAATCTCCTTCGCTTCTGCCCAGCTTTGTATCTGTCCAAGAGAGTTTCGGATTGTTTTCAGAATATCCTCTTCCTTTTTCTTAATCTGAATGATGTGATGCTCCAATCGGGACATCTTGATAAAACTCTCTACAAGGAAATATAATTTTGCTTCACTATTTTCAATCGCTGACAAATATCTTAAAGATTCTTCATCCGTCAGATTCTCACTCATAAATCCAATATATGTTTCTATATTCGCTAGAGGTGTACGCATCTGATGGGCAATCTCCGAAATCAACTTCTGAATTTCATCACGGCTTTTCTCCGCCGCATCTCTTCTTCCCTGCATTGACTCCTGCATTCTCACTAACTGATGCTCAATCTTTGCATACAAAGTTTCTTCTCCTGAAGCTGCTGCTTTGATCTCCTGCCCTTTCAAAATATCTTCTGTTAATTTTGTAATCTTCCTTAATTCTTCTTCTCTTTGTCTCCTCTGCATACAATACATAACGGTAATTCCAAGCAGAATCCCTGCAAAAACCGCTATTATGACTTGAAAACACATACTATTTATCTCCTATTCGGTACCCAAGCCCAAACACATTTTTTATATATGTCGGCATTTTTGCATCGGGTTCTATCTTTTTTCTCAGCCGGTTAATGGTAACACTGACTGCATTATCTACCACAAACTGCCCATCCAGTCCCCAAATCTGCTCCAGAATATTTTCTTTTGTCAATACCTGCCCCTGGTTCAGCATCAGATACTCCAACAACTGATACTCTTTTACCGTCAGCGTAATCTCTTGTTCATTTATAAAGACTTGTTTTCCTAAAAGGTCCAGGGTAATCTCCCCACATGACAGAATCTGATTTTTACTATTTCGCTTCAGCACCGCTTCGATTCTCTTCAATAACACTTTCATAGAAAAGGGCTTTACTACATAATCGTCTGCGCCTTCGTCAAATGCGGCTAACATATCCCTTTCCTCGTCCCGGGCTGTTAGAAAGATAACTGGGATTTTCCATTTTTTTCTAAGCTTCTGATATAAACTAATTCCATCTTCTTCCGGAAGTCCGATGTCCATCAGAAGAAGAGACACACCATCTCCAAACAGAGTAAGAGCTTCTTTCCCATTAAATACACATATGGTATGATAACCTGCATTCTGCAAGGCAGTATCCAACGCCTGATTCAATAATATATCATCTTCAATAATTCCTATTGTCATGTTGTTTCTCCTACGTTTTTCACTCATTATACCATAAATCCAGGCGTCAAAAAAAATTTTTAAATTATACTCCTCACGAAAAGAACACCAAATCTTGTCCTATGAGGAGCTTTTGTAACTTCAATTTTCAATCTGTACTTCCTCTGGAAACACGTCATCCCGAAATCCTTTGAATACCGGCTGTCTCAGAGAATTCATAGTATTCGGCATATACTCTACAACACAGACTCTATTGGTTTTTACCCAAATTGCCGCTTCATTGCCCGTTGGCAACATCCGGAATGGATTGATTCCTGTTATCTCCAGCATTGAAACCACATCTTTCGTAACTCCAGCGGTCACATGGCCTTTATATATCAGTATATCTCCCCGATATTTAGCTAGAATCAGGCTAAATGTGTGCTGCGCTTTTTGAATATACCCGGTTACTACAAATTCCTCATCCGCCATCCTTTTAAACTTGATCCAGTCTTTTGTCCTTTTCCCCATAAGATAGAGACTATCCTTCTTCTTTGCGACCACACCTTCCAGGAGTTTTTGTTCCGCTGCCTGATACAATGCCCGGCCATTGGTTTCCACAAAACGCGATACTGCAATTCTGGGAGATTCTGTAATCAAATCCTGCAGCACTTCCTTGCGCTCCATCAATGGATTCCATATTAGTTCCTTCCCATCATGATAAATACAGTCAAAAGTCACAAAAGAAGCTGGATATCTGGAAGCCTCCAACTCTATTTTAAACCGATCCGTTAATAGAGTGCGTTTCTGCAGGCGGTAAAAATCTGGCATCCCATTTACTAATACTACGATTTCCCCATCCTGAATACTGGTTCTTTTGATATTTTTGTAAATGGACATCAATTCCGGAAACCGTGAATTCACCTGCATATTCCGTTTATTCCTCAAATCCACCATACCGTCCTTCGCATAGCAGAGACACCGGAATCCATCCATCTTCAGTTCATAAATCCACTCTGGATCGTCAAATGCTTCCCTTTGCTGTGCGATCAACATCGGTTGTGCAGACCGGCTTTCAAATAAATCCATTAAGCTGTCCCCGTCAGCCGCTTCTGACTTTCTTTATCCGAATGCTTCGACAATTCCAGACTTTTCTGCAGTGCTTCCATCAGATCAATCACATTAGATGGACCAGTCGTATCAACTGCCACAATCTCCTGTCCCTGGATTTTCTTCATAATTGCTTCTCTAAGGCGAGCCTGATATTCATCCTGATATTCTTCTGCCACAAACGGTTTGGTCATATTTTCAATCAACATTTTCGCCATGTTCAGTTCATTTTCATCCAACTTCATCTTAGGAATCGTTTTCGGTATTGCAGCAATCTCATCATAATAGAATAACGTTTTCACAATAATTCCATCCTTAGTCGGATATAATACCAGAAGCTTTTCATTCGTTCCAATCACTGTTTTCGCAATGGCTACTTTTTTCTGGGAAAGTAATGACTGACGAAGCAGCTCATAGGCTTTTTCCGCCCCGGTATCTGGGACTGCGTAGTAATCCTTTTCATAGTAAATCATATTGACCTCAGACATCTTAGCGAACTGAAGAATATGGATTGTCTTATCCTTTTTGGTCTTAATCTTCTCTAGGTCTTCATCCGTCATGACTACATATTTATCTTTCTCATACTCATAACCTTTGATAATATCAGTTGGCGTCACTTCTTTCCCACAATGGGAACAATACTTTTTATATTTAATCCGAGCCTTACTTTCCTTATCAAGCTGATTGAAATGGATATCATTATCCACCGTAGCCTTATACATTCCTATCGGAATCAAAACAAGACCCATTGAAATACTGCCTTTATGCGCAACTGCCATCTTCTCACCTCAAAATCTTTTTGAGTTAGTATCTGCTTTCAGGCAGTTTCTATGCAAATTTAACTTTTTTGCAAATGATAATTCGTTCTTTCACTTTATTTGCAAGTGATATTTTATTTGTAAGCTCACTTGCCATAAAACACTCTGCTATAAATTCATCTATGTTTTCAAATCCATCTTTATATTTCTCAAACAGTTTCAATATTTCTGAATCCTCAGAAACATCATATGTACTTGCTATTGCATGTCCCAATTCATGAATTACTATTCGCTTTAAAAACATTGACTCTTCTAACATTCTAATTAATACTACATCAAAGTAATCTGAGCTGAACTTCTTGGTATAAATCTCGTGTTTTTCCAATAAATCAATATCATGCTGCATTTGGACCCTATTCATTTCAGGCACAGGCAGCCCCACCGTTTTCGCACGCTTTTTTAGCTTTTGATAATCATCAACTAAATTATTGAATCTATCAGCACATTCCTCTACTTTTTGGATCGTTATACTATCTTCTAATTTCATATCGTGTATTCTTATGTGATTGAATCCTATAAGTTTATCCTCATCACAATACTGAGCAATTTCGTTTCTATCTTTGTATAATTCTCCCTGGTCATTATGAGTGTAATTATATTCACTAAACGTTTCTTCATAATCCCATGAAAAATAATCACAAATTTTACTTATACCAACTGCAGGATATTCTTTTAAATACTTTTCTGTAAGCTTCCTTATAAATTCAACTTGTTCACTATTCATACCTAAATTATTATAAAAGCAAAATTGAATTTTCGTTTCATGTATATCATCTACTAATGTATCTTTATACCATGTTATCATTCCAAAATCCTCTTTTTCCCATTCTCTTCCAAAACCGGAGCATAAACTGCCGTAACCTTCAGTTCCTCTTCCTTGCTGTCATCAATCTCCACATAATAATCTCCCACATAATATGAACTATAATTGCCCTGCAGAGAATACAGCTCCAGCGTATTAAAATCCACAAGGCACAAATCTCTTGGTTCCCACGATTCATCCTCTGGTCCGTAAGTCTCCATCACTTCCATCAATTTATCCAGGCAGTCCTGGCAAAGATGTTTCCGGATAAATTTCATATCCAGTGTACTATTCTCACCGTAACTTACGGTTACCTTTGAAATTCCCCTATCAGAATTCGGGCTTGCATGAAAAAAGCATCCTCCCTCTCCGGTTCCAGTATATGTCGTATTAATGTGTCCTTGTGGGCCTGTCAAATTACCTGCATCATCATGATTCCGTATCTTCATATCCAATACATACCATTTATTCACACAGATGATCCCAAGATCGTCATATTTACGAAACAGCCCCATCAGACTGCGGTTATCATTCCCACACAAGTAACAATGATCCAGATCCTTAAGTTTACTCTTTACTGGTTTCGGTGTCTTTCGATCCCACGGCACATATTCTTCCTGGAGCTCAGTCTCACTGCTTTGCCTATGACCTTCTACTTCTTTTCCAATTCCAATGCCTGCCATCAGACTTACTACGCATACTGTGATAATTATTCCAATTTTCTTCATACTGCCTCCACGCTTTAGAATTAGTCAATTAACTCTATCAGCGTTAGTATAGCAGATATGAAAATGTATTTCATCATATAACACATGAATTATAAATATTCACGCACTATATTACATCTTTAAAATTTTTAAAAGGTCCACGCCCATACGCAAAACTATTTTCCCGCTTCTTCAATCATCACTTCCAACACACGAAGAATCTTGTTTCGCTCCTTTGCCGGCAAATGTTTCATCTTTTCTTCCAATTGCGTACATCTCGTTTTTGTTCCTACTTCCAGCACATCCATCAGGATTTCATCTGCTGATACATTCAATGCATTAATAATTCTTACAAAAGTATCCAACCTTGGTGTCTTCACATCCCGCTCTATGGCACTTAAATAATTACAGCTCAAATCAACCATCTCTGCCAGCTGTTCCTGCTTCAGTCCGGCAGCTTCCCTGCTTTTTTGAATCCTTTTCCCTATCCCTTGCATATTATCTTCTCCTAATCACACTAATTCTTACAGCGTTACAATCGTACTTTTAGTATATTTGCCAAGGATTCTTCCATACAGTATCTGATAGAGTTTCACTAACTCTAGTGGTGTTGAATTAATGCACTTTTGATGTCATGGCACAGTTATGGCTCTTTCACGACCTAAACTGGCACGGTTCTGCGATGTACAGGTAAATATAAACATGCTAAAATTGATATTGTCAAAATTATATGCAGGAATTGCGCAGCGGTACCGGAGTCATTGCCTCTCCCTTTTGGTACTGGCTGCGTTTTTTCTTGCAGGAGGTGAATTAGATTTACAATTTTATACTGTATTTGCATCAGGCAGCCTGTATTGACCGGGCTGCTTTTTTGCTGCCGGATAAACTGGCATGAGGCACTAAGAAACTATAAGCATCGGGGCAGGGTGGATATTCCATACTGCCCTTTTCATATGAAGGAGGTTTAACTTACGTGAGAAAACATACAGTCAAAGAAAACCCGCCGAATGAAAAGCGTCGTCCTGACTACATGCGGATTATTTACACAGCATCCCTGCTGCTCACGCTTCTGGCATGCAATATTCAGCCGGTCTTGGCAGCTAACATGTGGGACAAAGCAAATGAAATCATGAAAGATGTCTACAACCAGATCATCCTGATTTCTACCATAGCTGCTGTTGTAACGGCATCTGTGGCTCTTTTAATGATGAACTTTTCCAAATCGGGAAAAACCGTGGACGAATCCCGTGCATGGCTCAAACGTATCGTCATCACCTGGGCAATCTTAAACGGTCTTGGCTTCATCATGGCTTACATCACACCGTTCTTTGCCGGAGGTAAATGGAATGGCTAAGCCAGGAAAGGAGGTGCCTAAATGGGAATCTTAGATGGAATCGTGGAATGGATTGCAGAGCAGGTCATGAACATTCTGGATCTTATTACCACTTCAGTCTTAGGTGCTCTGGGCTGCTCTATGGATACCTTTTTAAGATATTTCCCCGCAGCCGAAAGCATGTATCAGGTATTTCTGGCTCTGGCAATTGGTCTGATCCTACTGAACTGGGTCTGGCAGTTATTTAAGAATTACTTTGCTGGTGCCGGAATTGAGGCAGAAGATCCACTGAAATTATCCATGCGCTCTTTCATCTTCCTGTTCCTTACTTTCTATGCAAAAGATATCGTAGATCTTTTACTTGACATTGCTGGAACACCATATAGCTGGATTCTGACGGAAGATCTGCCTCCGCTAAAATTCGCAGACTTTAACTCCGTTATCACTGTTATCCTCGGTGTCTGTGCCAATGGAGCTGTTGCGATTACTGCACTGATCCTGGTACTGATTCTGGCATGGAATTACATCAAACTACTGTTTGAAGCGGCAGAACGTTACATTCTTCTCGGCGTTCTTGTTTATACAGCCCCAGTCGCTTTCGCAATGGGCTCTTCTCAGGCAACCGGTAATATTTTCAAGAGTTGGTGTCGGATGCTTGGTGGACAATTTTTCCTACTGCTGATGAATGCTTGGTGTCTGCGCCTGTTTACATCTATGGTTGGTACTTTTCTGGCCAATCCATTATCTATCTAACAAAAGGAGGAACACATGAAACATAAGAAAAAAATTATATTATTGCTGACACTTACTGCCTGCATGGTCTTATTCTGTTCCTTCCCGGTCTTCGCGGCAGAACTTACGGAAGCAGAAGTGGAACAGGCAGTGGCAAACCAGGGAAAGGAAGCCGTTACCGGTAATATATTCATCTGGTTTCTCTGCGCAATCGCATTTTTAAAAGTCAGCCAAAAAATCGATTCCTTCATGGCAAGCCTTGGCATCAATGTAGGAAACACTGGCGGAAACATGATGGCAGAGCTTTTAATCGCCGGAAGAAGCCTGTCAAGTTCAATGCATTTACGTGGCGGTGGAGGCGGATACCGGGCACCTGCTTCTCCAGGTGCAGCTGCTGTCAGTGGAAGCTTCCTGTCAGGCGGACTGGCCGGAGCTGTCGGAAGGCAGGTGGAACGGAGTGCAGTCAATACAGCAACTGGCTACACAGAACATTCCAGCATCGGCAGTGTCATGTATCATTCTTCCTTAAACAAAGGTGGAGATTTTGCCAACAATGTGATCAGCCGCATTGCACAAGGTAACTATAGTCAGGTCGGTTCCATCAAAGGAGCAGATGCAGAAAAGGCTTATATTTCTTATATGGGAATGAAAGCAGATTCCGAACACCCTTTGCCCAATTATTCCAATATGGAAATCGGAGGCGGACGGATCACCGGAACGGAATCTACCGAATCAGGTTCCAGAGAGTTTGCTCTCTATCATGCAGACCAATATATGGCTCCCTCACAGGGTACATATGAAACTGTGCAGTCTGTAGACGGTGCCACATGGTACAAGCAGTATGCACAGGATACCGTAACTAAAACCCCTTATGATGCAGGCGGTGGAAAAGTTGCCTACCATGAATCCATCGACCAGAAACTGCCCCCGACTCCTCCAAGAAAGGATCGCATTTAATTGGCAGATCACCAGACCGGTCTGAATGAAGCAGTTCTGGTAGGCAGAGCTATGGCTTCTATTTCAGGTGCTGTAAAAGGTGCCACAGCCGGTCCCTTTGGAGCCGTTATTGGTGCTGCAATCCAGAATCGGGAAATCTTAAAAAAGGCGGTGGCTGGAATTGTTTCTCTACTTTTAATTCCAGTATTATTCATAGTCATGCTTCCGGGACTTGTCTTCGGAAATCTCTCCGAAAATACCGGAGCACTTACCAGTAACAGCAGGATCAATGAAAATATACGTGCTGCTAATGAAGCCATTGTAGAAGTCTTACAGGAATGTCACGACGAGGTACTTGCTGATGTGAATGCCGCGGCTTCTCGTGTACCGGAAAGTGATGCCGTATCCATTACGGATCCCTATGCTTACTATATCTCTGTAAATGCCAATCAGCTCATTGCCCAGTTCTGTGCAAGTAAAGACAACTATCGGGATATCAACGTTACGGAACTGAAGCGGGTCATCCGGGCGAATAAGGATGGCCTTTTTACTTATGACGTATCAACAGAGACAGTTACCATGGAAGTTACGGTGGATGCCGGTGCAGAAGGGGAAGCCGGTGAAGGAACGGATTCACAGACTCAGACGGTTACCTTTACCCGGCATAACTTTGTAATCAACTATGCCGGTGATTCTTATTTTGCAGACCATGTCTTTCATCTGAACGACAAACAGAAAAAAGTGGCAGACGCTTATGCAGAAAATCTGACCCTCTTTTTTGGTTCCTCTGCTTCCGGAGTTGCAACTGCCAATGTATCCGATGAGGTGCTTCGCTACCGGGCAACAGTAGAACGGATTGCTGCAAAATACGGAATGACTCCCTATGTGGAACTAATCCTTGCTGTGATGATGCAGGAATCCGGAGGACGTGGTCTTGATGTCATGCAGGCGGCAGAAGGTGGATTTAATAAGAAATATCCCCATGTGCCTAACGGTATTACAGATCCGGAATACAGCATCGAATGCGGAATTCAAGAACTCAAATATGCCCTGGATAAAGCCGGATGCACCGGTCCAACAGATCTTGACCGGATCAAGCTTGCTTTGCAGGGATACAATTACGGTTCCGGTTATATTGACTGGGCCATGGAACGGGACGGTGGTTATACCAAAGCAAACGCCATCGCTTATTCTGATATGATGTGTGCCCGCCCTAACTGGCCTTACTCCAGATATGGCGATAAAGAATACGTAGACCATGTACTCCGGTACTACATCATTACTTCTACAGGCGGCACCTATCCTGCAAATGGAATGCAGATACCTCATTACCTGCAGACAGATTACGGAAATATTCCATATGGCGGAGGTTCCATTGCAACCAGCGGATGTGGCCCGACCAGTTTTGCCATGGTCGCAAGTTATTTAACGGGCAAAACCATCACTCCGGTAGATGCAGTTTCCTGGTGTGGAAATTCTTACTACAAACCGGGGGTCGGCACTTACTGGTCCTACTTTGCAGCGGCAGCCAGTCATTTTGGATGCGGATCGGTCACCCAGACCAACGATCCCAATAGAGTCCTAAAAGCATTGTCAGAAGGCCATCCTGTCATCAGTTCCCAAAGTGCAGGCTTATTTACCAGAGGCGGACATTTCATTGTCCTTCGTGGTGTAACGGCTTCCGGAAAGGTACTAGTTAACGATCCGAATGACAGTGCATCCAAAAACTATATCAACCGGGAATTTGATATGATGTCAGAAATTCATGCAACAGCAAGTGCATATTGGATCTTTGACAAGAAATAAAGGAGAGCTTATGAGCAGAAAAAAATTGATTCTTTCCATCCTGCTGATGATCGGCATGATCGTAGCAGGCATTGTACTGCCTGCCTTATGGAAAGCAGAAAAACAGAAAAACCATACGGCTGACCCAAATCAGCCCGCAAAAGAAATCCAAACGGAAGGAGAGGATACTGCCTCACTTCCCACATTGAAATACGTAGCCTTTGAAGAATTACAGGCATTTTTTGCAGACACCCAGATCAATGAACTAAAGCAACAATTTTCTCTGTATCTCAAAGAAACTGGGAAAACAGACATTACCTCTGTGACCTTTCTTCCAGAACAGACCACCTATCCGGAAGGAAACGACATCATGCTTACTTTTGCTTTCTCTGATAATACTACCCTTCCAGTTACCTGCAGCACCAGTACCGGTGCTTTTTTATTTGGGGAAGAAAAACTGCAAGTCAGTGAAAACATAATTACCTATGAACGTGAGACGGATGATAAACTTCCAGCTGTTACTACAGAAGAAATAGAATCCATGCAGGAAGGCGGTTTTGCTGATACCCCAAACGATATCGAAGCAACAGAACCGGAAAAGAAAACTAATGCAAAGGAGGCGCAGCCGTGAACAACCCTGAAGAACAACAAATTGCCTTAATCCCCCGTAATTTTATTGAGCGGGGTACATTCATGGGAGGAATGTTCAAGATCCGAAATGCTATTGAAGGAGCCATTCTTGCCATCGGGATTGCAATACCTGTTGTGCATCTTCCCCTGTCCCTGACCATACGGATCATCATTTTATGTATGACATCTCTTCCAGCAGCCATGGTCGCCCTGATCGGCATCGGAGGGGAAAGTCTGACGGCTTTTCTGATGAATGCTGTCCGTTTTTTGTTTAATCGTAGAATCCTATACCGGCTGGATACCAAACCGGAGCCAAAAGGAAAACAGCGTAAAAATCCTCGTCAAAAAGAACCAACGGCGAAAAAGAACCGGGAGAAAAAAGAGAAGCCATCACCTCAACCAATGGAGATAGCTACACATGATGAGGAGGTTCCCTGTAATATGCCATCTTCTTCAGAAGAAGAGATTCTACCCGATTCAAAAGTTTCTCCCACACCAGCCTCTAAAAAAAAAGAGCGTCGCCTCTATGATATATCTACAAAACGCGGCATAAAGAAGCAGGCCAGGGAAGATATCCGAATTCTGAAATTTGAAAAGAAACAAAGGAAAAAGGAACAGGCGAAAGCTCTCAAGGTTGCGAAACGTGAAAAGAAACAGCGTTTAAAAACCGAAAAACAACGGCATAAAGAAAAACTGCATCAGGATAAGCTTGCACAAAAGGAGGCAAAACGTTTGGAGAAAGCTGCGAAAAAAGATGCACGCTCCAATAAGAAACAACCTGATCCTTCACCTTCCGTTTCCTTGAAAAAGAAAAAGCGAAAGGACATGACACTGGAGGATTATCTTCCGATTGATAAAATTGCCAACGGGATCATCTATACCACTGACCACCGATATGTAAAGATTCTGGAGATTGAACCTATCAACTTCCTTTTGCGAAGTGCAAGGGAACAGCAAGGCATCATTTACAGCTTTATCTCCTACTTAAAAATCAGCCCGGTCAAATTGCAGATTAAGATGATCTCCAAAAAGGCAGATATCAATAAACATCTGGAACAGGCAGCACTGGAACTGTCCCGTGAGACCAATCCGCACTGTCGGGAACTACAGAAGGATTACATCCAGTTCGTAAAGAAATTAAGTTCCAGAGAGGCCGTTTCAAGACGGTTCTTTCTGATTTTTGAGTATGAACCATTCAATGTAAACCGGAAAGTAGAAGAAAAAGAAATCCTTGCTGCACTGGAGACAGCTGCCCAGACAGCTAAAACGTTCTTATATCAATGCGGGAATCAGGTGGTTACCCATGATAATGAAGATGAATTTACAACCGATGTCCTATACACATTATTAAACCGGACCCTTTGTACAGAAAAGCCTCTGCAGGATAGAATCGCAGATGTACTTGAACGCTATATGAAGGAAGGTCGCCAGGAAGAACTGGATCATATCCGGATCAACGAGTTCATTGCACCGGAGTCCGTAGATTTCCGGCACTCCAATTATGTGCGGATCAACGGAATTTATCATGCGTACCTGTTGGTTCCAAGCGACGGCTATAAACAGAAAGTCGCACCCGGCTGGCTGTCCTTACTGATCAACGCCGGGGAAGGCATAGATATTGATTTTTATCTGCATAAGCAGCCAAAGGATAAGATCCAGCAGCGGCTTGGACAACAGATCCGTATCAACCGTTCAAAGATCAAGGATGCATCCGATACAAACGCAGACTTTGATGATCTGGATTCTGCGATCCGCTCTGGATACTTTCTGAAGGCTGGTCTGGCAAATAACGAAGACTTTTACTATATCAATCTCCTGATCACGATTACTGCTTCTGATCTTGAGGAACTGCAGTGGCGTATTCAGGAGATGAAGAAACTATTGATTTCCCAGGATATGGATCTGCACTCCTGCTACTTCTTACAGGAACAGGGTTTCCTATCCTCCCTGCCGCTTGCAAACCTGGATAAAAAACTCTATGAACTGTCAAAACGAAATGTCCTGACTACGGGAGCTGCAAGCTGCTACCCGTTCACCAGCTACTCCATCTGTGACGACAACGGCATCTTATTCGGAGTAAATAAGCATAATAATTCACTGGTCATCGCAGATATTTTTGATTCCAAACAGTATAAAAACTCCAACATCTGTATCCTTGGATGTTCTGGTGCTGGCAAAACCTTCACCATGCAGACTATGGCACTTCGGATGCGGCGGAAGGGAATCCAGGTCTTCATCATTGCTCCTCTGAAGGGACATGAATTTTACCGGGCCTGTAAAAACGTGGGTGGAGAATTCATCCAGATCTCTCCTGCCAGCCAAAATTGCATTAATGTCATGGAGATCCGCAAAGTTGATAATTCTGTCAATGAACTGCTGGACGGACCGACACTGGATGCTTCCGCTCTGGCTTCCAAAATCCAGAGGCTCCATATCTTCTTCTCTCTCCTGATTCCTGACATGAATCATGAGGAGAAACAGCTTCTGGATGAGGCACTTATTAAAACCTATGCCAG
Source organism: Dorea chungnamensis (assembly GCF_039832125.1). Classification (NCBI taxonomy): domain Bacteria; kingdom Bacillati; phylum Bacillota; class Clostridia; order Lachnospirales; family Lachnospiraceae; genus Dorea; species Dorea chungnamensis. The sequence goes on along the minus strand of NZ_JBDOHT010000001.1, from coordinate 295,904 downwards.
AAAAGGGATTACGCATAAAAACGAATCCCTGATTGACCCGGATCATCCAGACCAGTATAAGGAAATGCCGATCCTTGAGGATGTCTATAATATCCTGATGGAAAGTCCGGATACCAAACGTCTGGCACATATCCTGAACCGCCTGGTCCACGGCTCTGCTTCTTCTTTCAATCAGAAGACCAACGTAGACCTAACCAATAAATATACTGTTTTGGATATCTCAGAGCTGACAGGCTCCAGTGATCTCTTAACAGTAGGTATGTTCGTTGCCTTGGATTACGTCTGGGATAAAGCGAAAGAAAACCGGACAGAGGAAAAAGCGATCTTTGTAGATGAGGTATGGCAGCTCATCGGTGCTTCCAGTAACCGTCTGGCTGCAGAATTTGTTCTGGAGATTGCCAAAATCATCCGTGCCTACTCAGGAGCCGGCATTTTTGCCACACAAGATTTAAATGATTTCTTTGCTCTGGATGATGGTAAATATGGAAAAGGTATCATCAACAACTGTAAGACCAAGATCATCCTGAACATGGAGGATGAAGAGGCACAGCGGGTAAAAAATATCCTGCACCTGTCTGAAACCGAAGTCATGAATATCACACATTTTCAAAGGGGGAATGGCCTGATCTCAACAAACAACAATAACATTACGGTGGAATTCAAAGCATCCACGCTGGAAAAGGAACTAATTACCACCGACCGGCAGGAACTTCTGGAAATCATTGAACGCCAGAAACACAAAGAAGCAAAAGCCGGTTAACACCCGGGGCAGCGAAATCGCTGCCTTTTTCATATCTTCAAAGTAAGGAGGAGACTTATGTTAGAAAGAACAAATCAATCTATCCACCGGCTGCTCGCATTTTTGCTTGCAGTACTGGTTACTGTCGGGACCGTATTTTCCGGCGGCATGACTGTTCATGCGGCAGACGGTACCGTCAGTTTTCACGCAGGAGCGAACATTCCGTATGGAGATTATTTTACTTCACGCATGACATTTGATGGGAACAATACCGCTTACTGTGTGGAACCACTCAAGAAAACCCCTGCTTCCGGCAGTTATTCCTATGACCTTCTGGCAAAGGATTCCCCGCTTCGGAAAGCACTGTATTACTTAAATGGCGGTTATGGCTATGAAAAGACTGTAAAAGACAAATATTTCAGCGGCTGGTCTGATGACAATTCCTATGTAATCGGACATCTTGTCGTCGCCTATATTTATGCAGGGTATTCTTCAGATACCGGAGCCTTCCATGGCGCACCCCAGAGTTTCATTGACAAAGCAAAAGAAGTTACTGAAGCAATCAAAAGCCTTCCTGCTCCCCCGGAAAACTTCCGGGCCTTTATCATTCCAGGAAGCGGAAGCCAGACTGTTGTTGGAAGCTGGTATCAGGTTCCCTACGGTTATCTGGAAATCCGTAAATCTTCAGCCAACGCCTCTGTTTCCGATGGGAACAGTAACTATAGCTTACAGGGCGCCGAATACGGCATTTACAAAGGAGAGGAACTGGTACAGACATTGACAACAGATAAAAACGGCTATGCAAAATCCGGAGAACTGGAGGAAGGTAATTACACGATAAAAGAAACCAAAGCTTCCAAAGGATTCATCTTGGACACCAAAGCCCATAACGTCACTGTCAAATCCGAAGCAACCACGCCTGTAAATGTGACGGAAATCCCACAGAGCAATCCAATGGATCTGCTCCTTCAGAAACTGGACAAGGAATCACAGGAAGCACAGCCACAAGGATCTGCATCTCTTGCGGATGCACAGTTTACTGTTAAATTCTATACCGAACAGTCCGATCAGGATCCTTCCGCAAATGGAGCCAAACCGGCACGTACCTGGATATTTAAGACCGATGCAGAAGGAAAATCTCATTTTTCCAAAGATTATCTGGTATCTGGAGATGCGTTCTATACACAGACGGATGGAAAAACCATTTGTCTCCCGCTCGGAACAGTTACTGTTCAGGAAACAAAAGCTCCTGTCGGATACTTTTCCAATGATACTGTATTCGTACAGAAGATCACAGCCGATGGTGCCAAGGAAACCGTAAAGTGCTACAATGCTGCATCTGTCGAAGAACAGATCTACCGTGGCGATCTGGAACTGGTAAAGGTATCCGATGGAGAACAAAAACGTCTTTCTGATATTCCATTTACCATCACCTCTGTTACAACCGGAGAAAGCCATACCATCGTGACGGACAAAAATGGGTATGCTAGTACAGCTTCCAAATGGAACAAACACACCCAGAACACCAACCGTGGAGAAACATCGGAAGATGGGGTCTGGTTCGGATCTTCCACGCCAGACGATTCCAAAGGTGCCCTTATCTATGATCAATATGTCATTGAGGAGCAGAGATGTGAATCCAATAAAGGCATGAATCTTTTAAAATTCGAAGTGACTGTATATAAAGATTCCGTTACCATTGACCTTGGAACCCTGACCGATGACCTGATTGAAATCGGCACGACAGCTCTGGATAAAGAAACAGGTACCCATATGAGCAAACCGGAAAAAGAAGTCACTCTTGTAGATACTGTCGAATATTCCGGACTAAAGAAAGGTCAGTCCTATAAGCTGGTTGGAACACTAATGGACGCCGAGACCGGTGAAGCAATTCAGATTGACGGCAAACCTGTAACTTCTGAAAAGACATTCACAGCGAAAAAATCCTCCGGTACCGTAGAAGTTTCTTTTACCTTTGATGCTTCCTCACTTTCTGGAAAAACAACTGTTGTATTCGAGGAACTGTATCAGGAAGATAAACAGCTGGCTGTCCATGCGGACCTTTCTGATGAAGACCAGCAGATTTCTTTTCCTGAGATCGGCACGCAGGCAACAGACTCTGAAACCGGTGAGCATATGGCAAATGCTGATGAGAAAGTGAAACTCATTGACACGATCCAGTATAAAGGGCTGGTTCCAAACCTTAAGTACACTGCAACGGGCACACTCATGGATGCGAAAACTGGAGAACCTGTTCTAATTAATAACAAACAGGTAACTGCCAAAACAACATTCACACCGGAAACCAGCTCAGGCACCATAGATGTAGTCTTCGAATTTGACGGCAGTTCACTGGCCGGTAAGACAACCGTTGTTTTTGAATCTGTAACACAGGATAAAAAAGAAATTGCTGTTCATGCAGATCTCGAAGATGAAGGTCAGCAGATCTTTTTCCCGGAAATTGCAACTCAGGCAAACTGCCCGGATACCAATACCCAGATGGCAGTTCCAAAGAAAGAACTGACCATTACGGATACCGTTTCCTACCATCTCATTCCAAATAAAGAGTATAAGTTAACCGGAACTTTGATGGATAAGGAATCTGGTAAGTCTCTGCAAATCGATGGAAAAGAAGTTACGTCCGAACTGACCTTCACACCAGAAGATGCGGAAGGCACTGTAGAGCTTTCTTTCACACTGGATGCCACTGCTCTCGCAGGCAAAACGATAGTAGCCTTTGAGTCTGTATCTTATCAGGACAAAGAAGTTGCTTTCCATACCCAGATTGATGATGCTCCACAGACCATCTATTTCCCGGAGATTAAGACTACCGCTAAAGATGGAAAAGACGGCGACCAGGACGTCCTTGCAGAAAAAGAAACCTCTATTATTGATACCGTTTCTTACAAGGATCTGGTAACTGGCCTTACCTACCGGGTCGTAGGTACTTTGATGGACAAGGAAACCGGTAAGGAAGTACTGATTGACGGAAAACCTGTAATATCTGAAGCAACTTTCAAACCGGAAAACTCTGAAGGCACTGTAGAAGTAACCTTTACCTTTGATGCTACTTCTCTTTCCGGACATGATGTAGTTGTTTTTGAAAAGCTCTATGTATCTACCGGTGATAAAGAAAACAAAAATGAAGTGGAACTGACGAATCACGAAGATATAAATGATAACGGCCAGACAGTGAAAATTACCGATGTACCAAAAGATACTCCGGATATCTCCACACCAGTCAAGACCGGCGATGATACCCCACTTCTTCTTTACGCAGGTATTGCTGCAGGTGCCCTTCTGCTCGCAGGTATTGCTACAGTAATCTATTTCCGGAAAAAGAAACAAAAATAATCTTTAATTTCAGTGCAGGCGGTCCATAGAGACTGCCTGCTTTTTGGTGATGAATATGGAAACAACCTATATCCAGACAGATATTAAACATGTTCGTAGATTTTTAGATGCCTGTGATGGAAACTGGCATCACTGCATCCATGTGACCTGCCCTTCCTGTAATACTTCCGGTATATGCAGGGAACCCGGATTCCTATTTCATCCGGATGCTACAGCAGAACCGCTGATTCTTCCTCTTTCCGATGCCCGGATTTTATTTTCCTGTTATCCGGAACCGGAAGAATGCATAAGCAACATATCTGTATCTGCTTTTTTATCCTTATATCGCTCTTACCTGAATATCAAAACAGCAGTCAAGTCCGACTGTCCCTGTATGGAACTCCTAAAAATGCAGGAAGAGAAAAACTATGACTGGTAAGTTGCGTTTTTACTTGTTTCTGCGTACAGAATGAATAAAGACAAGGAGGTGTGCAACATGCTTACTCTGATCATCCAAACGATTGACAAGGGCTTCACTACCCTGATTTTTATCCCTATGGTTTATATCCTGTACTGCAGATTTACTTCTTTACACAAAAAGAAAAGGCAGGCGCTCACCATCTACCGGATCTGCTTGATACTAATTGCACTGTTCCTGCTCCGATACTTTTGTAATAAGTTTATCTTCACGGCAGTTAATTACCAACGTTTTACAGACAGTGGCCTTTTTCCATTAATCAAAACCATTTTCTATCCAGAACATTCATAAAAAATGGCAGAAAGTGGTAAAAAGGGAACATTTGGGTACCTGTTTTCGTCCCTGATATATGGGAATTCATCACACTTTTACTTACAATATACGTATAGAAAACGTAATAAACTTACTAATAAAGGATAAATGTACGTATAAAAAACGTAATGCGAGGTGAATCATGATGAAGAAACAAATCATACGCTGCCCTTACTGTGGCAGCCCGGCCATTTTAAGAGATACATCTTATGTCCATGGAAAAAATGCATGGGAAGGCAAACTTTATGTATGCAGCCGCTATCCGGTCTGCAATTCCTACGTCAGCGTCCATCCCGGCACCACTCGCCCTAAAGGCACTCTGGCAAATAAATCTCTTCGTGAGAAACGGATCCGTGCACACCGGATCTTTGATCAGATCTGGAAACAGGGAATTATGTCCAAGAAAGATGCCTACCGGTGGATATCAGACAAATTTTGCCTCGACACCACACAGGCACATATCGGTAATTTCAGTGAGTACATGTGCGAACGACTTATAGAAGAATCAGAGAAAGTCCTTCGCTACAACCATGTACCACTGTGCCTTGCAGGGTAAGGAGGGTGGATGACATGAAAAATAATCCTATCCCCTACAGCCAACTCGTTGAAGAAAATATGGATCTGGTGCCACAAATGGTAAATGTCCTGACACGGAATTACTCGAATCTTTCCCAAGAAGAATATGAGGAGCTGATACAAACCAGTTACCTGGCACTGTGCAATGCAGCTTCTAAATACGATGGACACCGTCCCTTCCGACCATATGCCAGAGCTGCTGTCCGTAATGCGATCTACGGATACTGGCGTACCGTTTACCAATATAATAAACGATTCTGTTCCTTAGATGCATTGCTGGAATCCGAGGACGGTCACTCTTATGAAGGTGAGTTTCACCAGAATCGTACTTCCCTTTCCACGGAGCAGGAAGCGATACAAAACCTGTCCACTGCATACTTGAAGGAACTGGAAGCAGCAAGCAGCAATATGATACAAAAAGGAATTGCCACTCTCCGTCTGCAGCAAGACGGTTACACCGATCGAGAGCTTGCAAAACTATATCAGGTTCCTTCCAACAGGGTAAGGGCATGGCAGAGCAAGGCGAGAAAATGGCTGAAAGAAAATGAGATATTATATGAGATATTAGCATCATAACAAGAAGGAGGCAGTTCTATGCTGACACTTTATACCGCCATCGGCACATTAAAATTTGTCAAAAATACAGATGGAAAATCCACTCCTATGGTTCTTAATAATCATCAGGAATTCGGGCTATGCGACCACGAACTGATTCTCTGGAGCTGCCTTGCCTTCCAGATTCTGCAGATACACGAACTGGAGTCTGCTTACCATGTGCGGCTTAAAAACAGCGGCAGACCGGACGGACTGGCATTTTCCCACTATCTGAACCGGCTGCTTTTGCGCGGCCTGATTGCAAAAGGAGAAGGAGTGACCGGCGTAGATGCACTCTATCAGCTGTTAGGAAAACTTCACATCCTTCCGGTTCACGAAACTTTCTCCACCCGGCTATTTACCTGTATCCAGCTCTATGTAGAAGGGAAAATCAAGCCCGGAGATTTTGGAAAATATCTGCAGAAAGAAAAAAACACGCCCATTGAGGAAACCGTCTTAAAGCTTACAAAAACCATTCCGCTAACCACTGCAGAACTGGTGACCTGTGTAGATCAAAAGAAAGTACCAAAGCAGGAAGAGGATGTCCTCACACAACTCTATGATGGAACGGAAGATACCTACCAGACACTGGCTGACCAGGCACAGATTCTGCATATCCAGTATCCGGTCCTGCAGGCTGTGGGCAATCTGTATCTTAATAAGCAAATTTCATTTCAACGATTTTGAAAGGAGTATTATGCCAAAACCATTATTATTCAAGCTGGTTGCCCAGGCGGCAATCGGCTTTTTTTGTGTACTATTCGGATGCATCATCGGGCTGCAGACAAAAGATAAAATCCTTCTCATTATGAGCCTCGTGATCGGTGCATGCTGCCTGATTCGATGCATCAGCCTGCATCATCTCATCCATTCCGGTTCCTACCTGACAGTGGAAGGATACTGCAGCAAACGGGAAGTTTCAGCCTTTAAGAAAACACAGCAAATACATCTTATCGGAAGCGATGACCGGGAATATCAGTTCACGACAGATAAAAGTGTAAAACTGCTTCAAGGGCACTATTACCGACTATATTTTCGTACTTTTCCATCAACCGATGAGCAAATCATCGGAGATGCTGGCAGCTTACTTGGTTTTGAAGAGATCTCGTCGGTTTCCTCAACCAAGCCATGAAATTCCTTCTTACAAAAATCAATCGAGTAGGAGAAAATTTCTCTAATTGAGAAATTTTCGACCTCTCACACCATATTGCGTAATCAAATTGATACAATTTGAAAATCGGAGCTATCGTTTTTTTAGTATACGAAAACGCCCATGGTTAGGGCGTTTTCTGTAATGCTTGATGCACCCTCATAGGTGCCGTTATCGTTTTTCGAGTAGAAATTGTACCTTTTTCGTGAGTCATAAGAGTAAAATTTAACGATACTATCGTTTTGAGAGTAGAAATCGTTAAATTTGCACCCTTGGGGTTGAAAATGCACCCTATCGTTAAATTATTGAATTGAGAGAATTTCCACAGTTTTCTGATCCCGTTCCCCACTGAAAAACTTGTCCAATACCTTCTGAAACACTTCACATTCCGGTTTTGCCAAGGCAAATAACGTCATGGAAGATTTCAGTTTCAGATTATCCGGCCAGCCCATCACCTCAAGCGCATCATTGGAATCTACCTCCAGAATTGCCTCAGATATTTCAATCAGATTCATACCAAGCGTGTAATCTTCCATATATGCTTTTGCTTCTTCCATATTCTTAATGGCATAATACCGGGCAGTTTCACTGTAGCCAAGTCCCGCAATCTGTGGAAAGATAAACCATATCCAATGGCTACGCTTTTGCCCGGTTTTTATCTCCTGCAAAGCAGTACAGTAATATGTCTGCTGTGCAATCAAAAATCGTTCTAAATCATTATTCATTTTTACGCCCATCTTCTTCATCACTTTATTGCCAAAAACGATCTGAGGGCAATATTTCATAATCCCCTATGTCCAGTTCCAATTCTTTAACCGCTTTTTCTGCAGCATCATAATCTTCCGAACTGTGATAATAAAATTTCCATTTTGCATTCTTTGAAATACAGTATCTCAGATATGTAAAATATGGCATATCTACCTCTCCGAAAGAGTGACCTATAATTTCAACATTATTAACCCCCGTTAACTGCCGGAAAAATTCCCCTTTGAAGGCCATACATTTGTTTGTATTCTTAAAAGTTCGCTTATAATAGTTCGCAACTGCATTGCATATACTTTCTTCTCCTTCGTCATATTCTTCTGCAGCTTTTTCAGCTTTCTCACGATATTCTTCTATTTTCTTCGCATTTCCATGTCCCAGAATTGGCGGCTCATCACAATATGGAGATAGCCCGCCATGAATATGTAGTATATGCTGATATGGCACACGATATATGCGTTCCAATACGCTCGTATAATTAAATGTAAAAAAATAATCCTCAGAGTTATCAATAAAAGTAGACTTCATTGGTGCAGATTTGAATAAACGTACCTGCCTAATCCATTTGCCTACATACTCATTAAGTCGCTCAATAAATCTATATTGTTCTTCCCAATAATCATCCATTGTGTCTTTTATTCCAACTGGACCTCCATCTAAGTCCAAATCATCTACTATTGATTTAGAAAAGTCTAACATCTCTGCTTCATTCGCTTCGCCAAGCCCGTATTCAAAATTTTTCCACAGTGTTTTATATATAGCGTCATCCCGGCGATTTTGAATGTCTTTATTCTTTTTGAATCGCTTATCCAGCCTTTCAAAAGGAGTAATACTATACATATTCTCCATCTGTACGAGAAAATCTTCTGCATATTTTTCGAGATACTTTCTAAAATCCCAATACGATGTCTTCAACCCATGTGCTCTATCAAATCCATTTCCTATTACAAATAACGTAGACATCCTATCCTCCTTTCCAACCGAATAACTTCTCGGAATCTTCAGCCCTGATTTTATAAGGCTTTCAGATCCCTATCTAAAAAAATCACCCACTTTTTTCAAAAAACACTTGACAAATCGCTCAAAATTTGCGGCGAAGCCGATTGATTATATTCTATTTCAATCGACTGGAGGCGATTTTTATGTTACCTTGTAACCCCGGCGGACATGCCGCCTATCAGGAAACTTTTGTATCCGATTTCCTTAAGTTCTATCCTGACCCCTTTGTGCTTTCCAAAAGCACCTGGGATTATATCGTGCAGTTCTGGTATCTTGATCTTTCCCAGACGGATTCTCTGATGCAGGATTGCTATTCTGTTTTCGGACCTCAACCACGGCTCCCATCCTGTATGCTGCGCTCCTACCTGCTTGCTTTAAAGCTGAAAGTAACTTCCATCACTGTCTGGTGCCGCATGCTCAGGGAAACTCCTCTTTATGCCATCCTCAGCGGATTCCCTTTCGGAGATACTCCCGGTGTCGGCACTTTTTATGATTTCTTTTCCCGTATCTGGCAGGATGATTCCAACAACCTTTCCCCAAAAGACCGTTTCCCTAAAATGAAACCTCCCAAGGGGAAAAAGAAAGGCGATAAGACTCCCTGTGACTCTTCCAGCGCTGCTTCCAAACTTCTTCCTCTTCTGGAACGCTGGCAGCTGAAACCGGAAAATCCGTTTTTTCTTGTTTTCCGTCTCTATAAGCAACAGTTCCTGGATCTTTCTGTCCGCAAGGGACTGATCGATCCCAACCATCTGGCCCTTGCCGGAGATGGCACCCCTGTCCGTACTGCCGCACAGCAACGGAAAAAGCGGATCTGCGATTGTAAGGATAAAGGCTGCTCTTCCTGCAATTGCAAACGCCATTATTCTCAGCCGGACTGTAACTGGGGATGGGACTCTCACCGGGAATGTTATTTTTTCGGTTACCACCTCTACATGTATGTGGCTTCCGATTCCTACAATGATCTTCCTGTATTTCCTCCTTTAGAAAGGGCTTCCCGGCATGACATGCTTTCTTTTCTCCATTCCTTTTTCACCATGAAATCATACCTTCCGGAATTCCGTATTGAGAAACTCCTTCTGGACTCGGCCCATGATGCTTACCCGGTCTATGAATACTGCAGACGGGAAAATATCACGCCCTTTATTGATCTCAATCCCGGACATACCGGACATTTTACCTATAAGGATGATTTCACCATTGATAAGGATGGGGTTCCTATCTGTAAGTTGGGCTTACGTATGCATAAAGATGGATATGAGGCTGCCAAACACAGAGCGAAATACCGGTGCCCAAAAGCAGACCGGAAACGTGGCTGTTTCTGTGAGCATCCCTGTTCACCGGCGAAATACGGCAGAACCGTACATATCTTTACCGATGACAATCCAAGGTTATTTAATATACCGCCAAGAGACAGTAAAGCATGGGAAAAGGAATATGACGGAAGGACTTCCGTGGAACGTTCTAACAAACGTGAGAAAGAAGACTATAAATTAGAAGACGGCAGGCACCGCTCTACGAAGATGTGGTACTGCCGCCTCTACGGCATCATGATGCTACAACATCTTGATGCCTGGGAAATGCCATCAGTCGAGGCATTTCAAGATTCATTATTAAGATTGGCCTCTTAATAATGTTATCTTAAACGACTCCATAAAATTTTTCAAGGCATAGTACCCGCTATGTCCAATGTTTATGTCCATTTCTCGTAAATTTCTTTTCCTGCACGATATTCAGTTGTCAATTTTCGGTTGGAATCTCATTCATTGAGATTCCGAGAAGTTATCCGATAAATCTAAATCATCATAATTTATAAATTACAATACTCCATCAAAAATTGTATACGTTCTATCTGTTGTAAATTCTTGCTCATATTATCAAAATACTTATTTTTTCTACTACTTATTTTTCTTAATTTCATAAACATTACTAAATTTCGATTTTGAGTTTCATCAAAATATCTAAGCCTTTCACGAATACTTCTAATATCATGAAGGTTAACATATGCCATAAGTGCACCGTTAATTCCTGAAACCATATCAGATAATTGTATCCATCTACTATTTTTAGAATTTAAAAAATCATAATTAGGGGTCTTATTAACGCAATATGTATCTATGTATGTTTGAATATTGCTCTCTACTATTCCGCATTTATCAAAATGAATATTAGAATTTGGAAAAGTAGCTGCCCTCATTGCATATATGGGAACAAAATTTTCAATAAGTAATTTATCTGTATTATCTTCTAAAAATAACAAATGATTTATTCTGCGCGATGTTTTTGTTCCTTGTCGAAGCAATTCAAGCGCAAAATCTTCTTCTATACTTTGAGGAGTTAATGATTCAATCCAACAGATAAGTTGTTCACAAAAACTCGATATTTTATCTTCTTTTATATTGGGGTAATCATACTGAGCCAGCAAACTAAGTAATCCTTCTTGGTCTTTTACCGCATAATTATATAATATATTCTTAACTTCATCATGTATAAACGGCAATTCTAAAACTGAATCCACAATGTCTACTAAAGAATAATAAAGAAGATTTTGTGTTGCCCAATGAATATAAATCCGATTAGACTGAAGTAAAGTTTCCAATAAAATCGAAACCTTGTCTGATTTTAATATATCAACAAAGCGTTCACTATCCTCTCCATTATAATTTGCGATATGCTTTAGCTTTACATCCGTAATATTTTTTTGAAGTTCAAATTTACGAAAAAGATCTTCTATTCTAATCGGGTCAGAATCACCCTCAAAGGCTATTCCTGACAAAACAAAATCATTGTACCATTTTACATTTGTATTTCCTTTAATATCCTTGAAACGAAATTTTACACAGTTATTGCTTTCATCCAGATAAATCGTATAGCACTTAAAAAATGAATCTATAATCCAAAGCAATTCTTGATCGCTTTGCCCAGAAAAGTCTTTAATAAACCAGCTTATTACATCATATGAAATGCCTGTTTCCAGCGCCCATATTAAAAAATCATTCGTTATAATTCCTTTATTACGATTATTATAATTCACAATTTTCTTTATATCTTCTGATTTTTTTAATTCATCTGGGATATTCTCAAAATATAGTGGAGCATTTCCAAATGTAAAATCTTGTGATGTCAAAAAGCTAAGTTGATTAAATTCATTTTTTTCTTCCAATTTTCATTCTCCTTAATAGTATCGTATCCGTCCTATCTAATTTGCAAATTAATTTTGTGGAATTATCATATACTACACGATTATACCACAGTTCACAGGCCATTACTATATAATGTCTTTCTGCCATTTAATCACTATTCGTTTTCCTTCACACCCCAAAATGCTCTGCTGAAGCAGAGCACCGATGTGTTTCTTCCATATTATTTTCTGTGTGACAGGGGCACATTCTCTTGTCCTGATCGGTTCATCCGCCGCATCCTCCAAACCAAGATGGGTATAGGTGCTGAACGTCACCTTGATGTCTGAATACCCCATCAAATACTGAGGTACCTTCGGATTCATGCCTAATTTTGCCATGTTGCTGCAACAAGTGTGGCGGTAGACGTGTAGACCTGTCAAGTATGAGACAAATAATTCTTTTTTTCTTGCTATAAATACCCGATCATTTCACTCAAATACCCCAGCACTTTTATTATCTTCCGCAAAACCGCAGTTGTCCAGATCATTTTATCTCTACAAAAAAGAATACGCTCCTCAATGAACCGTACCCAGATGCATATAAGTATTCATCGTTACACTGATGACAGAATGACCCAACAGATACTGGAGTGTCTTTTAATGAGACAACCATTAATAATCACATACATGAAGTCTTCCCTTACCTCATAAACATCTCTCCGTATCTATAATTTTCATCATTTTCCCTATATATTATACACAAAAAAGAAGAAGCTGCCCACACCGCGATAGCTTCCTCTCACTCATGCTGTTCTATTTTATCTGTATCCATACTCTTCTTCAATCGAGATTAAGAATCTCAGATTTGCTTTTTCGATATCGTTAAATTCGTCCCACTCAACGACGTGTTTATTAGTTTCTCTGTACCAGTTATATTTCTGGTAATGTATGTCATTTACCTCTCCATCATTAAACATCTGACCATGTCTTGCATAGATTTCATTGATAGACATTCTTAAAAGCCTCTGAAATCCTACTGTCCTGTCATCGCTCAGAGCCAACACCATTTCTTCCGAAAGCACTTCGCTGCTACTCTTAGCAAATACAAAGCCTTCATCATTGACTGGGGATTGCATTTCATTCTGAGTAACTGTATCCTGTACCTCAGCTACTTTCTGCTCTGGATATACACTACTATAATAGCTTGTTCCACCCATGATTGCTACAGCACAAATAATTACTACAATCACGTACTTAAACTTTATTGTAACGTCAAGACCTACAAAAGCACCTTCTTCCTTCTGGAAAGAAATGCTTCTACCATCCTCACTTCCAACAGAATACCTTTCGCTACTAATCACCAAAGATCCCCCCTCTCGGAGTGAGCTTGGTAACTGTAGTGGTCTTCCAGGTGAGTCCCAGTTTAAACTTAATGCCAGTCGGTCCAACCTTTACGGAAGCCTCTGGTGATCTTTCCTTACATACAGCCTGCTGCACTTCGTACTCAATTCCATTAGCAACAAACATATCTTTAACTGTCTGTGCTAATGCATATGCTTCATTCTTTGAAACATACGCTCCCTGATTATTCTTTACGATCCCGCATCTTGAAGGATCGATTAAGGATGTATTCTTCAACCTTGTTCTCTCCTTTTTCTTGATTTGATACCACGGACATAAAGAAGGCATATCTTTCTGGTGTCAATTCACCGAACTGTGCAAGAGACATCATAGTCTCAAACACTTTTTTGTTCTCATGTTGTTTCAAGGCCTTCTGGTATGATGCCAGATTGGATTCAGCCTTCTTTACGCGCCGTCCAGTTGTCAAGCCAAATTCCATATAGCTACCTCCACTTAAATATTGGGATTTGCGTATGCAACCATAAACATCTGGAACATCTCTTTATCAAGTGCCTTATTCTTGGCAAGTTCAACCATAGTATCGCACAGTTTGTCACGATCCATTGTACGATGCTCCAACGCTTTTGCGCGGTACTCCAATGTTTTGAGCGCCACCTCTTTTTTTACCTCCACTTCATGATATCTCTGAAATGGTGCTGCAACTGCGTTAGGAATTACAGCAACAAGCTGAGTAGCAATCTCAGTACCAGAAATCTGAATGTCATTAGATCTGGTATCAACAACTTCATAATCCATGATGTTCATAATCTCGTTCTTTTCTGCCATTGTTTTCTCCTCCCGTCAAATCGGTGTAATACCATTTGCTGTTACACACATTAGTTGCTCATATCTGCCCCCCTTTCCGAGCACTAACATTATACAATTCGCATTGTTTTCATACCAATATCCTACCATTTTTAAACATGTTTAACAATAACAAGTCAAAATCACAAACTGCTCTGAAAATTGCGTTTTTGACATAATAGTATTTGTTTTCATTGAGTTTTTGACAAAGTTGGAATATACTATAACTATAATAGGAAGGGGGGAGCCGTTATGGATAACAAGATTGAAAAAGATGTGCTGAAAAAATCGTTCACACAAATTTTCTCCTACCAACTGGATGAAGTGAATAAAGATGCAAGATATAACGCTTATCTTGTTCCTTTACGTTGGTTTGTGAAACTTTATACAAGAAGAACTCATAAAATAACGATGGGGGATATCGCTATGCAGATGGGGATCGACTTGGCCACATTTTCAAAAATGCTACATCATGGCGTTGCCAAAGACAATCGTCGGATCACAGCTGAACATATTAATCGCATTTGTGAGATAATTGATATTCCTCTTTCGTCAATTCTTTTTTTATATGAATATAAGGAAGATGTTGAAAAAAAATTATGGCGTGATGACTTTGAAAAATTGACAAATTTACTCAGAGGAAATTTTGATGAAATCCTTTATCCAGCGATATTTTATGATATTAACAGTGGGAAAAAAGTGTCAAAACCAGCTAATACGAAGGACTCTACCAGCTCCTTAGTCTCTAAAAATTCTATCCTAGAACCGATTAGAGGGAAATGGTACTTTTATTTTCCAAGTAGCGACTCTGAAATAAAAAACCAGAGAGAAAAGACCCTAAAAAAGAATCCAAACCATGTACCGGAAAGTCCGGAGTTGGCTGAGCTATTTGACCTTTACTTACCAGACCATATTTATTGTGGTATAGTAAATATTGAATCCAAAAATGGCGAATACTACGCAGTACTAAAATACATGACAAATCCTTCCAAGCATAGAATACTATGCTATGAAGGCAGTGTCTCTTCTCCGGTCGATAACACTTCCATCTTCTGTTCCTTAACGAACCAGAGAAATGGTGATATCATGTACATAATAATGTCCAAACCTTCTGCTGAAATGAGACTGCAATACCTTATGGCTTCCGTTTTAACTTTATCTCATCATCAAGATGAAGAAAAACATCGTCCTTGTTCATTACGTATGGTTCTTAGCCGTAGACCAATCGAATTTGATTCGAAAGCTTATAAAGTAATGATCTCAAATTTAATGATGAACGAAGCGGTCATTTCGATAGACGATTATGGTTACAGCCAACTAAAAGAAAAGCAAAAAGAGTATGATTCATCTGCCCTTGACTACTTCCTTGAGAAATATCCGACTATTGATAGCCTTCCTAGAATAACAAAACGTTTGACTGTACGGGATTGTGCCTACATCAATGAAAAGTTTCTTGATAGTTTCGAAGATTCTTTTGAAGAAATAGATATCCTATATCTTGAGGCTCTACTGCGACGTCACTCCACTGCACTTTGGTATTCAAAAACTAAAGCCACGAAAATCAATAAGGTTCTAAAAAAGATTTCTGCTAAAAACATTAGCTTCAAAAAGAAGGGGCTGTCGGGAAATCAATGTCAATAAGTTAAGGACATTGCAATAGACTCCCGTATGAAATTTCAAATGGTTGAGAGCAAGAATTTCTGCTTTCAACCATTTTTTCGTATAGCAAAAAAAGCAGTCTTATTTAACTGCATGATTCTATGCCTTTACAGTATTTTTTATAGTATCATAGAAGACCTTCTAAATCTTTATTTACAGAAAAACTTCATAGTCTCGGTTATTTTTATTAACGAAAATAAGCCCCGGAACCAGCATCTCCACACACTGAATTTCGGGGCATCTGTCTCTTTCTATATTATTGTCTCAATCTCCGTACTGTTCCTGAAATGAAACACTATCCTTCCATCGTGGTACACCGTTGCGTAATCCACCAGACTGTGGAACAGCTTCACATCAAACTCCAGCGGCAGCTCCTCCAGTTCACTCAGTTCAAACAGGAACCCGCTGAAAATGTCAAACTTAATTTCCCGGCTCTCCCGGTCTTTCTTCAAGCTGTCCATCCAGCTCTCTAAAGCTGCGTATTTATTCACATATCCCCCATACTTCCTGCGGTAATCGTTCTGATCCAGTTTCCGGGTCGCGTTCTCCACAATCAGCTTCTGAATCAGCCCGGTGACCACCTCCATCTCACTGCTGACGGATTCCATTTCCTTTTCAATGGTGCCGCAGTCCCCAAGCACATCCATCACCGCACGGCAGTCATCAATGACCGTCTTCCGGTTTTCCAGTAACCTTCCCAGTGCCTCCAGAAATAACTCCTGTATCCGCTGTTCGTACAGATGCGGCGCGGTACACTTGCTTTCGCTTTTAAACTTGGCGTTGCACTGCCAGATGGTGCGTTTATACTTGCTGTTGGAGTGCCAGACCTTGGAACCGAAGAATTCCCCGCAGTCCCCGCATTTCAGCTTTGCGGAAAACGGCCCGCAGCAGTTATGGCTCCGGCCCATATTCCTCCTGCGCTCCATCTCCATCTGCCACTCTGCAGGTGCGATGATGGCGTGATGGCTGCCTTCCACATAATACTGCGGGACCTCGCCCTCATTCACTTTCCGCTTCTTGGAAAGAAAGTCCACCGTATAGCACTTCTGGAGCCTGGCATCGCCTTTGTACTTTTCATTGGTCAGTATGTTCTCGATGGTCCGGTGCTGCCACCGCTGCTTCCCGGTCGGTGTGGGGATTTTTTTCCATCAGGTGCTTTGCAATGGCGTAAGGTGTCTTTCCCTGCATGAACATCCGGTAAACAAGCCTTACGGTGCTATTTTATCCCTGACGGTATCCTCAGTAACTTCCCCACTGAGTGTCTCCGCGGTAAGCCGCATCAGTTCTTCCTCCGGAATAATCTCTGCGTCACAGTATTTCAGCCCCTCTTTTCTCCGGGTTCTCCAGGTCCATGTCCGATAACTCTGTGTACCCGACCTCACATATTTTTTCCCGCAGCAACCGCACCGGACCATGCCGGTGAAAGGATATGTCTCACACTTTTTTCCTTCCGGTCTTTTATATCTCTCTGCCCTGCGTTTGATCTCCTCCTGCACCTAGTCGAAGGTATCCATGTCAATGATCGCCTCATGGGTGCAGTTTGCGCCCTCTGGCGGTCGCAAATGCGTTTTTCAACGGCCGCTATGCGGAGCAGAACGGCCGCTCGTATTTAGTTGATTGTTGATAAGTTATCGTATGTTTATCTTGATTGTGTAGTGTTTTGTTGCTCTTTTCATGATGGAATTAGCAGACACTTCATCATTCAAAATCATAGCTTTCCAGCTGTCTGGATCCCGTTGAGAGCAAACGATCGTACTCCGGTGCTGTTCATTGCGTTTCTCCAGTAATTCAAAAAGAATCTTGATTTCGCGCTCATCTGTGATCGTATGAAGCAGAAAGTCATCAAGGATGATCAGATTCCATTTAAGATACTTTTTCATCTTGCGGGCATATTTATCATAGTCCTGCTCTTTAAGAGCAACCATGCTCTCCAGGAGCTCTTCACTATGAAAATATCCAACGTTATATCTATTGCAGGCTTTAATACCAATGGCCTTGGCCAGATAGGACTTTCCGGCATCAGATTCGCCGAGAATACAAAGATTATAGCCCCTTTCAATGAAATCCAGTGAAGAAAGAACATCGGTTATCCCTGATGGAAGGTATTCTCTCTTATCAGAGTCAATGCACTCAGACAGTTCTTCGGGTGATCCTTTTAGATGAGCTGCCGTTAATCGATTCTTCAGTGTAGTACTGACTTTTTCTTGAAACTGTGGTTCTATAAGCTCTGCAATCAGTGTCAGACGGTCCATTTCAAGGAATCCAGGCTTATGATACAGATCATCCAGCGTTGCAGCCATTGTCGATAGTTTCAGCTCATTGAGTTCATCAACAAGCTCATTGATGAGTTCGGTTCCGGTAAGCATCAGTCATCTGCCTCCTCTCTCATCTGATCCGCAAGCGCTTTGCTGCGGGATAAAAGAGTATCAATGCTAGAGGCTTCCGGAGGCATGACATAACCACCTCTTGTTGGTTCTTTCTTTTGGACAGACCCATGTCGATAACCGGCATCGCCAAGATCATCTGCAATGACAGAGATGGTGTTCTTAATAAAGGTATATTTCTGTTTGTTTAATGAGATTGCCTGTTTACAGCACTCCTCTAAAGCTTTGTTACTGTACTTTTTGGTAAAGTTCAGGATACCAAGACACATGCGGTATGTCTGCACTTCATACTGCCTTGACTTTAGGATCGTACGGATAACAGTCTCAGTATTCTTGCCAACAAGAGAAGCCTTTTGAATGAAATAAGGTCCGTTCCACTGTGTAAATCCTTTATAATTCTCAGGCAGATGTTCTGGATCCGTTGACCACTGACCCTTACGGGTTGCTCTCGGCCATTCATAAAGGAACTCGCCTGCAAGGGAATAAATGCGAACAACAGAAGAAGATGCCTTGATAGATACTTTCTTGTGCAAAAATGCTTTGTCTACGCTATAATAAGCATTGTCAAAGCGTACGTGGAAGTCGCTTGATACCTTTGCCGTTTTTCTCTCCATGTACTCGTAATGCATGGAGGGGAGCGGCATCAATTCAAGTTTCTCCTCTTCCCAATAGTAGTATCTATTATGTTCTTTCTTTTTAAACGGCTCCTTATTGAGAGCTTCCAGTTCCTTCCAAAGATCTTTGTTGAACTGATCCAGCGAAAAATACTGTTGTTCTTCAAGTTTATGGAAGAGACCTTTCTCAAGAATACCTACCGCGTTTTCTACTGAACTCTTAAATTTGGGCTTTCTGACCTTGGCTGGAAGAATTACAGTTCCATAATGATCAGCCCAGTCAGCGTAATCCTTATTCAGTTCGGGTTCAATCCAGTCTTGATTAACGATTACCGCCTGCTTGCAGTTATCGCATACAACCAGTGCCGGCACACCGCCAAAGTAATCAAGAGCATGATTATTGACCTCAATCCATTGCGGTTCCCTTGTCGAAAGCATCCCTTCGGCATAGATGTACTGTGAGTATGGAAGAATAGCCACAAATACAACAATCGTCAGAATCTCACCGGTAAGAGGATCGGTCATGTTAAATGTCTGCCCAGCGAAATCGACCTCCATCTTCTGTGCAATAACTGCACCGAAATGCGCAGTTTCATAGTTTTCCTCACACCATCGGTTAAAAAGCTCACAGTACTGGCGGTACTGATAGAAACGCTTGCCTTCTTCAGCACACTTTTTTGAGTAGCGATTCCATAGAAAAACGAGAGTCATGTTTTTCCTTGTGGCCATAAGTCTGGCCGCTTCCTCATAATCAGGGTATTCAATGGATTCATTACGACCTGGGGAACCGGGAATGGATCCATACACTAATTCAGCAATACCGTAGTTAGTGATACCCGGTGGCAAAGGATAAGAAAGGTTTTCGCACTTCTCAAATGCTCTGAGGAAGTCATTGACTCCTGATTTACTTACGCTAAGCTGTCGGGCAATTTCACTTCCTGACATGGAAAGCGCATAACGTTTGATAATGATGTTTTTGTAGTCCAGCATACATCATCCTCCTAAGAAATATATTTTCATCTGATAGATGAATGAATATATTATCCTAGAGATTTCTGTATCAATCAAAGCCTAACGGCTGTTCAGCTTCGCATTTCGGCCGTTTTGCTCCGCAAAACCGGCCGTTGGGACGCGCCATATGCACATGGGTGCCTTCCGCAAGGTACATCGGTTTTTCACCCTGGTTGATAATGCACTTTTTTGTGATGTGGTTTTCACGGTAAGTCCTCTGCTGGAGAAGGTTCCCGGTATAGGTGTAATTGCGGAGCAGCTTTAAGATCGGGCTCCTGCTCCACTGATTCCCCAGCCTCGTCTTAATTCCCATGGCATTGAGCCGTTTCTGAATGGCGGTTACCTCTTTCCCATTTACTGACCGCCTTATCCGACACAAAAAGCTTATCTGCAAGGTCTTTCTGCGTATATCCTTTTGCTTTTCTTCGTTCTGCCACAAATTCTCCAAAAGAATTCTTGTCAATTTCAAACATAATTACGACCTCCTTAATCTTCAGCTTAGTATGCCTCTATATTAATACTCACTCTCAAAACGGACAATCGACCAATAGTAGAATTGCCAGAAAAACGGAAACTGACAGTAGATTGTTCGAGAATCCCCGGAATTAAAGTTCTGTTTAACATTTGAGCAAAAACTGGCACACGGAATTTTTACCTCCATGCACCAGTTCATTTTCAAGGATTCGCTATATAACCTATCTATCACCAGTTAATCTGGCAACTCTCATATTTCATAATATACTCATTCCGGATTGCTTCCATCTCTTTTTTCCGTTCCTCCGGAAGGATTTTTAATATTTCTTTCTCATCCATGTCAGTATTTCCATAAAGTCTCTCCATGTCATAGAGATAAATATTCTCCCATGTATTTAAAAGATAATCAAAAAGTTCTGAAGCATCTGTAAAATGGACCTGCCTGTCAAAACCTCTTCCCGCACCATACCATTCCAATACCTCACACCCAAACGGATAAGCATCCACCACGCAGAAATCTCCAGATTCCTCAGACAGTAGCCTGAATATCTCTTTTACCTGCATGCAATGTTCCATCTCTTCTTTAGAAATATATTCTTTCATCCTGACCTACACCTCGCGATATTTATGAATCAGCTTTTCCAGCGATTCTGCAAACCGTACATCATCTTCAGCGGTACGCTTCGCTGGACCTTTTATATGGTTTCTTTTTTTCGCATTTCGTGCCTTCTTTGCTAAGTGCCTCTCCATAAGCATCTGGTCAATATTGTCATTCGTATACCATCTGCCACTCTGATGTATCCCGTATGCTCCCTTTCCAAGAATCATCGCAGCAACACCATAATCCTGTGTTACCACAATATCACCTTTCTGGCAAATGCTGACCAACTTGAAGTCTACCGCATCAGCTCCTGCTCCAACTGTCAAAACTTCGCTGTAATCAGACTGCAGAATATGATTCGTGTCACACAGTAAGATTACTGATATCTGATATTTTTTTGCAATTTGCTCTACAATAGATACCACCGGACAGGCATCTGCATCTACCAAAATCCTCATGCTTTCTTCCCCTTTGTCAAATCATAACTTTCACCAATCATCCGTTTGATATCTTCCTTCGGGACGGTTCCATCCAGAATAATAGAATTCCAGTGTGTCTTATTCATGTGGTATGCCGGAACCACTGAGGAAAAAGTACTTCTCCAGAAGTCTCTCCACTGAGGATCGCATTTCACATTAATCCATACATGTCCATCTTTGTTATAGATTAGAGCAAATGTCTTTTTAGATCCTTTATGCCGCATCACACACCAGTTAGAATCGTGGAATGGATAATCCTCGTATACCTGCTCAAAAGAATGACAGTATGTAATTACTTCTTGTTTCGTTTGCATAATCAACGCCTTTTCATTTTCATCTTCCATTTTTACAGATATAAGCAAATAATGTCATATACATCCATCAAGGTTTGTTGTCGTGGACTTGGACGTCCTTCAAATCCTGTAAATTCATTAACATCCGTAAATCTGGTATTTTCCCATCTTTCTCTATCCATACAGAATATTCGATGTAATGATCCTTCTGTGCCAACATGTACTGTTTGAATCTGTTCCGCTGGAAGCAATTTATCTTTGAATTGATCTCCCGTGATATCTATTACAATTCCGTCATAAGTCAATAACCATACATGGTGCCTAGATGCATCATTCTCATATGTTCCTCTCATTTGATATGTCTCTATTCCATATTCAGATAAATATTGTGCTAACAAATCACAAGTTAAGTCACAGCACTCTTTTGGAAATCTCGAAAATAGCGGATAGCTTCTCAACTTTCCATCTTCATGAACTTCATCTATGGCTTTCCAGAATTTCATAGCTAATTGCTTAATCTCTCTCATTATAAGCTTCCCACCTCAATCTATCTTATTAAATTACACAATATCCAGCATCAGACAATACTTTCAATGCCCTGCTATTCGAAACGCCTTCCACCCATCCTCACATTCTATCACATTATCAGGTACATGCTCCGTAATGCAAACTACTGATTTTTCTTCATCTGTTTTTCCGATAAAACAGTATTCATCATCAAGATTTACCTGCGAATAATCAACAACCTTACACACTGAAAAATCATACTCAAGTCTTTTTATTTCCATAAATATTCTCCATATTCAACTACATCAATTGTAAATCTATTCTGCCAGACAAATCATCCGTGCATATTTATTTTCTGAGTCCTGAACCACCCGGATTTTGCCTTGGGCAATAAAATCATTAATCCTCTTCGCATACCACCAGTCACCGATATTCACTGGATACTTTCCCAGGATGTCACCAATCAGCCTGGCTTCCTTTTCTGGCTTTTCTGTAATCCTTTTCCAAATCAAGAAATCATAAAAATCTTCCGGAACGCCAGTTACCATGCCATTAACAACAGCACGCAGAGGACTGTTATCCTCCTTCAGTTCACTCCACAATGAACTGTAAAGTCTTAGTTCTTCTCTTGATAACTCTTTTTCATATTGCAGAAATCCTGCAAATTCTTCAGCCGCTACCTCACCCCAGTTTTTATAAGAAATGATTACATTATCACGAATACAATGCTGTGGCAACTTTACAATTCGAATCTGATTTTCATATTGAGACAGGACATTGCATAATTGGTAAAAACCGCAAATAGAATAAGGTGCTTCACTGTACCACACTCGGATCTGCTCTCCAGCTTCTAAGTAATCCTTCAGTCGCTTCAGCTCTTTTATATAGCAGTCTGTCAGATCCCGAAGTTCTGCATCCAGTTCCGGATCTTTTCCCCATTGCTCCTGAGCATACAAGGAATAAATCAAGTCTTTCCGATACTGACTGTCTATCGTTCCACTGATATCACCAATATCCAACATGAATCCAAGATAGATAACTTCTTCAGAGGTTCCTTCTATCCATCCGGTGTGTTCTCGTTTTGGAGGTTTCTTTTTCCCAGCAATCCAGACAGAAGTAGGTCCATCTGTTTTTCCAAACATAACTGTATTTTTCGCAACTTTCATAGAACCCGCTTCACTTTCTGCAAATAAGACCTCTATCATCATCTCACTCCTTGTTCTGTAAAATACCATTTTCTTTATTGTACTATATTCTCTTACACTTTCATAGTTCAATATACAGCATATCATGTATTCGAAATTCTAAATATAGTGTTTCATTAATTGACACTCACTATATCTTGTGTTACTATAATACTGTACTTGAGTTTTTGTGTTATCCCTTACAGGGAGTCTGGACCATTCTTCCAGAACACACGTAAGTTTATGTTGGAAATTAGAGTCATTAGGATAGCCGTATTATGCGGTCACTTAATGGCTCTTTTTTTATTTATGGGAAATCTGGGACACAGGTTTCCTATTCTTTTATTTATTTTTATTATTTTAAAGCCCAAAGAGGCAGAAAGGAGAATTTTTATGTCAGCAATTATTCATGTTATGGGAAGGGTAACAAAGGATCCTGCCATGCAGCAAGGAAAGAACAACGGATCAGAGTACATCAGTCTGGATCTTGCTTCCTCTCAGAGGAGCCAGAACACACAAAATGGTCAGAATGGATACGAGTCCATGTTCTATCAATGCTATTTTAACAAGTTCCTGGCAGAGCGTCTGATCAAAGCCGGTGTAAAATCCGGAACCTGTATCTATGTCTATGGAGATCTGGAAATCCATCCATTTCTCTATCAGCAGGGACAGAAGGCTGGGCAGCCAGGAGTAGGAGCCAAAATTAATGTCAAGGACTGGCAGTTTTGCCTTTCCAACAAGCCGGAAAATGAGAATAACGGAAATTCTGGAAATCATCAAAATGGCAATAGCATGCCTAATAACAACAACGGAGGTGCGGCAGGAAGTGGCAGTTATCAAAATCACGCTGCTCAGGGAAACGTCTACATGAATGGTGCTGGAAATCAAAATGTAGGTATACCAAACACCGCAGGTGCCAGAACACAGGGCAACTCTTATGCGGCTCCACCTTCTGGACCGGTTGGAAACAACATGTACCAGCATAACTATTATCCACAGCAGAACATGCCATACGGACAGCAAGGTAGCTTTACCGGAGACGGTTTTCAGGGAATCCCGGAAGGCATGGCTGACCAGCTTCCGTTTAACGGATAACCCAAAAGAAATAACAGGTTGAGGAATTGCTTACCCATCGGGCATGGCGGTTCCTCTTTTTTTGTTTACAGGAAAGGAATCATACGATGAAAGTACGAAAGAAAAAAAGTAAAAGTTTAAAAATATTAAAATCTGTTGTTCTCGTTTTGTTTCTGTCATTACTATTTATTCCAGAGAATATAAACCGGTCAGTAATTGCGGGCATTGCACTTGCAGGTATTTTGGGAAGTCTCCTCTTCCTAATTGTCCCGCGTCTTCCCCGCATCCCATCTCCGGCACTCAAACGAAAGTCAGCATATTCCTCTGGGAATCTAGACGGTATCACCGATATGGAAACTCTGCTCTGGAGACAGATCAGTTACCAGATTACAGGAAAACTGAAGTCCGCTTATCCGGATGCCACATGGGAATTTATTAAAGAACCAAATGTAGACAGTCTTCTGAATGGAAATGCCCTGCGTATTCGTACCTTCCATACGAAAGAATATCATTTTGCTGAAGTCCGGTTGGACCGATATGGAGAACTGGTACTTTCTATGATGACGATAGAATCATTAAAGCCAAAGGCAAAACCAGCAGGCACTGATTCCATCGGTCAGGTGGATCCCCAGTCCTGGTATACCCTAATTGGCAAGCCATTACTCTCCAATCTGATTGGAGATCTGCAGGCAAGAGGACATCAAAAATTATTTATCAGCGAAAATGGAGAAATATTTATCAAAAATGGAGATTCCAAGGAAATCAAAGGTACTTTCGAGCATTTTCCGCCCCAAAACTACTGGGCAGCTCTCACAGATATTTTTATCCGTGATGAGCTGAATGCAAAAGAAACCGAAGGCACCCTGGAATTATCCTGGATGTAAAAAAGGAGGCGAAATACTATGCCAAATGGAAACCTGATCAGTAACTGGTCTTTCAAGCGAAAGCTTCCGGAACCTTTTGAAGATTATACGGATGATCCCATCAGGAAGGATGTCTATTCCAAATACTGCACACAGCCTCAAAAACGTTCGACACTTCATGCGTCCACGCTCCGGGCGATTCTTGCATACATGGAACTGGAAAATCCGCCCGGTGGAACCGCTTCTGAAGAACTCGGGGCAATTGGCAGCCAGGGGAATAATTATACAATAGCGGAATATCCCAGCAAAACCGGAGATTTGCATGTGGTGATCTATAACCGGACAAATGGAAAATTCATTGCCGGTATTTATCCTAAACCAATAGATGCAGAAACAATATCCGACCAATATCTTTTGAAGGAAGATAAGAACAGTGGAGCTGCACTTTTGTTTGCGCTTCTCCCTACCATTATGCAGGATGATGAGTTTAACGAATATTATCAGGAGTTGAAAAAACACCGTGACAATGGTTATACGGATATAGAAGAAGCCGTGAAAACGGCAGCCGTCCTTTGTGACAATATCTATCGCAGATTGCGATACGGAACTTCTCTTTCTACCGGCGGGATTCCCAATGATACTCCTTCCAACGGTGCTATTCCCAAACTCAAACCATTCGCAGTACAGCAGGGTACTTACGCTCCTACAAATACGCTCTTTGGTACTTTTCAAGTGCTGATTCCCGGTTCTACCACAAAAAGAAACTGGGAGGCCATTGCCAAAGAAGACTTTGTAAACAAATACGTCTTATCCGAATCTCGGATACTCACTCCCCAGGAAGAACTTACTGTTCCAACGCTGGAACCATGGTATATCATACCGCCGGAGATCAAGCGGATCTGTGAACATGCAAAATTGACAACGAACACTATTTCTCCTATGCGGAATTTTCTTCTGCGGGGTCCTGCAGGAACCGGAAAAACAGAAGGTGCCAAGGCGATTGCTGCTGGCTTACACCTACCCTATCGTTGCATTACCTGCTCTGCCAATACGGAGATATTTGATCTGCTCGGTCAGATCC
Source organism: Dorea chungnamensis (assembly GCF_039832125.1). Lineage (NCBI taxonomy): Bacteria > Bacillati > Bacillota > Clostridia > Lachnospirales > Lachnospiraceae > Dorea > Dorea chungnamensis. Next base: position 269,414 of record NZ_JBDOHT010000001.1, on the reverse strand, counting down.
TTCCGGACGTGGATGGAAAATTATCTAGTCTTCAGAGTGAATATCCATCTTTCCAGGATATCATGTTAGACCCAGCAACTGCTTATCAGAAGCTGACCGGCATTTATGATGAAGAAGTAACTGAGGATGTGGTATACAAACAGCTCATCGACACAATCATTGATGAGATGCATGAGCATTATAAGAACCAATCTTCCCATCAGAAGTTCAAATATGTGGACACCCCTCTTGTGGAAGCAATACGTCACGGCTATTTGGTCGAAATTCAGGAACCGACAGTCATTGCAAACCCCGGTGTTTTAGTAGGACTTAATTCCCTTCTTGACAGGTGCAACAGTGTTTTTTTGCCAAACGGGGAAGTGATCAAACGTCATCCGGATACGACCATCGTTGTTACAACCAACAATGATTATGCTGGCTGTAAACAGATGAACCAGTCTGTCATTTCCAGAATGAATCTTGTGATCGATCTGGAGGAACCGGATGAAGAAACACTGGTACAGCGTGTTCTTGGGATTACCGGATGCACAGATAAAAAAACGGTTCGCACTATGGCACAGATTATCAAGGCAGTTTCTGAATATTGCAGTGAGAATCTGATCACAGACGGATGCTGCGGTGTACGTGAACTGATTTCCTGGGTGCAGTCCTATATGGTCTGTGGTGATGTCCGGGAAGCAGCACATTACACGATCCTCTCTTCGGTATCTGCAGATGCAGAAAGCCGTTCGGAAGTGGAAACCAGCTGTCTGGATTCTATTCTTGCAGCATAGGAGGGTTGGTACATTGACACAGAGAAAACCTTATAACAATTTAAAAATTACAGAAGAAGATATGCTGGATATTTTCTCCGCGAATATCCATTATCTGCGGAAACTACCACGCTGGAATCTTTCCCAGAAAACCCTGGCAAGGATTCTGCATATTCCAACAAAATCTTATCGTAAGTATGAATTAGGAGGAGGATTTCCACCCGTATTTGTGGTCTACCATCTGGCAGTCTATTTCGGATACACCATGGAAGAGCTTTTGACTGAAAAATTATTTTAAAAAGAAAGGATGAATAAGAATTGAATAGCAACCAAAAAAAATTAAAACAGATGATACGTGATCAAGAACTTACAATTAGTGACGAGGAACTGTTCACCTCATCTGCTTACCAGAAATACCTGACCTCTATGGCGAAAGCGGCTACCGGCCGCTACCGTCAGGGTCTTCAGGCTCTGATGGAATGGGATGCCCGGGCAGATGCAGGCATTGCACATACGGATAACTATAAAATCCATATCAATGCTGCCAATGAAATCACCCAGAGTTTTCCTTCCCGGTATCTCCGTTCCGAAAGCCTTGTCGGATTCAATGGGCATGAGACTGCCCACCTGCTGTTCTCAGATTTTACAGCCCTAGGACTATATCTTGGTAGCATGGAAAAAGGAGCTTTCTACCCATCCAATCCTTCCTTTACGGAATTATCCTATCAGACAAATTGTGAAGAAATACTGGAGGCTATGGATAGCAAAGATAAAGCGACCTGCATGACTCTGGCATCCTGTGCCTCTCACATCAATAACATTCTGGAAGATATCTATATCGAAGCACGCATGTGTGTTTCTCATCCGGGTACTTTCCGTCGGGGGATAGAATTGAATAACCTGAGGATGTGTGAACAGATGCCTTCAATCCAGAGTCAGATTGAAAAGAAGTATTCTGATTTTGCAATCATGGCAAATCTTCTGCTTCAATACTGCAGGGCGGGAACCATCAATAACCTGTCCGGTTATAAAGGTCCTTATCTGGATTATCTGGAAGATTGCATGCCATATGTAGATAATGCCATTTATTCAGATGAAACAAAGGACCGTTTTCACGCTTCTAATCACATTGTGGCTATTCTATGGGAATACATCAAGCCTCTGATCGAAGAGACAAAAGAAAGAATGGAGCAGCATTCTGCATCGGATGCAAGCCAGATGTTAGAGGAACTTTTGGGTAACCAGATTCATGGTGTCACCCCATTGCCTTCCGGCAAAGGCGGTACTATGCCAAAGCAGGCAGAAGAAGGAAAAAAAGATCAGAAAGCAAATCCCTTACCGTGTACTCCTCCTGCCATGCGTCAGGAAAGTACGCAGGCTGCCCAGGATGTTGTAGCCGAAGAAGGAAACCGGATCGCACTTGCGAAAACGAATATCATCCTTGACGAAAATAATCCAGGAATTACTTATCATCACCAGTACCTTGGCACCGGTTATGAAAAGTCTGCCAACGACCTGTTCCGGATCCTGAATGGCATCGCTACCGAAAAAGCGGAAACACAGTACCAACAGGAAATGACCGAAGAACTGCAAAAGGCAGCAAACGATATTCATTACGGGAATGCTCATACCGGAGTTCATGTAACGATCAACCGAATGTCATATGTACCGGATTCTTTAAAACAGTCATATCAGGCTGTAGCACCAATGCTTATCCGGGCATCCAAACGCCTGCAGAAATCTATCGCACCGCTTTTAAAAGAAGAAAGTGAGGGTGGAAAATTAAAGAACCTGCAGTTTGGAAAACGTCTGGATACACGTGCACTGCATCACGCAGATGGAACCTTTTTCACCAGAACCAGGCTTCCTTCTGAAGAGCAGAAACTTGCAGTAGGACTCTTGGTAGACGAGAGTGGATCAATGAGCTGGGGAGACCGGATAACACATGCGAAAAAAACGGCCATTGTGCTTTATGATTTCTGCCAGAGCCTTCAGGTGCCCATTACTATATATGGCCATTCAACTGGCGGCAGAGGCGTAGAACTTTATTCCTATGCAGAATTTGATTCGATCGATACATCAGATCGCTACCGACTCATGGATATGTCAGCAAGAAACGGAAACCGTGATGGGGCTGCTCTCCGCTTTGTGGCGGAGCATCTAGCAAAACGTCCGGAAAAGCAGAAACTTCTGATCATCATTTCTGACGGACAGCCTGCGGATACCGGCTATTACGGCACTGAAGCAGAAGCCGACCTACGTGGCATTAAAAAGGAGTATTCCAAAAAAGGAATCAAACTCTTTGCTGCAGCGATCGGAGATGATAAGGAAAATATCAAGCGGATTTATCAGGATGGCTTTCTGGATATTACAAAGCTGGAAGACTTACCAAAAAACATGACGCTGTTAGTGAAACAATACCTGAAGTAGAAAGAAGGGAAAAGCTATGAATCAGAATCAACCACCACGGATCTCCGAGCAAATCTATAAAGTGCAAACGGATCGGAAACTCATTGCTGTTTATGACAGGCTTAGGTATGCACCACTGACCAGTTATGCTCAGATACATGCCAAAGGTGAGTACCAGGAAAACGGTCATAATGTCAACTCCCTGATTGGGATCACTATCCAGGATTATTCCAATGGCACGGGAAATAAAAATATCATCGTCCAGTTCAATCTGGCACCGGAACAGATCCAGTTTTTCTTAACCAGGATCACCGCAGGCTTTCAAGAATTTGAATGGTCGCTGAGCAAAATATACGGAAATCCTGATGCACAGGGCTACTCCATTGCACAGCAATTTTCTATTTCCCGGCATGTAAATGACCAGAACGGGCGGATAATGAAAAGCCCCTGGCGGATTCAGATCGTAAATGGCAAAGGCATCAAGGTCAAAAATCAAAATGGCGGATCTTATATGAAATCCGGGAGTTTTATTTTAGAAAAGAACGCCTTTATCCAGCTAACGGATATGGACCTATATACGTTACTAAAACGCACGGATTCTTACATTACCAACTGGGAATCCTGTATGGCACCTTCCCTTATTTCAAATGGGAAACGTGCTTATGCAGAACAACAGTCTCAAAGAATCCAACAAAATGGACAATATCAAAGCCCGGCACAGGCATCGCCTTATGCCGCATAAAGTTTATGCAAAGGAAGCGGCATTTGCTGCTTCTTTTCTTTTAGAAAGAAAGGTGAACATATGAAATACTCAGATATCTGCACCATAGATTCGCAGGGACGTATCGTTATTCCTGCAAAACTGCGCAGACTTTTAAAACTTGAGAATGGGAATCCCCTGGAAGTAGAATTATCCAATCAGGAAATCCGGATCCGAAAATGCAGGGAACCTCATCAGGATACCATAAAGCTCCAGAGTGTTCTTTCCATTCTTTATAGTTCAATCAAACACGGAGCCTTTATCTGTACAGACCAGTATGTCATTGCAGCAACAGGGATATATCTTCCAGAAGGCACTTCCCTTCCGGAAAAACTGGAGCCTTATATCGCCTCCGGAAATGAGGTGGTTTTGGATATCAGTCAGCCTCTTTATATGCTTTCCCATCATAGGGAACCCGTAGCGGCACTGTATCCAATCCACAATGACAAGGCACTGCCTCTTACTCTGGCAGTTTTATCCAAAACTCCACTTACTGAGATGGAAATGGGATGTGCAAGGTTAGTGGCAAAAACATTAGAGAAAGAATTTTGTTAAAAAGGAGTGTGATCACCATGAAAAGAACAAATATCAGACCGATAAGCAACAACGAAAAAAAGGCAATTACCATGACTGGAACCTTATTCCTTCCGCTTCGAATCGGGGAACGTGCATGGATATCTACGCAGACACATACTTTCATGACGACTGCTGTGGAACGTATTCTGGAAGTATCTGGAAACAGCATTGTTTTCGAAACCCGTAACACCCGGTATAACCTGAAATATGAGAACGTACCGAATGAAATTGAGGTGATGTGTGCTTGACTACTTATGAACTGGGAAGCAGCCTGGAAAAGCTGCTTTCCAAACTAAAGCAGAACCGTGAGAATGTCCCTTTGGATATCCTGAAGACCTATTATAAAGCTCCTTACGAAGAATTAATTGCACAGGTAAATCAGACAGCCACTGCCTTTGTCAAATCAATTGTAGCTGGTCAGTTACTGATCAATCCTGACGTGTCAATGGACGAGCAGGCAGATGTAGTTAACCAGACAATTCAGGATTCAGGAATGATCAAGCAGATTAACCACTGTATGTCACAGACCTATGATGTCACTCTTATACATCTGATGGCTTTAGAACTACGGAAAAAAGTAGAGGCAGCCTTATATCCCTATATTGCCAGGAAAAACTGTCTCGTGGCAGATCTTGACGATATCGAAAAGGAACCAATTATCTACAATACACTCACGAAACAAATATATGAAAATGACCACTGGATAGACCGGGAGTTGAACCTAAAAGGTAAGCTCCTGATTTACCCCAAAACAGAAGGAAGGAAAGCATTATAAAAGTTGTTGTATTATGTAGCTAAGGGGATTTTTAATTCTCCAGCATATTTTCTGATTATCAAATATATTATGTGTCAATTAATTCGAGCCACCTGCACTAGGTGGCTCTTACATTTAGTCTGAATTTCTATTAACGCTTCAGCATCACAAAAGATTATTTTTATTTAGCTCCAATATCTTACTTATTTCCGATCACCTATAAAACTACTCTAATTCGTAACTAAAAAGTACCATTTTGTACTCTCTTCACTACTTGCAAGCTGTACACAAGGTGCGCCATTAGATGTAGAATTACCACTTATTCCCAAGTATAATCCACTTAATCTATTCTTGATCATATACATATTATCTGATGTCGGAACAATTTCCCACATTTGATTCCAACCGCCATTATAGTCATACTGAATACATTCCGCTCCTGAAGACGTTGCCATGCCTTCTATATCCAAAACTTTTCCACTCAACTTATTTACAATTTTAAAATATGTATCATCAATTTTCTCAAATGTCCATTTCTGGCTATCCCATTCATCATACGCATACTGTTCTATTTGTGCCGCATTTTCGTATGAACCACCAGAAACGTTCAATGCAGCACCGCTATTTTTATTCCAAATTTCAAAAGTATTTTCTGTACTTAAATATTCTGGAGAAATTGAAAATGCATCTAATGCGGAGGTAAATTTATATGTATTTTCACCCACCTTTTCCGTCGCTCCTAACAGGTAAGTATCTGGAGTAGACGTTGAATGTGCTTCTGGCTCCCAATAAAACACACCAACGCCCTTATTATTTGGCAACGATTGCAAAGCGTTTATTTCTTGTCGCAAAAGGTCATATGTTCCCTCTGGATCATTTTCATCTCCACCTGTCTCACAAATCATAACTTCTTTATTATATCGAACTGCAATATCATACATATTATATGTTAAGCCTTCAATATCATTTCCACCAATCCAATATGGATAATAAGACATTGCAATAACATCTGTTTGTCCATTATACTCATTTAGAAATTGCTCAAGAAACCATGTCAAGTCCAGAACATTCCAGTCTAAATCTCCTAGATTTGCCAAATGTGTCACAACTTTAGTATTTGGACTAACTGCCTTTACTGCATTATATCCACTATTTAAATATTCCGTCATCTGACCAAAGTTGGTATCACTGCTTCCATATGGCAATAATATACCTGCATTAATCTCATTACCAACTTCTACCCATTTAGGATATATATTACGTTCTGCTAATTGTGACATAATATAATAAGTATAATCATAAACATATTGCGACAACTGCGTTGCTGATGCATCTGCCCATTGTTCCGGAATATCTTGATACAGTGGATCTGCAAAATGATCACTATAATGTAAAACAAGCATAACTTCCATGCCCAAATCAGCCGCACGCTGTGCCGTATACAATACCCCTGCTGTATCGCAATATCCCAACAGACAAGTTGAACCATTTAATGGCTTTGTCCATTGAAAATCCGAGGGTGGATTCACAAAAGCTCTAATACGTACTGCATTAACTCCTTTATCTTTAAGTAACTCCAAAGCATCCGCTTCGATGCCATTATCATCGACATATGTTACTCCTTGATCCTCTAACTGACTAAGCCATCCTATATCTGCACCATAACTTATGTCGGTTTCATTTGTATGTACAGATACGTCAGTTTCACTTGCCTGCACAGATATGGTATTTGCACCAAAAAGTACTGCGCCTACTGTAATTATGCTTAAAATTCTTTTACACCATCTCATTTATATTTCCCTCCTCTATTGCTTCCAGTTTTACAATGCAGTCTTTACAATTTTCTGTTTTGAACTGAATTTCAATCAGCCCTGGTTCATGTTTACTTCTAATAACTGCCATTACTTTACCATCATATGTTGCACAAGTATTTTCCTGATAAAGCCTTGTCGTTACAGGATTTGCACTACCGAACCCTTGCAGTACACCAGCTCCGCTAACATGGACTTCAATATTTTTTTCAATAAACAAGTTCTCCACACCATCATCATCTACAAAGCCTATCGTAATAAATATCAAGTCTTCTCCCGAACAAATTAGCTGTTGTTTATCGACACTCGCTTTCATGCTTACTTTTGAAGAAGCTGTTTTAAGCACATGAATACATTCTTTTCCATTTTGTCCATATGCAACGGCTTTCAATTCCCCTGCTTCATAAGGCACTGTAAATGTAGCAACAAATCCATTTTTTTCACCAGCTTCTTTTTTCCCAAAGGACTTGCCATTTAAAAATAATTCAACAGTTTCAGATGCAGAATATACATCGACATCCGTTTCTTTTCCCTCATAACCTGGCCAAGTCCAACTTTCGATACAATCTTTCAGCATCCATGCAGTTTTCTTGCATTCCTGTCCATGACGGTTTACCCTCTCGACAGCAATATAGGGTTCTTCCCTCAAACCATATACAACCTCACGAAGGTAACTCATGGGGCGACGGGTTCCAATTAGATCTATATCACCTATATATGCTGCCCTTTCCGGATAGACACTCGTAAAGTTAGCATTACCGTCATAGTGAAAGATGCCACAGCCTGCTTCTCCAAGATAATCATATCCTGCCCATGTAAAATCACCTAACACATGTGAATTTTCAACTACTATTTTCCAAAGTCTTGCGATATCTGCCGGATAAGTCTCTGCTCCAATTACAGTTTTATTCGGATAAATATTCTTGACAAGTAAATGTCGCTCTGTAAGATAATTCAATCCAATAATATCCATAGATTGTTCTGTTTCTTCTATCGCTTTAGATAATAGCGGATGACAAGCCAATTTATCTGCATTCTTCCCCGCGACTAAACTTAATATACTGTTTAACATACTAATTAAATCTGTCTGCTTATTTTCCTGCGTTTTTTCCCCTTCAAGGATATCGTCCATAATTGCTTTTATTGAACCATTATATGAAACTGCGGATAACCCGTTAATTCCTCCTGTTGTATAGCGTGTGGGGTCCAAAGAATGATATTTACAGCAGATTTCTCTGTTAAGTTTTCCTCCTCTTTCCATTCCATATTCTGGTATTTCATTCCCCGTTGAATACATAATTACTGAAGGATGATTGTAATCTTTTGCAACCATACGCTCCACTTCCTGCTCCCATTGTTTTGAAAAATATGTTGCAAAATCATGCGAATTCTTATGATAACTCCACACATCAGACAATTCATCCATTACCAAAACACCATATTTATCGCATGCTTCTAGCATTTCTTTACTAATTGGATGATGGGCACTGCGTATACTGTTAAATCCGGCCTCCTTTAACTGTCTACATCTTCTTTCTTCAGCCACTGCAAAAGTAGTTGCTCCTAAAATTCCATTATCATGGTGGATACATGCCCCTCTGAGTTTTACTTCTTTTCCATTAATCAACATCCCATTTTTTGAATCAACCGTTATTATCCTGATTCCAAATTGAATTTTTTGAATTTCATAAATTTCAGTTCCGCATATCAACGTAATAACGCAAGTATATAACTCCGGATGATCGCAATCCCAAAGTTTGGGATTAGATATATTTATCCTGCTTAACACAGTTTCATTTACCATTGGGTACATAACCAGATTTATTGTTTCTTCTCCATATACAATATCGTCTTTTACAAATTGTACATGGATAGATATTGGTTCTTTTGACCTTACGATACTTCTTAAATTTATACTGGTCTCAAGAAGAGCTGTATTATTTACGATAGCGGTAGTTGTAATTTTTATTCCATCTGCCAGAATATGTATTTTTTCTCCCACCAGCAAGTTTACATTCCGATAAATACCACTTCCAGAATACCACCTACTATTTGGTACGGCCGAATTATTAACGATCACTTTTATTTCATTTTCTTCTCCATAATGCAAGTATCCATCTAAGTACACATAAAAATTGGAGTATCCATTCAAATTCTCAGCAACAAAAATGCCATTAATATATATCATTGCAGTTTGATATACACCTTCAAATTCAATACACACTGTCTTTTTTTCCCATTCATATGGTACGAACAGGTTTTTTACATATACATATTCGCCTCCTGGAAAAAATCCAGTTTGTGCTCCACTGGCCACATCTTCTTTACATTCTTCGTATATCATAGCATCATGTGGCAGATTAACGGTTTCCATTGAAGAAACACCCGAAAACATGTCAACGAATGAAGAGGCACTGCCTTTCGAATATTTCCATTCTCTATTCCAGTTTACCTTTCTCATACATTCGCCTCCTGCTTATGATCCAAATCCCATTGTTCGTTTGCTTTTTCCACTTTCAAACACTTAAGCAGTATTGTAATTCCCACATTAATAATTACCGGTAATATTGCATACATGAAGAAAATCATCTGTATAGCACTACCTGCCTGAACTGCGGCCATTCCGTCAAATCTACCGATTTCAAGTAGGATCCCTACAATAGCACTTCCAATACCGCCACCAAGTTTTACACCAATGGATGAACAACTGAATACCATTCCTTCCACATGTGCCTTTTGTGTCCGTCTAGTGTAATCAGCTGTCTCTGCAAGAAGCGCATTAGTGCTGCCAGAAAATGGGCTAATTGCAATGCCTGTTATAGCTGTAGCTACCAAAAATAAACCGATATTCATTTGCGATGCAGCGAAAATTTGCACACATCCCGATATTATAGCTAAAATATAACCGAACAAACTTACTTTCTGAATAGACTTAAATATTTTAACAAGAAGTGGGGTAATAACCATAGCCAACACCATCGGTACCATTTTCACCAAAGTAATAATACCTAAAAGGCTGTCATTCCCAAAATAATACTTTGCCATATATATTCCAGAACCCTGTGCGATGCTATTTGCAGAATATACTAACAGATAGAGTCCTACCATAATAATATAGTATTTATTCTTTAATAAAAGCTTTAATGCTTCTGTAAATTTAACATCATCTTTTGGTTTATTATCTTTGCTATCTACAGCGGTTTCATCATCTGAAAGTTCTTTAACCATAAGACAAGAAACAGTATTAATAGCTAATCCCAACACTGCAAAGATAAATGCTACTGCTCTCCATCCTTTTGCACCTCCACCAAAATTTTCAACCAATCCTGTTGTGGCGGTCATTACAAACATAGTCATTGCCAACGCAAAAATAGAACGCAAAGCACCTAGCTGTACTCTTTCTTCAGAATTTCTCGTTATTAAAGCTGACAATGTAGCGTATGCAATATTATTCATCGTAAAAAATATGGCATTAAAGGCTGTATAAAACACAAAGAAATATGCATATTGCATGCCTTCACTAACATCTGGAATACAGAACACTAAAAACAAGCACAGCGAAACACCAATCTGCCCATATAACATCCATGGCCTTGCTTTTCCTAGTTTACTTTTAGTGTGATCAATAAGTGTACCAAAGATGATATCCGTTACACCATCAAAAATACGAGATACCATCATCAATGTACCAATGATTGCGCTATTCAGACCTACTGAATTTGTTAAATATAACATCATAAAACTGGATATCAATGCATAACCACAGTTAGCCGCTGCATCCCCAGATCCATACGCCATTTTTTGATACCATTTTAAATATTTTTTTTCTTTCATATTTAAATTTTTTCCTCCTTTGATTACAATTTTCCTTTCAGAAGAATCTCGAGTTTCTTCTGCATTGATTTTAAACTTATAAACGTTTATAATATGTTGATGTAATCATTTTAAGCAAATAAGACAAATCATTCTATGTCATATTTTAATTGTTTGGCATTTTTACTATGTCAAATATGGGAATGGAGGTTTTTTTGAATAATTCATACTCTAAAATCAATAATGACTATATTCAAAATGGTACAACCCTAAAAATACGTACGGTGAACGAACCAAGTAATTCTTTTTATCAAATTACTTCACAATATCAGGTCACTTACGAATACTGTAGTGGAAACCATGATACTGACTATTTTAATACTTTAATATTATCTCCTCTTGAAAACTCATTATATACAATTTCAATGTCACAGCACAAACAATATCAAGTTGCCCAAGGGCTTCATTACCATGATTTTTACGAGCTTATGATTGTTTTAGACGGTAATGTGATACATAAAATAGGGGATAGAGAATATCCATATGGACCAGGATCCTGTTGCTTAATCAATAGAAACGTAAAGCACATAGAAAGAATAAACAGTTCCTGTAAATTGCTTTATCTAGATTTATCTATAGATTTTATTAATGAGATACTTACAACCTACCGCTCCATATGCTTTCATGAAGAAATAGATGTTCTCAATCAAGAAATTTTCAACTTTATAAATAATGACATACATGGAATAACTCAAGATGCCTATTTAGATATTTTCCCTGTTTTTCAAAACACAAAGTGTTTAGCATCTTTGCACAAAATTGCTGATAATCTGTTGAACACATTATTATCCCCAAAGTTTGGAGCATCATATTTAATTAAATATTTAATATGTAAACTTATTGAATATTTTTCCCAAAAAGAGAATTACCATATATTTTCTGTACCATATAGCTTACAGCCAGATTTATTGCTCTTTTCTCGTGTACAACATCTGATTGAAGATACAAATGGAAAAATCCGCCGAAAAGATTTAGAAACACACTTTCATTACAGTGCAAACTATATTACAAAAATAGTAAAAAAATATACTGGTTTATCATTTTATAATTACTGCTTGACATATTTGTTAAAAAAGGCCACCGTTTTATTAATATCTACAGACAAGCCAATCCTATCAATAATGGAAGATTTAGGTTTTTCAAATCATACCTATTTTTATAAGATATTTAAGGCTCAATATGGAGTAACACCTAAAGCTTATCGGGAAAAATACAAACACTCCGAACAATAATAAAACTAGCACCATTCTTATCTCAGATTACTTATTTGCATCAAGCCGCTCATCCGGGCGGCTCTTTCTATTTGTACCTGATATAGTAATCCACAAAGGATATATTGCATTCATCTTTCGCTGTAACAAACTGATACGTTTCAATCAAATTCTGCCTTTCTTCGGCATCCTTTTGAATTTTCATGAGCAACGATGAAACCTGAAAATCATCATAAACATGTTCAATTAGGATACTCATAAGTTCGTTTAACACTTCCTGTCTTTCGTAGTCAGATTTTAAATCTATTCTCAAAATTCCCATACGTTTCCCATCTACTGCATATTTTAAAGAAGGACAAATCTCTATTGTTCCTATTAAATAATCAGTCTCTTTGACAAGGATGCTCCAGCGTACAAAGTCCTGTACTTCATACCGCTCCAGCCAGAATTCTACACATTCTTTGAATTTTTCCAAATCTGTATAATAAAAATCATCCCCACAGCAATCTCCATTGAAAAATCTTGCCGCATCCGGATCCGAATAGCAGGAAAACAACGCCTCTGCATCTTCTCGCTTCAGTTTTCTTATAATAAAATGCTCTGTTTCATACACAGGGCAATCTAAAAATGGATTCATCTTTTGTACCTTCTTTCTATTCCGGGAATATCATATCCCACGTATTATTGTCCGGATGATAACACAGGATAAAGTTCTGCATCCTGTTATTCACAACTGCTCTGCAGTCATATCGATACATCAGAATACCAGCATAATGCTTCTTATCAGATTTTAGCACTTCAATATCTTTCAGTAAATGCCTGGTCCCCTCAGTATCCTCATATTTTATCATTCTGGGGATCATTTTACCGGTGCTGGTAAACCAGCAGTCTGCCGCAACCTTATGTGGCACTCCCCGAATTGCTTGCTCCTGAAGTATTTCCTCTTCCATACCGATTGCAAATCCCATCAAAGGACACCTCCTATTCTACCTTTACTTTCTTATAATCTACTGTACGTTTTTCCCGACTGATACCACCTGACATGTGATCGATCCTGCTTCCTACAAAGACTGCCCGTTTTAAGGAATCCCTGCCATAACGCATCCGAATCTTATCTACAGTTGCATCCATATGCTCCAGCTTTTCATAATCCGTTGTATCAAACATATCAAGCTGCCGCATATCCATATGATCCTTAATCCTGCTGGTATGAATGCCCAGATGCCGGATCGCTTTCCCATTCCAAAGAGAATCGAAAAGCTGACATGCACACCGATGAATTTCTATCGTTATATTGGTCGCATTATTCAAAGTCATCTGATGGCTTGCATACTGAAGATCAAATGTTTTGATTCCGACGGCGATTACCTCTGCACGGACGCCTGCCGCCCGCAGTCTGGTTCCAACTGTCTCTGCCAAAGCAAGGAGAACCAGCTTGGCTGTAGATACATCTGTAACATCAAAAGCAATGGTGGTGCTGTTTCCATATCCTTTATTTGCTGGAGCTTCTGACTGAACCACAGAAACATCCATCCCGTTCGCAAATGCCCAAATCACCTCTCCATGCTTTTTCAAATGACTTTTCAGCATAATCGGATCAGACTGTGCCAGCTCACCAATCGTATGGATTCCCATATGAAACAATTTCTTTGCAGTAGCTCGCCCAACGAAGAACAGATCCGTTACCGGTAGCGACCACATTTTCATTTCAATCTCATGCTTCCATAAGGTATGGACTCGGTCAGGCTTTTGGAAATCACTTGCCATTTTCGCCAGCAGTTTATTCTCCGATATCCCGACATTCACCGTAAATCCTAATTCTTCCCTGATTTGATTCCGAATACGGTTGGCTGCAGTGACCGGTTCTCCCCACAAACTTTCGGTGCCGGTCATATCAACAAATGCCTCATCCACGCTATATTGCTCAACATCCGGAGAGTATTGCCGAAGGATCTCCATAAAAGCAGCGGAACATCTTTCATACAAACTATAATTCGGAGGAACCAATTTAAGCTGCGGACACTTTTGAAGTGCCTCCACAATACTCTCGCCGGTTTTGATATTATATTTCTTTGCCGGGATTGATTTTGCCAGGATAATTCCATGCCTCATGGCCATATCACCTCCGACAGCAGCTACTTCATCCCGCAGATCTACTTTTCCTCCTAAATGATAGAGGCGGTAAACAGCCTCCCAGGAAAGGAAGGCTGAATTCACATACTTAAATGAAAAACTAAATTCCAATTATTAAATAATCCAGTAAATTTGCGGGATTAAATTCCATTTTGCACCTTAACAATTCCATATTTTTGCCTTATAATGAACCTGTAGGCACCCATGAGTTATGTTTTTACGCATGCTAAATGGGCATCTGAAAATAGTGTGCAGGACTAAATTCCACATGCCTTATGTGTAAGACTAAATTCTGGTGCAGTGAAATCTGCCTGTGCTTATACTATTTTATTTTATAAGTTTTGGACTAAGCATAACATCATCAGGTGCGATTGCCTTTAATCCTAATGCTTTATGCAGTTTATTGTCCAAGAGTAAAAGAGAGAGTTCATATGGGCTGTGCCCATTGAGGCTGTCTCTTTTTTCGTTGTTTATGTGGTTCATCATAAGCCTGACTTTATCGTCATCTAAATCAGCGAATGAACTTCCTTTCGGACGGATGTAACGGATATACTCGTGGTTCTTCTCGCAGGCTCCTTTTTGCCAAAAGCTATATGGATCGCAGTAAAAGACAGTAGTACTTTTGCTTCCGTCACAGAATTCCTCCATCTCTTCGCGGACGGAGAATTCCGGACCTCCGTCCGTGAGGATCACCGGAAAAAGCCTTTTGAATGCTTCCTGTCCCAACACTGTTTCAAGCCATACAAAGACCTCTAACACACATTCCTGGTCCTGATATTCCAATAGGAACATGAGCATAAGATTGCAGTTGCGGAATGTAAAGGTTAAAATAGCACGATGTTCTCCTTTCTTACCTTCTACGCAATCCATTTCTACAACATTTGTATCAGGATGTTCCTTCATATACTTTTGAAAATCCTCATAGTTATGACCAATACGGTAAGATCGGTCCTTTGCACTGGTCTGCGTTGGCTTTTTACGCTTTTTATAACGTACAGCACGTCTCAGATCACCATTTCGCACATCAAATACGCATGCATCAATGTAAGAGTAAAGAGTTCTCCTTGAACATCCTAATTCATCTGCATGTGTAGCGTAGATATGTCCTATAGATTGATGCTTATCCTTGATCAACGGAACCAGCAGATCATTCATAGCCTGAATGCTTTCCGGAGTCTGATTGATGCCGACTCTGCAATCAACGAGCACGCTACGGTATTCATCATGCGCATATTTAGATGAATAAAACTTTCTGGGCATAAGGCAATGGGTCTTTTTACCACAGCCATTGCATACATAAGGTGGTTTATTCAGCTTTTCACATTCTGCTGTCTCATAAGCCGGACAAATATCAATGCAGCGAAAATCCGGTCTTCTACAGAGTTTACAGCGACTGCCACACTGCTTGTCACAAAGACAAACGATCTTACAAGTCTTTCGATGAATGCATGGTGGATTCGTATATCCTGAATCAGGACGTTCTTTTGTATGTGCGTGAAGCCGTACTTCTTTTGATATGGTAGATGGATCTTTACCGATAATCCGCCCAATTTCAGCGAAACTTTTATTCTCGGTAAGTCCTTTCTCAATATCCACTCGCTGTTCAAAGGTTAAATGTTTCTGATTGCCTTTATTCTTCATAAATATCTCCAATCTGCACAGGCAGGCAATCAGCTGCAAGTACATTATACAGAGAAATAACAGTAGCAATCAATATGGCAAATATGTGTGCAGGAGTAACTTCGACCTATATGGAATTTACTCTTACATTCTGGAATTTAAAAATGCATTTTAGTGCTGAATTCACATCAATATGAAAAATCACTTTATCCAAACTTATGTTCGCCTCCTTTTAAATTATTATATCGAACTGGTATTCTTTTTACAAGAGTGAAAATATGGAATCTACACCTCATCTGATATTTTTTACAATCATTGATGTTATAAATTCCCCGTATATACAATATATAGTTTTTGATCATTTGACATCTTCTATATATAGTGTTAAAATAATTTTGTAATCATTATTTGTGTCATCCGTAATGGATATTCACACGCAGTTTAGGTTTGTATATAAGTCAGGAGGATTTCTCTGCCATCACAGAGCAGAGCCTTCTGGCTTTTTTATTTTGCAGGAATCTGCAGCATATTAGAGAATGAACGCATTTGTGTCCATTCTCTTTTTTTGCCTAAATGCAGGAAGGAGGGAAGGACAAACGAATTATTCACAAAAATGATTGCCCAATAATTTACCAGAAGGGAGATTTTTATGAATTACAACGAATTTCAAGAAACATTACTCAAAGAACTGGAAAGCAGGCTTGATTCCCATATCAGCCTGAATCCTATCACAACGACTAAGAACAATAACACCCTGAAGCATGGAATTGAATTTTCCAATGATACATCCAATATAAGCCCTGTTTTGTATCTGGACGAATGGTATGAATTCTATCTGACCGGAAAATCTCTTTCACTGATTGCAGAAGATATTGTTGAGCTGTATCACCAGGCGGCAGATGTTTCCTTTACGGACACAGAAATGCTACTCAATTATGAAAAACTTCAAGAAAAGCTCCTCTACAAATTAGTCAATTTCAAGTCAAATCAGTCGCTACTAAAAGATGTACCGCATATTCCTTATTTGGATCTGGCAATTGTCTTTTATGTACTTTTGGACTGTAAGGATAGTAGAATGGCAACGGTTCTGATTCGAAATGAACATCTAAAGACCTGGGGAAAAGATCTAAATACCATCTTCTCAGATGCAAGAAAAAACACTCCTCGTGTCTTTCCTGCTGAACTCACACCTATGTCTGATTTTCTGCAAAATGCTTTTCCTAGCTCAAATGAGTTTATAGATTCAGACAGAGATTGTGTCATGAAATCAGAATTGTTCATACTCTCTAATGCTATAAGACAACACGGTGCTATCTGTACACTGTATGATGATCTCATGAATCAAATCGGTAAAACATTACAGGATGATTTTTTTGTCATTCCCAGCAGCGTACATGAAGTTCTGTTATTAAAAGCTTCTGATACTGACTGCATGGAATTAAACGAAATCATTCGGGAAGTCAATGAAACAATGGTCATCCCAGAAGAAATTCTTTCAGATCATGCATACTTTTATTCTCGGGATCGTAAGGAACTCCTGTGTGCTTAACCAAAAATGCCATAAAATAACACCGAGCCGCCTGATTAAATTCAGACGGCTCCTTTTACATTAAAAATAAACTCTGTTGTTCATAGTCCTGCCTTCGTGCCAACTGTGGCGGCTTTTTATGCAGTGCATATTCCAAAAACGTGTCTTCATATACCCAATCTTCCAATTCGGATCTTTCCAGAATCAACGGCATCCGATGATGCACAGGACTGACCGATTCATTTGCCTGGGTAGTTAAGATAATGAAATGGTCTTCATCCTGAAAGCGATTGTAAAAACCCGCCATGAATAAGACCGGCTGATTTTCTCTCAGGAAAGTAACTTTATTCTTATCCGGATCCCATTCATAAAACTGCTTTGCCGGAATGATACAGCGTCTGTGCATCACACTATCCCGGAACGACTTTCTTTCCAGAGCTGTTTCTGCTCTTGCATTAATCAGCAGCCCTTTTTTCTGATATTGCGGAAAGCCCCATAACATTTCTTCTGCCAGAAGATGTGGTTTCCTTCCGGTGATCACAGTTGCAGACTGAGAGGGATAAATATCACCCCTGCGCTCTCTTCTCAGTTTCTCATCCACCTCCCGGACCACTTTTTCTATTTCTCTGGCTGTATCATCATCCACATAATATCGTCCACACATTCCAATCTCTCCTCGTTTCGCAAGATCACTGATAGAAAAAGACAGCACAAAATGCTGCCTTATCCTCTATGAATTTCTCTTTATCCAGCGTTTTATTATGTATTCCCAATCCATACCATCCTGAAGCACACGAAGAATTGTAACCGTTGCAGTTCTTTCATCAATAGTATAAAACAGCAAATGATTACTTTGTGGCTTCATATAGATATTGTAACCTCGATACTGAAACCCTGTCGTTTCATATCCTGTCGGAAATACTTTTAATTGCATTGCTGCTGCTTTTATCTTTTGCGAAAAGCTTTCTGCATATTCACGATATTTGAAATGCTGGAGAATATATTTCTTTTTCTCTTTCACATCACGCTTACCGCTTTCAGCAATTACAACACGGTATTTCTTATTTTCCATTTGCGTTCCTTATACTGCGTCGATTTCCTCCCAGGCTTCCTCGATGGTCTGCACTCTGCCATTTTCCATATCGTCAATCGCCTCGTCCAGCTTTGCCAGCAGAACATCCATTGCATGATCAATTGTATAAGTTGCTTCTTGAGATTTTGTAGCCTGTGCCAATGCCATAACCATCACCCTTTCTCCACGGAAAATCTTTACTATCTTTATCATACTACTATCTGATGGAAATATCCATTTCTTTTTCATTTGGGATTCATGCACAACATTCAACCCTATTCTTATTTCTTTTGTATTGTACAATGTAAAGTAATTTCATATTAGGATCACTGAACTGTCTTTTAATCCCAGTTATATAATACTGATAATCCCTGCTAAAAAATCTGCCTTGAAGCCCCACTAATTGTTCTGCAATCTTTTCTGTTTCTTCAGAAATCAACGGATAGTTTTCGTATTTACCAGTCTTCAATGATTTTTTATGAATCTTTCTAACAACTATCTCGGAGGGTTTCAGATCATAAATATCACGCATTCTTAATCCGGTTTCTGCAGCAATCCGCAGAAATAAGATGCTTCCCAAATCATGTTGCTCATACAATTTTTGTAAAGCCACCATATATTGTTCTTTGATCTCTTGATCCGATAGCGGTATTCTCTTATTCAACAGCCTGTTTCCACATGATTTTCTGTAATTATTGTAGTACATTCACATTTTCCTCCGCTCGTTTCAACGGTTTCAAAAGAGACTCTGCATTACTGATAAACTGTTCCTTTGATTGATCCGCTATATAGATTTCCCATAATTGTTTATGTATCACTCTTACAGTAATTCCATTGCACTGATTCTCTAACATCTTCAGAAATGGAAAAATCATCGTTTTTTGAATATCCTTCCCTTCAAGTACATGATGTTCCTCCTGTCCGTACACCTCATATAGACATTCCAATATAATATTCATATCTGTCACAAACTTTATCATTGGTTTTTCATACTTCCTTTTCTGCACGGCTGCCATCTGAAACTCCTTTCACATCCGGACGGTTAATCCATCAAGCCTTTTCAGCGGCAGTCCCACCAGATACCAGTCTTCATCCATTTCAATCCGGACCGGCACCCAGACATCATTAATTTTTACTTCAAAACATTCTCCACAATGCAGACCGCCATAATATGATTCCATTCCAAATCGGATATCATAACGTCCACTTTCCTTGTCATAAAAAAGATTACCTTCTCGTTTCTCGCTCATTCTATTATTCCTCCTGAAAAATTATCTTTTATACTTAGTAATAGTGACGTTAATCTGATGATTGCAAAATCTCAGGATGTTTTTCTAAATATTTTTTTCGATAGCGATAAAACGTCGTGTGGGATAATCCTAATTCTTTCCGAAGCTCTGTCGGTGTAATCTCTCCGGCAATTACTTTTGAAAATGCTGCATCAAACTTATCTTCTCCGATTGCTGCAGGTCTTCCATAATCATCCCATTCTCCTCGGAGCTTCTTCATTTCTATGCCTTCTCTCTAGCGCTTTTCTTTTTTCTCAATTTCTGCCTGTGCCATAGAAGCATAAAGTTCCAGCATCATATTATTGATGGTTTCCATCATAAGACAAGCCATGGTGTTATCCATTTTTGACATATCCATCAATGTAGTCGGCAACTCCAGAACCATTAGCCGCACGCCCATTTCCTGCAGTTGTCGAATCTGCTCCATGGTATCCTTCTTATTCCTGCCCAACCGGTCCAATTCCGTAATAATCAAAATATCTCCTGACCGCAGAACATCTTCTACCAGCACAGTGTATCTTGGTCTGTTGAAATTCTTTCCTGTCTGCTGATCCGTAAAGATATTTTTCAGCTCCATTTCGTGTTCCTTACAGAATTGCCGTATCTCCTGAATTCCTCTGTCAAGATGCTGGTCCCTAGTGCTGGTCCTGTGATAACCATATACAGCCATTTTGCACTCTCCCTTCTGCAAATGTTCCAAAATGTAGGCATTTCTTCTGGAATATTCCAAAAGGAATTATCCATACATTTCGGTACAAAATTCACGTCTCTTTTTCCATATTCCAAATTGTGTACTTTTTGAAATATGCTTAACTATTCTGTATGTAATAGGAAAGGAAAACGCAACCTCTAAGCAAAATAATATCCCTGACTCTAGGATTTAGATTTCAATTTACCCAACAAATTTGTATCCACTGTTTATCACTGTCTCTATATAACCGTTTCCAATTTTTCTTCGAATCTGGCTGATCACATTTGCCACAGCACTTCCGCAATATTCCTGATCTTCTTTCCAGACAGCTTCATAAATCTGTTCTTTTGAAATCACCCATCCAGGATGTAATGCCAGATAAGAAAGGGTCTGAAACTCTAAATGAGAAAGAGAAATAAATCTACCATTTTGGAAAATCATCTGTTTCTGAAGATGAATTTCCAACTGAGAGAAAGTAAGTATATTGGGATCATGAGTCATTGTAGCGGATTCTGCATTTGGCAATGAAACCAGAACAGTCTCTGTAATATTCCCCGACTTTCCAATCTTCCTCATTACAATCTCTATCATTTCTTTCAACACCACCACCCACTATTTCACTTCAAATCATGTGATATCCCTAAGGTTCTATTTCAACAAAAATTTAAAAAAGTTATTGTATCTATTCATCAATAAATAATAATCGGATAACCTGCTTCAATCGTATCATAAATAATTTTTGCCTGTTCTTTAGGAAGATTGATGCAACCATGACTTCCCTTTGTCTTATATAACTCGCCACCAAATGCATCCTGCCAGTCCGCATCATGGAGTCCCTGTCCATACACAAACGGCATCCAATATTCCACTTCTACCTCATATCCATAAATATCACTGCTCAGTGTAAATGGCCTTGCTTTATATGCAATTGGCCATGACCCACGATACGTCTGTAATCCCTCACTAGGAAGTCCGCTGATAATATCTGTTTCTGTAACAAGCTTTCCATTTTTATAAAGCCATAAATATTGTTTATCTAAACTTACTTCTATGTAACTTCCCTGAAGATCATCACTTCCGTTCCTCCTCAACCCCTGTTTACTGTAAACCGGTTCTCGTTTTACATCACTACCACTCTTTATATCTTCTAACAACTTCTGCAATTCCGCATCTTTGTCAATCCAGTAACCATATTCATTTCCACTGATAATTACTTTTTCTCCAAAAGAAGTCTTAAAAGAACGAGGCACGTACATTGTGTTATATTTTGAAGACAATTCTTTAACAAAAGCTACTACGTCTTCTTCCTTAACACTTATACTGTCCCCACTGACAATTAACCATGAACATATTTTTTCATTGTCCAAAACTTCGACAGTATCGCCAAATATATAAGAAACCGTTGTTGTCCGGTATTGCAAAAGCTGTCTGTTTAATTCTTCTAATTTTCTATTTAGATCACTTTCTTCTGATGATACAGCTGTCTGATATACCTGACGATTTATTTTTATTTCTAAACGACTAGAGATCAGCTGTTCTTCAAAGTCTTCTGCTAAAGCATTATACACTTGTTCAACCAACTTCTTTTTGTCAATCTGATTACCTTGTATTTCATCCACTAAAATAAATGCTTCTTTCTGTTTGTCGTAAACGATATAAGCATCTGATGATTCTATTCGTTCTCCTAAATTGAAATCCTCGATATTCAAAACATCTTCCAACTTATTTTCCATTTTAATTTCATACTCTATCGAATAATTCTTTCTTTTTTCAATCAGGCCACGCTTTTGGTCTCTTTGTTTTTTTATTTTCAAAAGTTCTTTCTTCAATAAAGACGGCTCCAGTGCATATCCCATATTTCCCACTGTCGTCTCAAATATGTTTTTCCCATTTTCCTGGAAAACAACTTCTTTATTTCGAAATGTCTCTTCAATCTCTTTTACTGCCTGTTCCAGGGTACATTTCGAAATATCCATTCCATATATGGATATTCCGCATCCCATTGTTTCTTCATCCACCTTTTTTTCATAAATAGCCAGTACAATTCCAAGAAGCATCATACATAAAATACTACTCAGTAAAAAATATATTAACTTTAATTTTCTACATTTCATTTCATAACTTCGCCTCTTTTTCTATTCTTTTGGGCAAAGTAATAAAAAATAAGGTTCTTATGTCTCTGTTTTCTGCCCAAATTTTCCCACCGTGTCGTTCAACAATTGCTTTTGTTATTGACAATCCAATCCCCATTCCTCCAGTTTTTGAATTTCTCGATTTATCTACTCTATAAAAGCGCTCAAACAGATGTGGCAGACATTCTTTGGGAATTGGATTTCCTATATTTTCTACTTGGATTTCAATCATATAATCCATTTCTAAATACCTTATCCAAATGGCTGTTTGGGGTTCGGCATACCTTATTGCGTTACCAATTAGATTAACCATACATTGCATAATACGCGCCCTGTCTCCCCAAATTATATCGCCATGCTTTATACACAAGTTAAATGTCAGATTTTTCTTATCCAATTGAACATCAAAATTGTAGTATAACTGCTTACACATATCATAAAAATCAAAATCCTCGTATCTAAGTATTCCCTTCCGATTCTCCAACAAATACAGTTCCTGGAGTTGCTTCACAATCCCTGACAGTCTGAGAATCTCTTCTCTACAGCTTTCCAAACGTTCTCCTGTTGGCTCCCATATACCATCAATCATCGCTTCCAAATGACTCTGTATGTTGGTTAAGGGTGTCCTAAGCTCATGAGCTACATCCGCAGTAATCTGCTGCTTTTGTTCTTCCTCTTTTTTCAATGTTTGCGACATTTCATTAATTGCAGTAATCAGCTGTTGAGTCTCTGCAGTACGGCTTGTTACCAAAGACTTTACTCCATATTCACCATTCGCTATTTTTTCCGCCACCCGGACAGCATCTGAAATTGGTTCCGCTATTTTTCGTGCCATGATTCCTCCCATTATAATAGCTATTACAACAAACACCCCACCAATAACTACAAAACAGATGTTGAGATTATTCATCAAACGCAGTTCCTCATCAGAAAAAGAATACGGTCCATAATAGCCAACCGTAAGTTTTCCAACGCTTTTATTTTCATAAGACAGAGTATATATTTCTTCCTGATATTTACCCTGAAAATTAAAATATCTGCTACGCATATTACTCTCAGCATGTTCTAAAACAAGTTGACATTCTTCACTCTTGTGTGTTTGAATATCCCAATCCATTTCTCCACCTTTTGTTTCCAAATGGATAAAAACCCCATTTTGCATTGCAGCATTTCCTATAACTTCTACCTGTTCCTGACTAAAACTTCCAGTTTCCGCATCATATAAGTCCTGTAATTCATTCACGATATTGGATATTCTCTGTTCCTGCTGTCGTTTAGCATAATTTTCAAATTCTCTCTCCATATTAAATATAAACGCAACAGCAATGGAACAGATGACGGCAATAGAAATCAAAGAATATGTCAAAATCAATTTACTCTTAATGGTTTTCATATTCACCTCTTATAACACAAATTTATATCCAACACCGTACACTGTCACAAAATATCTAGGCATCTTTCCATCTGGTTCCACTTTCTGTCGTATACTTTTTATGTAAGTATCAATACTCCGATCATATCCCGCAAATTCATCCTCCAATGCATAAGATATAATCTGTTCCCTGCTAAATACACGGTTTGGTGACCTAACCAATAGTTCAAAAATTTTATATTCTGTCGGTGTAAGATGGATTTCCTCCCCCTGCTTTTCTACCTTCCGATATGTAAAATCCACTGTAATATAATGATTTCCTATGATTACAACATCCTGCTTATTTTCCTCCATCCTTTTCTGAGTGCGCCTTAACACCGTCTCTACTCTGGCCAATACATTCCTTGGACTAAAAGGCTTAACAATATAATCATCCGCACCAATCTGCAGACCCCTGACCATATTATTTTCTTCTATTTTTGCAGTCAACATAATGATAGGTATATCCTGCTTCTGATGAATCATCTGGCAGACATCTTCTCCCATAATATCCGGTAGCATCAAATCCAAAATAATCAAATCCGGCTTCAGTTCCTCTGCCGCCTCTATTGCTTTCTGTCCACTATGTACTGACTTTGTTTGATATCCTGCATTTTTTAAATATGCTTCCAACACTTCCGTAATCTTGATCTCATCATCTACAATCAATACCGTCCTTTTTTTTGTACTTTCCATTAGTTCCATATCCTGTCTTCGCTTCAATCTACCTCTATAATCGTAACTCTATAGTCCAATATAGATGTGATGGTAATAATCGCATTTATAATCCTCGGCATAGATACGTAATCTGCTTCAAGAATCATTTGCCCCGTCTCAAAATAAATTTCTATTTTATTTATTCCTACAATCTTCTTTAGTTCCTCACATATCCTATCTGCAGAATCTTTATTGTTCAGTCCCTGAATCATAAATATTCGCCTTTCCATAAAATAATCTCACCTCTCATATAGGAATATTTTCACATGTAACCTAATTAATCTTGTTCGTTTTACTATATCAGAATGATGTGGGGATTATGTGGAGATTAAGCTAATAAACTTTCACTATTTCCGGGCTGTAACAATTTCTATTCCTAACTTGGTAACCAAACTCACATGGCAATCAGATACAGAATAATATATCTGCTTGCCCTCTCTGCGTCTTCTTATGAGTTTATGAGCTTTTAATATATTTAACTGATGGGATACCGTAGACTGTGATGCATTGAGATAACCTGTCAACTCACTGACACAAATTTCTCTGTCAGACAGCAAAAAAAGTAACTGAAGCCTTGTAGGTTCACCCAACACCTTAAAAAATTCAGCCAATTGACTATAATCAACCTGAACCGTATCGTATACATTTTTCATTTGTATATTTATTCTCCTAAAAAAGGCGCAGTCTTTTGGTGTCTGCGCCTATATATTTAAGTTTATTACAAGTCAAACATTAATCGTTAATTATCATAGATTGTGTACTCTCAAAGCACGTATTGCATTCAATACTGCGATTACTGTCACCCCTACATCAGCAAAAATTGCCATCCACATATTTGCAATACCAACCACACCCAAACCAAGGCAAACAAATTTTACAACTAAAGCAAATACAATATTCTGATAAACTATAGAGATGCACTTTCTAGAAATTTTAATCCCTTTAGCAATCTTCATTGGATCATCATCCATTAATACCACATCTGCTGCTTCTATAGCCGCATCGGATCCCATTGCTCCCATAGCAATTCCTATGTCGGCACGTCCAAGCACCGGAGCGTCATTGATGCCATCGCCTACAAAAGCTAGCTTCGCTTTTTTCCCTTTCTGTTCTAACAATCGTTCCACTTGAGTAACCTTATCGCTAGGCAGTAATTCACTGTGGACTTCATCTATGCCAAGGTCAGAAGCAACTTTTTCAGCAACCCTCTTTGCGTCTCCTGTAAGCATAACAGTCTTTTCAACTCCAGCTTTTTTCAATTCCGCAATTGCCTTTTTAGAATTTGGCTTTTCAATATCAGAGATTACAATATGACCAGCATATGCCCCATCAATTGCTACATGAATGATAGTTCCAACAGAATGGCAGTCCACATACGGAATATTCAGCCTTTTCATCAACTTAGGATTACCGACCGCCACTTCAATGCCGTCTACTTTTGCGATCAATCCATGTCCGCTGATTTCTTCAATATCTGTCACACGACTACGGTTAATTTCTTTTCCATAGGCCCGCTGAAGGCTCTTGCTAATCGGATGGGAGGAAGAACATTCTGTCAAAGCTGCGTATTCTAAAAGTTTCTCCTGCTCCATCTCATTGTGATGAATACCGCTCACCTCAAATACTCCTTGAGTCAGTGTCCCTGTCTTGTCAAAAACTACAACTTTCGTCTGGGATAATGTTTCCATATAATTTGAGCCTTTAATCAGAACACCTTCTTTGCTGGCTCCACCTATTCCAGCGAAAAAACTGAGTGGCACACTAACTACTAATGCACACGGACAGCTAATTACAAGAAATGTAAGCGCACTATAAATCCAGTTTGCCCAGTTTGCCGCATTTCCTGTAATTAAATTAAAAACAGGTGGTAAAACTGCCAGCAACAGTGCAGCAATACATACTGCTGGTGTATAAATTTTTGCAAATTTAGAAATAAAATTCTCCGAATGTGACTTACGAGAGCTAGAATCCTCCACTAGCTGCAAGATTTTAGAAACTGTTGATTCTCCAAATTCTTTTGTAGTCTGGATTTTCAGTACCCCTGTCATATTGATACATCCACTGATTACCTCGTCTCCCTCACCGGCCTCTCTTGGCATGCTTTCTCCGGTAAGTGCGCTGGTGTTCAAAGCTGAAGTTCCTTCTATGATAACTCCATCAATAGGAACTTTTTCACCCGGCTGTACCACGATCACGTTTCCAATACCAACCTCATCTGGATCAACCTTTTTCAACTTCCCATCACGTTCAATATTTGCATAATCTGGTCTGATGTCCATGAGGGCAGTAATGTTTCTGCGGCTTTTACCCACAGCGTAACTTTGGAACAATTCTCCTACTTGATAGAACAGCATAACAGCAATTGCTTCACTATAATCACCACTCTTTTCATAAGTAGCAAGTGCAATAGCACCGACTGTCGCCACAGCCATCAAAAAATTTTCATCAAACACCTGACCGTTCACAATTCCCTTTCCGGCCTTCCGTAATATATCATAGCCAATCACCAAATATGTCGCCATATAAAGTACTATATTTATAAATCCATTAAACGGCAGGAGTTTTAAACCTACCACCATGACCGCCGAAATAAGAATCCGAACCAGCATTTTTTTCTGCTTCTTTGTCATAACGAAGCCTCCTTTCAATTTAATATTTGCTTATTTGTTGAATTATATACTTCAAATCAGCGCCCCTTCCGCTTTCTGCATCCGGAGCGCCATAAAATACTGCTTCTAACTAAATCTCAATTTCACAGTCAGGTTCTACTTTCCTACAGGCTTTTAAAACTTCTTTCATTACCTGCTTTGCATCCTTGCCTTCTTCAAACTCTACAATCATCTTCTGAGTCATAAAATTAACTGTAGCAGAAGCAACACCAGCTGTTTTTCTTGCTGCATCTTCCATTAAATTAGCACAGTTGGCACAATCAACTTCAATCTTATAGGTTTTCTTCATTACAAATTCTCCTTTTCACTTTTTAGATTTAACCATTAAGCACTTGTTTAATTGTTATGTTTGTAGTATAATTACTGCACAAATGGAAGTCAACAGGTTGCAGACAGTCCCTTCCAAAATGGATAAAAACATTTCTAAAAAGGATATTTTTAAACAGTAGATATTGATAATCTGACTATTAATTATCAGAAAGACGAGGTGCCTTTTGTATAACGAATATATTACACAAATCAAGAATGAACTCATAAATATCCCGGACGGAATCCTTTTTGAACAGACATATCCCTGCATAGATACTCCTGTCTGTTCTGAACACCTTGATACGCTTCCAAATGGTAAGGGCAAAAAAATTTCATGGAAATTATTGACTGGAATTACTATTATTTTTCAAGATTATTTAGCAGAACAGATTTCCTGTAACCACAAACCAGAAAAGGAACTTTTGGAAATTAACTATTGTCGCTATGGACGAATCGGCTGGAATATGAAAAACGGTCGTTCCATCTACCTTGGTCCTGGTGATTTCTCACTTCACACAAGGCAACTATGCGCCGGTTCCGTCATGACTCTGCCCAGCGGTCATTATGAAGGACTTACTGTCTGCATTGATCTTTCACAATTTGATCAGGCACCCCCAGAACTCTTAAGAGGGACAAAAATAACAGGGCAGATGCTTTCGGAAAAATTTTGCTCTCGTGGAAATTTCTCCTTACTTACAGGCAATGAAAAAACAGAAGCAATCTTTTCTGGATTTTATAATTTATCCGAAAATCTCAGGAAACAATATTTCATATTGAAATCCCTCGAGCTACTTCTCTATCTTAGTGAATTTAAAATCACTTCCGGAAAAGAACCAGGGAAATACCAGTCGGAACAGGTGGAAATTATCCGCCAAATCCATGATTACCTTTTACAGAACATAAACCACCGGATAACAATTGAAGAGTTATCAAAACAGTATCTAATGAACCCTACAACTTTGAAATCTGTATTTAAAGCAGTATATGGAGATTCTCTTGCTGCACACATGAGAGAGCACCGACTAGAAAAAGCTGCTATACTGCTTACCGAAACCAATAACAGCATCTCACAGATTGCTAAAGCAGTCGGTTATACAAGCCAGAGCCGCTTTTCTACAGCTTTTCATGAAGTATACCAAATGCTTCCGTTGGAATATCGAAGAATTCATTCCAACATTCACTAAAATATATATTTCTTAATAAAAAGCAGACCATAAGGATAATCAGACAGTAGCTAATTATCTTTATGGTCTCTATTATATCTTACTTCCAATACTCCACTCATTTTATATATATTTGTCAGTAAAGCCTGTTTTTCAGCTTTTGACTTAATCAATACATGATAATAATATTCACAGCTTTTATTTTTTTCAGATGTCCTTATCATGATCAATTCCTTCGATATGGTAAATTGTTTTATAACTACATCAAAATTTATTTTATCCATCCGTTCTTCTGGAACTGTAATCTTCATCATGTATTCTTTATCGTCTGTTTCCAAACTCCCTTTAAGTATGTGATACCTCGTCATGATAACAGCAAACCCAATAAGAATCATGACTATAGCAAACACTATTATCACCAAAATTACAATCTCTTTATATAACAGCATAATGATGGTCTGTACTGTCATGGAATAATTCCCAATGGCAGTACTAGATCTTCCTTACTATCCTCCTCTCTATCAATTTGATAATTTACCCAAGGTTATTCTGTATGTATTAGTTTAAAACTATTTCACAATAATGAAATCTCATAGGGCAGATGGGATTGAAAACATGTGGTTGCATAATCTCTATCTACTCAAACCCCTTCTTTCCCATCTATTGCCCCTTTATATAAACATCAGACATATTATTTTATGCATGCCGATGGAATTGCTTATATGTTAATTTCCCGAATCCTGTGCTTGCACCCCAGAGCTATCTGTAATATTCATACCACTTTGAAGACTCGGGTCAAACAGTTTCACATCCACATTACCACCTGATGAATCAACAATATACATCTTTACTGTTGGAAGAATCTTATCCAATGTCTCCAGAAGCAATCTGTATTTTGTCGTATCCTCCGTATAAATTGCAGAATTATTCTGGTATTCTTTTAGCATACTCAGGAATTTTTCAGTATCACCTGTTGCGCGCGAAATCTGTTCTTCCTTATAAGCCTCCGCCGCAGAAATTTTTTTCTCTGCATCAGCACGCGCTTGTGGAATCAAGCTGTTAGAATAACCATTTGCTTCGTTAATAGCTGTTTCTTTCTCCTCTTTTGCAGTTGTAACATCCAAGAAGGCATCTGATACTTCACCCGGTGGAACAATTGACTTAATATTAAAAGCCGTAATTTGCATACCTGAATCATATTTATCTAAAATATTCTGTGCAATTTGCAAAATATTGTTCTGTGCTACAACCTTTTCCGAACTTAGTACATCATCCACGGCAGTGTTTGCCATCATTCGTACAAGAGCAGATTCAACACTGTAACGTACCAATTGCTCACTGCTCCCATTGATGTTATACAAAAATTTGGCTGCATCCACTACTTTATAATGAACAACTGCCTGTGTCGTAATGATATTCTCATCACCTGTTAACAACTGAATCGCCTGCGGTTCTTCCTCTGGCTGATGTACATGTTCCGGTAGCGACATCCCTACATCAGCTCGTCTTACTTCTGATACATTTACCTTTTGCACCTGGTCAATCGGGAATGGTAATCTATAGTGTAATCCTTCCTCCACCGGCTGTACCTGCACCACTCCAAATCGTCGAATGACAGCTTGTTCTCCAGGACTAACAATATATATTCCTGTTAGCAAATATATAACAACTACCGCACCTCCAACAGCCAGAATCGCTTTTCTAGGATTAATATGACCAAATGCATTTTTCAAATCATTTATAGTATTCCCACCGGTTCCTCGGAATATCTTCTTTATTATAACTGTAATTTTTCTCACAGTTCGGCCTTCTTTTCCATTTATTTTTCCAGCTAGTTTCTTCCCTTTTTCTAAGAAGCTTTCGCCTTTTTTATCTGGGGAAACTCTTTTTTTTCGTTTCCACATAGCCTGTCCTCCTCGCCTTATTTTGAACTACCACCTAGATACTTCAAGATTTCCGCCGTGGACGGTAATATCAAAGTAGTATTTCCATCTATCGTTTTTTCGTAAGTCTCCAAGGTACGGATAAATTCATAAAAATCAGGATCTTTCTGGAATGCCTCTCCATAAATTCTAATAGCTTCCGCATCACCCTCTCCCTTGATTTGTTGCTCTTTTTTATAAGCTTCAGCTAAAATAAGCTGTTGCTCTTTTTCTGCATCAGAACGTATATTTGACGCTTGTTCACTTCCTTCTGCACGATATTTTTGTGCCATCTGTTCCCGCTCTGCACTCATTCTGTCGTAGACACTTTGCTTATTTGCTTCTGGAAAATTCAATACACGAATCTGTGCGTCCACAACTTCTATTCCATAATCTGCCGCCTGATCTTTCGCATATACCACTACTTCTTCTGTCATTTTATCTAGTTCCAATTTCTGTTCATCTGTATTAACAAGCTGTTCCAGATTATATTTTCCCATTTGCACTCCTAGACTTGAAGAAAATACATCCATAAGCCGTGATTCTGCACCCACTTGATTTTTCACCGTTTTCAAGAATGCTATCGGGTCTACTATCTTCCATGTTCCATAATAATCCAATGCCACACTTTTCTTATCCAGTGTTAGTAGTTCTATAGAAGAAGTCTGATATACCTGTACCCTCTTATCAAGATACTGAACTGACTGGATAGGATCCGGAAGTTTCACTTTCAAGCCTGGATTTTCATCCACTCTTACCGGATTTCCAAACTGTGTCACTACCGCATATTGAGTAACATCCACCTTGTAAACTACAAGAGCCGCTACAAAAATTACTATTGTCAACAGACCTCCAACTATCATATGTTTAGATATTCTTTTCTTTATTTTTATCATCTCGATTACCTCCACCGTTTTTTCACATCTATTCCTCCGATTGTGTTGATGCATTCTTCTGGTTTGCAATCCATAGTTCTGCGTTATCAACATTAACACCTACTCCTAATAGCACCTTTTGTACATTTGGCAAGACCTTATCCATCGCTTCCATATACATCCGGAACTCAGTAACCCCCTTTGACTTCGCATATTCCTGCTGTCTTGCAGTGAACAGGGACGCATCTCCTTCCGCTGTACTGATTTTATTCTGTTTATAACTCTCTGCATCAGCTACCAGTTTATAAGCGTCTGCATTGGCCTGTGGAATAATCGTGTTTTTATAAGCCAATGCATCATTGATGTATATACTCTTATCTTGCCGTGCTGTTGCTAAATCCTGAAAACTTGCCATTACACTTTCCGGCGGATCTGCCTGTACAAGCTGTACATTGACAATTTCTATACCTGTACCATTCTTTTCCATCACAGCTTCCAAAAGCCCTTTTGCACTTTTTTCAATATCTGTTTTTCCTTCTGTAAGAATATAATCAATTGTACTCTTTCCTACTATTTTACGTATGCTTGTGGTTGCTCCTGACTGAATCAGCAACTCGGCATCAGATACATTCAACACATAATCCGATGTGTCATTAATCCGATAATTTACCACTAGGTTGACATTAACCAAGTTTGTATCTCCAGTCAGAAGTTCCTGTACCCCTACCTCAATCTTCTGAACATTATCTGACTTTATAATACTAACCTCTTCAAACGGAGCTGGCAGTCGATAATGAATCCCAGGCGTTACTTTTTCGTTCACAACAGCTCCAAACCTGCGAACAACTCCGGTTTCATCTAAACCCACAAAATAGATTCCGGACAAAAGATAGGCAGCGGTCAGCACACCAGCTATACCGGCAATCATCTTCTTATTTCCATGAAAACCATGCACATGTCCCATATGTACATCCGTCCTCTGTTCCATTTCTGGATGTAGCAGCATAGACAAATTAGATGTAAATATTTCATAGCCTGATATCATCAGTAATACCATTGCAACAACCGCAGAGATCTTATCCAGATCCGGCATTCCAAACAAGGAACCTACGATTCCCACTAACACAGCTATAGAGCAGTACATATCCATTTTTGAATGGTAACCATCCGCTATAAGGCTTGACGACCCTGTTTGCTCTCCTACATAAATTTTGTACCTTGCCATGAAATAATTAATTGCTACTCCGACAAAAGCTGCAGCCGCTACAAATGGCACATATTTAAGCTCTGTCTGTTCCCCGCTTAATGCATCAGACAAGATTTCTATTCCCATAATAAATATAAATACTGATACAAAAATTGCGAGTAAATGTTCCAACTTTTTAGATGCCAACCGTAGTTTTTCTGTGCCATGTCTCGCTGCCATCAGTCCGGCAAATACTACACTTGTCACGAAAACATCCGTAAATGAATGCCATGCGTTTGCCTCCAGTCCTATGCTCCCCGATATTTTTGCTAGGAAAAACCGCAGTACAATCAAAATGATATTTGCAATAAGCGTTATGAATATCGTTTTTTCCTTTCTGCCCATTTTTCTCTCCTTTCAAATGTGTCTATGTGTTATTTTTTTCTTCTTTTAGAAGTTTCTTTAATGTTCTGTTATATATTTTAAACTCCGCCTCTTCCAGCATTTTCTCTTCCATGTCCTGTATCTGCCGATCATGTTCCTGCTCTTGTAAATGACTCTTTATTCCTTCCGACAATTCCTCCAAAGATGCAAGGTTCTCCTCCATGCGATTTCTTACATAAAAAATGTAATATCCTTTATTGTAATCCAGCACTTCGCTAAATTCCCCCTTTTTCAGAGAAAAAACAACATCTGATATTTCCTGCACCATATGACCTTTATCGAAGGTACCAGAAAGCTCCCCACCGGAAGATGCAGAAGAATCCTCCGAATACTTTTTTGCCACCTCCGCAAAATCCTCTCCATCACGTACGGAAGCAAGCGCTTCATTTGCCTTTGTCAAAGCCTGCTCTTTTTTCTCCCCATTTGTTCCCTGATCAATCCAGATCATGCTCAATTCCACAGTAGCAGGCGTTGTTAAGAGTTCTTTATTTTCCTCATAATATTTTGCAATTTCTTCTTCCGTAGGCTCTTTCAAGTTTGCATCCACTTCCTCCTGATGCATGACTTGGTAAAGATACTGTATTTTCAGTTCTTCAAAATCATGTGTTTTACTGCCGTCCGAAGAAGCACCGTCCTCACTTTTTTCAAGTAAGAGTTCTTTTGCAATGATTTGCTCTACAAGTTTTTTTCTTGATTCATAAGTCAAAAGTTTCTGTCTATAAACTTCCGAGAGTTCTTTGAATTCCGTATAGAATTCACCTAAAGTGTATCGTCTGCTATGAACAGAAAAGAGCATATCATTTTTTCTTTCTGTATATTCTTTATCCATTTTTTCCAGCATAAGGGTTCCTTTGATTTTATCCGAAACCTCTGAAATAGGTTTGGTCCCGGTTGCCTGCTTTTTATCCAGCTTCAGAATACTTACCGTTCCATCTGTATTCACAATAGGATCGCTGACTTCCCCTTCCTTCATTTCCCAGATAACAGCTTTTGTACTACCGTCATCTGTCCCTTTTGTCAGAGTTCCCTTTGTCACTTTCCCTGATTGTGAAAAAGCTGTCGCCACATCTTGAAAACTTTCACCTCCTTTAATCCTACGTATCGCTTTATTCGCTATGTCAGCTTTTTCCTTAGCTATTTTAAACTCACTGTATTCAGCCTTTTCTTCCGTCCGATATTGTTCCAGGTTAACATTATAATAGTTTTTTATCTCTTCATCCGTCGGAGAGTCTATTTGTAGCACTTCAAAGTTGACTTGCAGACCTGCTGTTTTTTTCAACTCTTCAATATAATCACTTATAAAACTCTCATCTTTTTGATTCGACAATGTCTGGCGAATTTCATCCTCCACCTCTTCAAATGTCTTGCCATCAAAATCCTTCTGGTTTTTATTGTAATATTCTTGCACTTCTAGCTTTGGAATAGATTCCGGAACAATATTATCTTCATGCAAATCTGCCATATATTGCTCTACCGTAGCGTCATTCAGCAAATCCTCCATCCCATGCTGCACTTCTTCACGGTTTGTAATTCCTTTTTTCTCCGCCCAGTCATTGACAATCTTCTCTACTGCCAGCTTGGTAACCATTTGCTGATAACCGTTAAGTGAATCAATAGGATGAACTTCGCATTCCTCTGTGGAATCGCATTTTGAATGATCATATCCATGAGTTGGGCAAAAAATATGTTCCTGTTCTTTTGCTGATTCAACTTCAATAAATTGATTCAACTGATCAATAGTTATATTGTTACCGTTATATGAACCCACCACGTCAGGTTTTGGAGGTCGAGACTCAACTAAATCCGGAAGGAACTTCCACACAAGTCCACCAACGACCCAAAATATAGTCACTGCTATTCCTATAATCTTCCACCTTGTATTGCGTTTGGTTGGCGTTTTATTTAATTCAAAATCATCTAATGAATCAGATAGTACCTGCTCTATCTCTTCAAGATTAATATTTTCTATCTGAAGCGGCGTATCCTCCTGATTTCTCTGAAAGTTTTTTTCTTCATTTCTATTTGTAATATCGTCATATATTTTCTCTGCCTGTTCTTTCCCTTGTTCTTTAGATTTTTTCTTGATTCCAAGAACATGTAATAAATCAGAAACTACCGATTCCTCATTATTTTCATCCAAATTACTTTTTTTTATCTCTTGATTATTGCTGTTCTCCTGAATGTCTGGATTTCTCTCCTTATCCTCCATTTCAATCCCTCCTGTAAGCATTCGTGAAGTGTAAAAATAGTATAAATAATGAATGTGGGAATATTATGGGGAAATTATGAGGATAATATGGTAATTACGAAAAAGACTCTTAAAATGATCTATCCAAACTAAATAAAATCCCAGAATATCCTCTGGGATTTTATTATGGATTTCCATCCTCGAAATATTTCCATGACTAAAACATATGGATTCTATCGCAATATTTAATTTATGCTAAACTGCTTTTAATATATCTATAAAACTGTTCATGTAGCTGCCTCATCTCATCTGGCGCTTTCATTGAATGTTGATACATGAACATATTTCCAAATTTGCTTCTGAACACGAAACTCAATCCCATGCTCAATATAGAAACCGGTGCAAGACGAAAGAAATTCATTTTGGGCGGAGATAATTCTATTCCCAATTTATGAAGTGCTGAAAAATTACGCTGCATTTGTTTTGCAGTATAGAGCATCACTTTTCCGTCATACCCCGCCTTTTCTGGGTTGTCTGCCATATAATAAGCATCCGCAATAGGTACAACCATTGCCAAGTGACTCAATTGCCAGGCATGCATATCCTGAACAATCTGATACGGTATATTAGCTTGCTTAAAGAGAGATGCCAATTTCAACAATCTTTCCGTTTTTTCTCCCGAAATCTCAGCAAAAGTTGTTTTCTGAATAAGCCTCGGAGTAAGAGCTGCGTGAAGCACATTTTCATCAAAACTTCCGCCCGCCCCCGGAAACGCAGGAACAATTCTGCCTTTTCCACAAATTTCTTCCCAATTACTATATGGTTCCAGTGTGTTGACCATTGTAACAATATTAGGGCTACAATTATTCTTTAGCTCCCTTAATGCAATATAGACTTGATTTTCTCTGACAGGCAAAAAAATAAAGTCATATAAATCGTCATCTTCCAATTTATCAATGATCGTTAATTCCGCTTTCAGAATGCTATTATCCTTAGAGTACAGCAATCCATTTTTCTTTAGAATTTCCAGCCGCTGTCCTCTTGCGTATATGCAAACATGGTGTCCGGCATCACTGAACAATGCCGCATATAAACACCCGATAACGCCAGCTCCATAAACAAGTAATTTCATCGCACAAAAACCTCTCTAATTTTTGACCAGTTTACTTAATTCTGATTATGCTACTTAGCGTAGCAAGCAATATATCTATTATTTTGCGAGTGAACGACCAATGATATATACTCCAACAGACATCTCTCCAACAGATATCCCTGCCATTAATCTGGACAGAAAATCTGTTCCGCCAAACAACCTGGAAAAAGCGAACAATGCGATTCCCATTACTATCAACAGTATACCAAATATGTACATTTCCTGTTTTCTAGCTACTGTATCCACCCAATCATGTCTAATATTTGTTCTTCGCTAAACTCTCGAATACTACTATCCGCTTTACCATTCATTAACTCGGATATGGTAATGCCAAGCTCCTGGCATAACATTTTTCTTTTGCCCACGAGAGGTAAGTCGGAACAATCGTATTGAGCGATTGTTTTACATAGGTAATATCCTATGTAGAAATTTCACCGATTTTTTGAAACGCACTTCCGACGACCTCCGTATCGCCTATGGCAATCATTGCCCATGCATTGTCACCGAGAGCGAAGTATTTACCAACAGATAATGCACCCACAGCAGGAAAATCGCCGATTGCAATTGCACCGAGGGAAATGATGCCAAAGCTAATTGCCCAGGTTGCAAATACTTCGATGAAAAAACAGCCTGTTAACAAAATACCAAGGGCAAACATAGCGATAGAAAGCAAACATCACACCGAAAGGCAAAATTTCATATTGTGAAAATCTACCTTGAGAACTCTTTATTACAATAAGTACTTTTTTAGGATTTTCTTGTCCAATGGCAGTCGCAGCATGGTTCTCCACCAGCTAGTGTGAATTTACGAATAAATGTACTACCACTTAATTCTGCCATATCATAATCATAAGTACACATTGCCGGGCAAATCTCTGGTATATCCAACAGCTTCAACAAGTACAATATACCACAGTGGGTAAAAATAGCTGAGTAACAGTTAATGTTCCTCCCCGTTTCGTAACGAAAACACCATGTATAAGGATTTCTTTCTGACCGCCTCACACTTTCCTCACCTTGTCGTTTCAACTTTGCCTGCGCTTTTGGCGTGTACTTGCTACCCAATTTAAGGAAACACTTCATAATCATATTGTTGGTCATGGCATGATGATAAAAGTCGGTAACTTGTTCAAGGTTTGGTTTCTCTTCCAATTCCAGATATACCGATGCCAGCATTGCTGCACTCAAAATATTCGTAAGAAAAGGATCTCCTTTTTCAAATTCTGGTATATCTACTAAAATATTCTGATAGCATTTCCTGGCCTTTGCCATTACTTTTCGTGGATTCTCTTTGCTCATACGATACATTTCTCGCATAAAAGAACCCTGAAAGCACCGCCACATAGCTTGTGGCATTAGCCCATTCTTCATTTTCTTATTCCCCTCCCTTTTCTTCAAAAACTAAAATGTAACATATTCCCAGTACACTAATTCAATGATTGCTTTTTTGTTGTATTTTTCTGACAAATGCATCCTTTGTTCATCGTGACATTCTAAACGAGTTCTTTTTGGAGTTCGCATGAACAATTAAACAACCTTTTAACTAACGTTACTTCACTATATAATTCTGGCAAATACAAGTCAATAGTGTAACATAATAAACCTTCCATTTGGGCGAATATAATTTCCATTTGGGCTATTCTATTCAAAATTTAAGCACTTGTTTAATTGATTTGAATATGGTAGAATCTACTTGCACACAGATAAGAAACGAAAGGAGTCATTGTAATGTCTGCAGATATTTTGCCTCACCATCATCATAATAATCAAGAAGTAACTCAGTTGAAAACAACATTAGATAAAACAGATACTTTTCAAACTGTTGCAGATATGTTTAAGCTACTTGGGGATAGCAGCAGAATTCGTATTTACTGGTTGTTATGTCACTGCGAAGAATGTGTTATCAATATCTCTGCACTGGTTGATATGACAAGTCCAGCAGTATCGCATCACCTGCGCCAGCTAAAAGACAAAGGATTGATTGTCAGCAGGCGAGATGGAAAAGAAGTATATTATAAAGCTGCGGATACAGAGCAAAGCCATCTTCTACATCTGACGATAGAGAAAATAATGGAAATCACTTGCCCGGAATCTGCACATTTTTTGAAAGGAACAAAGTAGAATACCAGAAGATTGCTCCTCTGGTATCTTATTTATTTAATCAACGATTATTCTTTCTATCAACAAAACTATAATTAAGCTCTTTACCTATTATCCAATCGCATCTCCCCGCTCTTCTACCAAACGGTATCCGACGCTCTCTACTCTCTTTTGGAGACACTGTCTACACTCAGCCGCTTCATCACCAGTACAAATCTTATTATCGTACAATTCATACAACTTACGTTTCTCTATCGGTGACAAGTTAGGCATCACTACATTCGCTCCGACAGCAAGTCCCTTCTCTCTTCCCAGCGGATCCACCGTCCCCAATGCGGTAGTTGCCGGAAGGAGAATCTTGGGAAACATAATTCGGATAACTGCCAACAGAAACAATGTCATTTGGAAGCTTCCTACTGTTTCGCTATCATATATTGTATCATGATGAGGAATAAATGGACCAATCCCCACCATTTCGGGATGAAGTTCCTGCAAAAACACCAAATCTTTTGCAAGGTGAGACATTGTCTGTCCTGGAATTCCCACCATAAAACCAGCTCCTACCTGATATCCAAGTTCTTTCAAATTATATAGGCATTGTTTTCTATTCTTATTGCTCATGGATGTAGGATGCAGTAAATGATACAATTCTTTATCCGCTGTCTCATGCCGTAGCAGATATCGATCTGCTCCTGCATGACGAAATTTTCGATAACTCTCATATGATTTTTCTCCGATAGATAAAGTAACAGCACATTCTGGAAATTGTTTTTTAATATCTTGAATAATTTCTACTATATACGCATCTTTATACCACGGATCTTCTCCGCCCTGCAATACAAACGTGCGATACCCGAGAGCATAACCGCTCTGACAGCATGCAAGAATCTCTTCCTTAGTAAGGCGATACCGTATGATATTACAATTATCTCTCCGAATACCACAATAGTAGCAGTTATTCCTACAGTAATTGGTAAATTCTATCACCCCTCTGGTATGTACCTTATTTCCATAATATGTTTTTCTAATCTGGACCGCTTCATCTTTAAGCCTAGCAAATACTACTTCATCGTTCCAATATTCAAGTAGCTTAATATACTCTTCCTCTGTAAGACTGTGCTGTTCTAGAAATTTATCTATTACTACCATACCCGTCACCTATCTACTTCACTCGTTACTTTTACTACAAGTATAATCATCCAGAAAATTATATTTCGCACCATCCATCTGGTATCCGATTACTTTCCTCAAATTAATATTCTTTACACTATTAAAAATATTAACATCCATTACATCACTGGTTTTTCGAAACTGCG
Source organism: Dorea chungnamensis (assembly GCF_039832125.1). NCBI lineage: Bacteria > Bacillati > Bacillota > Clostridia > Lachnospirales > Lachnospiraceae > Dorea > Dorea chungnamensis. The sequence continues at coordinate 229,350 of NZ_JBDOHT010000001.1, read as the reverse complement.
CAATCAGTTTCTTCATCTCATCTCTCTTAGATCCTCTTCCGCCTCCGCAACTTACACAATTTTCTGTAAAACGACAGGCGCATTGAATAAAATATAATCCATTGGAATCCCTCCAGGATTGAATTGCGTCTTCCCTCACGAGGTACAATGGACGTATTAATTCCATTCCTTCAAAATTCTGACTATGAAGTTTTGGCAACATAGTTTCAATCTTTCCACTGTACAGCATGCCCATCAGGATTGTCTCGATTACATCATCAAAATGGTGTCCCAGAGCAATCTTATTACATCCCAGCTCCTTTGCCTTTGAATACAAATATCCTCTTCGCATCCTTGCGCAAAGATAGCACGGATTCCTATCAATAGTTGCCACCGTATCAAAAATATTTGTCTCAAATACAGTAAGCGGTATACCAAGAAGTTTTGCATTATCTTGAATTATTTTCCAGTTATCTTTATTATATCCAGGATTCATAATCAAGAATGTTGCATCAAAATTGATCTCGCCATGTTTTTTCAGTTCTTGTATTAATTTTGCAAGAAGCATGGAATCCTTACCTCCAGAAATACAGACTGCCACCCGATCCCCTTCCTGAATCAATTGATATTCATTCAAAGCCTTGGTAAAAGCCCGCCAGATTGTTCGCCGATATTTTTTGATAATGCTGCGTTCGATCTCTTCTTTCTTCTTCTCTTTTTCTTTCTGAGAATCCTCCTGCATGAATCTGGATAGAGACAAACGCAAGTAAGCACGATAGCCACCCTCCACATTAACTGCACGATAGCCCTCATTCACCAGTTCTTGTACATATTCCTGACTTCTGTCCCCAGTATGACAGATCAGATAGATGGTTTTGGTCACGTCCAGTTCCTTTTTATGTGCTTCCCATTCATCCATCGGGATATTCACTGCTCCCGGGAACGTTCCCCTTTGAAACTGCTCATTTGGACGAATATCTACAACAATCCTTTGATTAGATTCTATCTTCTCTAGTTCTTCTACTGTAATTTCCCACATAATTCTAATCCTCATAATTTCTAGCAAGGTTTTTTATCACTTCTCCACTAGGATCAGTCCGACGACTATCGGGACAACTGCCACACTGCCTGAAAGGTCTCTTCTCTCGATATATTTATGCTGTTCTTCCGATGAACAGTTGAAATGAGTTCTGCAGCTAATGGACATATCCTCCAGCAGTCGTCTCGGATTTTCCTCAGAACACACGACTTTCAGTTTTCTTATGCCATGTTTCTTCAGTTCCCGCCTCATGACCTTTGCCAGAGGACACATCCTAGTCTGACAGATATTAGCAATGCAGAATACACTTGCATCCAGCTGATTACCGGAACATTTTTCTTTTGGGTCTGCTTGAACTCATATCTGAGAGAATGTATTAGTTCTTACAACAGCTTTTATCGTGACCTTTTTCCTTTGCATTTTTATGGCACGCATATTACCATCTAATCCCTATCAAGTCAATAGGTTTATCATGTTAATGTGGCACATTTCAACGAATATCTCTTTACACCAATTCGTGATATGTCCTAATACACTTCAGTACTTCAATTCTCAACTCCTGATACAAATCCTCATCAAATCTTCCATTAATCAAAGAGTTTTTTATTAATAGAGGCCGAAACATTTCCAGTATCTGCAATATTGCCTCCTGATCTCCCATCTGTGCTCGAAATAGCACCTCCTCAAAATTCATGATTTTTCACCTCCCATCCATTTTCTAATCTTACGGATTGCATAATAATAAATTCCTTTCACCTTGTAAGGTGGCAAACCATTAATCTGGCTTATATCATCAAACGTCCGTTCTTCAAACACATGCTGATAGATCAGTTTTCTCTCATCCTCGCGCAATAAGAGTAATGCCTCGACAAGTTTTTGATCCCTCATCTCGTCCCATTCAGGATAGCACCCATCTACCTCTCTCATTAACAGTTCTTCACGATATTCCATCTCCAGACTCTCTTCTACCAAAATGCTATTTTCTTCCATTATCAGATTCTCTGCCGGCATTTCATTACTGTTAATCCTCAGCATTTTTCTCAAATAATTTTGTCTGGTTCCCCGGATCTGTGCCAGTATGTATGCAGTAAATTGGTTTTTTATTTTCGAACCAGTATAAGTATGTTCATCCATTTATTTATCCTCCTGTATTCTGATTTCATTTTTCTTTTGAAATCCCAGAAGGCGGGGACCGACACCGAATTCCATTGTTCGATAATATTCGACAAACAAAAAGAAAGTCGAATTGGCTATTACCTAATTCGACTTTCCATATTATCCATACTATTTTATGTGCTAAACCACATGTTATTAACGCATATTCCGCATACTCACCAGAAGGGTGTTCCACATATTGGTATAAGATTTTTTTAATAAATTCTTGCTATGTCTATACCGATCTGTGTAACTCAATCAGACTCTTCTCCCAAATAACATTCTTATTCTCTATTCACTTCACGCATTATATCGCTCTAGTTCACGCAGCATAACACATTTCATATACTGCCGAACTAGAGTAAAATATATGCATTAAGTGAGGTGATGAAAATGATGGTTAAGAAATTGCTCGGAGATCTGGTCAAAGAAGAGCGCCTTCGCAGAAATCTTTCACAGAATACTCTAGCTGAGAATGTGCACGTTTCGCTACGCACAATATCCGATATTGAAAACTATAATGCTAACCCCAGACTTGAAACTCTGAGTCTATTAGCCAAATACTTGAATATTTCGCTTGATTCCGTCATCTTCCACGACAATCCACCTGCAGATCCTTATATCGAACAGATCATTTATGAATTAAATGATTGTACAGATGAAGAAAAACAACTGGCTTTACATACGCTCCGTGGACTCCTTGAAGGTCTCCGAAAACAAAAGTAATTCTTTTCATTCTCCACTTCACCATTGTTTGATTATAGAATGGCCATTTATGAGCGACTTATGAGCCAGTTATGAATGACTTATGAATTGAAAAACTTTTCGACAAAATTCGAAGCAGCCCAATCAAGGGCTGCTTCTTTTCTATATACCTCGGAATGCATCCAATGCATTTGAAATATTTCTTATAATATGATCATCAAGAACAATCGGTTCCTCTTCTGAACCAGACAGATCCATGACTTTCTCATCCGGAGCTGCCCTTTCTTCAGTGACATATTTCTTTTCCGAGATTGCTTCTTGAATCTCTTTCTTTACAATTGTTTTAATCAATGGCAGTAGGAAAGACTTGTCCGGATTCAAAGAATCAGTTTCTTTTCCCTCGCCAAGATAATGAAGTACTGCGCTGGCAATGAAATCCGCCTTATCTTCCGTATTATTTAAAATCTCAACGACTTTTTGATGGGAAGCATTATTCTTCTTAAATCCAATCGTGAATTTATTGGGGTTCTTTTTTGTCACAACAATCACTTCCCATTCTATTTGCTGCTTTCATACATACGATACAGAAGATCATACCCTTTTGCATTGGCACGTAGGTCATCAATGAACAGATAACGTCCCAAACGGTCTGATTTCTCTAAAAATCGCCTGAGCAGAATAGAGCCGCCGCCAATGAAAACGGTATAAGCAGATTTCGTATCCACACCTCGTTCACGAATACTATTCAGAAGATCTGTGACATAGTCCTGTACCATATTCTCAACCGCCCGGACTACATACTCATCATAAAACTCTGTTTTCCCACGAATGATACTTTCCACATCTATTTCTTCCAGCAGCATGTCATATTCACTGTTGACTTTGGAAATGATCTCATTACACATAGTAATGATGCCCTTTTCCAATGAATCACAGTAATCCATATCTGGCTTTCCTCTTCTTAATAGCAGATAATCTGTTGTAAATCCCCCAATATCAATTCCTACTGCTTTCGGGGCTTCCCCAATCTTATCCATTTTTGTCATCATGGCAGCTAAATCCTGCACAAAAGCCCTCACATCTTTCATACACAGATGATATTCCTTTCCACAGTATTCCACCTGAAACACTTTTCCATCACCTTTAAAATATTTCTCATATTTGTCATACAGCTCTTTGTAATGCTTTGGCGGAAGTCCGATTGGAAGTTCAATCTGAATCACATCATCTGGCTGAATTTGTGTCTTGTCTTCCAATTCCATAGCAATTGCAAATAATGTAAGCACAAAAAATCGGGAGTCTGAAGTCTTATCCCTTTGATATGGGATACGGCGTTCGCTGAGCGTATAATACTTGTCCTGATACCGCAGATATACCTCGCCCCTAGCAGGCTTCTTATCCATTTCTGTCAGTCCTGTCGTGAATACATGATTACAGGTCTTCATATTACGGTTGCCCTGATCTACGGCTACTCTTAATTTCTTAATCATAAATGATCACTCCTTTTTTTCTTTCTACTTACTCTGTACGTACTACCTACGTAAAACGCAACCACACCCTCAAAAAATGTGAAAAGGCACCAGCAATAGCTGCCGATGCCTTCATTCATTATACATCTTTATGTTCCTCTCCAGTTTTCCATGCACCAGGTATCGATAATTTCGATCCGAGTTGACACAGGTAGAAAGCGTAACGATATGATCCGTATCCGTAACTTCCGTTCCTGTATCATAGGCAGCGTAGGATATAATCTTTTCCAAAAAGTCTTGATAATCTTCCAGTTCTGGAAATCGGTAAGTGAAACCCACACTTCCTGTCATTCCCGCATAGCTGGATACGATCCGGTACTCTAAGATGCCGTCCGGAAGATAGATATAAAAGCAAGGATACTTCTCAAATAACGATTTTTCCTGATATCTGTCCAACGTTCCGAACATACTTCCATTCTTCATATTATGCCCATACACAATCGTATTACTGTCCGTAAACTCCGGCTGGTTATGATAGTCGATAAAGATACTGCCATTCTTGTTTTCCTTCCCATCAAACATATGATGCAGATAGTAAGAATTGTCCTTTCCCTGCACAACCGGATAACTAATGTCCAGTGCCGGTATCTGGATCCATGCTACCACATCCGGATTCTGAGCCTTTAATCCTTCAAAATCTACCTGAAGGAACGTAAATCCTGAATCATCTTCTGGATCCGGATCATTTTTACCCTGCTCATCTGTTTCTGGATCCTGTACGTACTCCATAATTTCTTCATACGTACGATCGCCTTTCTGATACTCCAGAAAAATTCCTATTAATTTGCCTACGGCAAATATAAATATAATGAACGATGCAATCATCATAAACAGTAGTGGTACATTTCTTTTGCCTTTCATAAATCTTCTCCTTTCAAGAAAGACCAGAGCAGAATACTCCGGTCCTCCAGTTTCTATAATCTTTGAGACATTTTATCTGTCTGATTTATGTACAAATCATAATAGAGATCATCAATTCCTTTGATTTGTCCACGCCATTCTTTGTTTTCATCCGTATTCCAAAGCATGCGCTTCACCGGTAATGAGCATTCCCTGCAAAGTTCGTACAGTTTCCTGCACCCACTTTGAATGATTTCCCTTTTTTTTACCTTATAAGGACACTCTCCAATCCTGTTACTCTGCGTGCATTCGCTGCATTTACTATACTGTCTATCACAGACAACCGGCATCTTCTTGTCCATGTCATAAGTCTCATACACAAGCTGAAGATTTCTTTTGGAAAGGCTCTCCAAAATTGGGCGAAGATTCCGCTGTTGGTTCACTCCGGGCATACATAAGAACGTAGCTCCGGATAGATAATGAGCAATGGTTCCTTTTAAAGCGCCTTCTGTCACATACACTTCTTTCGCATCCAAATTCCCGATTACATGAACCGGGCTGCCAGATGAGACTCCATATTGGTAATTTACACTAGAAAACCAGATATACTTTCTGGAATCTGTCACATGATCCAGCCGGATCTGAAATCCCTGGATCAGACCTTCCATGGAAAGAATCGGGATCAGGAATCCGGAATTCTTTGCTGAAAAATGAATCGTCCATTTTCCATCCTGATCCTGATAAAATCCCGGCACTCCCTCTACCATACATCCTTTTTCCTGTAGTTTCCTGGTCAGACTTTTTAATCCAAAGAGAGGAACGCTCCGATATCTTTGCATCTCGATCTGCTCGTCCGTAAGCCCTCTCGCCAGCAAGTCTTCCCTGTGCTTTTCTGATAACGTAAGATAGGAAAGCAGCATGGAATAGGTATGGTTGATTTCCGCATCCGATGCACGGTCACTATTTTCGGGAATCTCAGGCTCCGGCTTTTTCTCCGGAATCTTATAATCATCCCGGTATTGTCCCAGGTTTAATGCCTCCCGGATCTGCCGATTTGCTTCTGCCTTGGAGAGTCCATATAATTTGGCGTATAAATCCAACATTCCCCCCTGCTCATTGCAATAATTACAACGGAAGACGTTTTTCCTGATATTGACATTCATCTTTCCCGTTTTATGGTTGCAGAAAGGACAGTCCACATCATAGGAACTGGGATTTTTCCGACGCACCTGCAGATTCAGTACACGCACCACATCGCGGATATCGTAATCAAACCCTGACATGTCATACATCCATATTCAAGCCTCCTTTCCCCTGCAGCCAGATAGCTGACTGTGGGTCTTAACAGGCAGAATCCACTATCCTGCCATTGGTAATGCTTTATTTAACAAAAATTTAGCTGCAGCCGGAACCGCATTGTTATTTCCGGAATAACTTCTGGCAAACCAGTCCAGACTTTGCGGACTTTCTTTTGCCACCTGGCCCATAGTCTTGCCGCCATATTTCCCTTTGCCCGGAATCTCAACCTGCACCGCCTGCTCATAAGTCATATGCTGCAGAAGTTCTTCTACCGGTAGGGAACCGTCTAGCGCAATTCCCACTGTACCTGTCGCCATGGAATTCATTCCCGGCTGCTGGCCATAGGTATTTTGCATGGATGGCTGACCGATGATGGAGCCATTTGCCTGTGCCTGTTGGAAGAACTGTCCCATCATGCCAGACTGTAGCTGCATCGGCGGAATGGAACCACCCGTCATCTGCCTTTCAGGCTGTTGATACGTATTTTCAGTCGATTGATAATCAGCCCGATTCCCGCTATAAGGACTCTGCACAGTTCCTGAATTTTGAGATGACTGCGGAATCTGAATCCCGGCATCCACCTGTTCCGGATCATTTTCTTCACCTACATCCGCAAACTGAAGTCCAAACCCGGCATCTGACAGTGCCCGTCCGACAGCAGCCGTTTCCGCAAGTTCCAGAAATTTCGCTCCAAAATTCGGATCCTCTGACCGGAATTTCTGTGAAAACGCATTAGCAATAAAGTTATCCTCTGCGTCACACTTATCCAGATAAATTCTCGCTTCCACCAAAGCTGCATTTTCTGAAAAACTGCGGACAATACTAATAATCTTTCCCATGGGATATACCAGACGGAACCAGAGTTTCCGGTATTTCACATCCAGATACAGCTGGTCTTCCTGTCCTTCCTTTTCCAGTCTTCTTGCAAGTTCCACAGGATTAAATCCTTCCACCCGGTTGAGTGCTGCAACAGCTTCTGATTTGTCATATAAGATTGATTTCATTCGTTCTGCTCCTTTCGATTTCTGTTCAAAATAAAAGCAGACGAAAACCCTACATAGAGTAATAGTCTGCATTTCTCTGAGATTGTAATATTTCTTAAAATTTTTATACTGCAAGTTTTAACTGTTCCATTTCCTGCGCAGGCTTATTCCGGCTTTGATACTGGTCATAATAGCTGCAGATTCTCTCTGCAAGCACTGTATTCCTCTTTCCACTGTCATCGGTATGAATCGCCTGACATACTGCGTTCCACTCCCCGACCAGATAGACTTTGGACTTGGCCCTGGTCACTGCAGTATAGAGAATGTTTCGTTTCAGCATAACATAGAATGCCTTCACCCACGGAATAATCACTACCGGACACTCCGATCCCTGTGATTTGTGGACCGTAATCGCATTTGCATGTTCAATCATTTCCATCTGTTCCAGCTCATACTCTATCATCCGGTTCTCCGTAAACTGGATACTGATCTTAAAGCTTCCTTCCTCGTCTTCATAAAAATCCAGAATGGTTCCCATATCTCCGTTGCTGATAAGTGCAGTATTTTTATTTTGTATGATCTTATCCCCAACCCGGAATACGTCTTTTCCAATCACAAGTTCTTTCTTTCCGCTGACTGGTGGATTGATGATATCCTCCAGCGTGCGGTTCAGTTCCACCACACCAGCCGCAGTCCTTATCCGGAAAGGGGTCAGGATCTGCACCTGGTCGAGACCATTTCGGATGACTTCCTCCTGATAGAGTCTCTTTACGGTATCTGCAGTTTCTTCTGTCCCTTTGCAGGGTACAAACACAAAATCATCACCCAGGATCAGGTTGGTTTTTCCCTCCTGCATCAACTTTGCATTCACTGGTATGCTGCTTGTGGCACCCTGACGATATACAAGGTCAAGCACTGTGACCGGTATCAGACCACATTTGATAAGCTGACGAAATACATCACCGGCTCCCACCGAAGGAAGCTGGTCCACATCCCCCACGAGAAGGATCCTTGTATTCCCTTTGACTCTCTGGAAAAATTCATAAGCCAGCCGCATATCCACCATGGACGTTTCATCCACATTGACAAACCCTGCCTCCAGATAGGTAAACTCAGCCGTATAATCTTCTCCCAGAAGCCCCAGTGCCATATGCATGGTCGAGGCGTTCTGATTACCCGTACTTTCTGCCATCCGTCTTGCGGCTCTGCCGGTCGGTGCCATTAACTGCACTTCAGACTTACATTTCATGCCGTGAATATAAAGGATTACCTTTAAAACAGTTGTCTTTCCGGTACCCGGACCACCTGTAATGATGCTGATGGGATTGGCAAACACCATCCTGACCGCCTGTTTCTGCTTTTCTGACAGTGTAATTCCCAGGACTTTCTGCGCCTGTACAAGTTCAGTCTCCACATCAAGCGATTCCATAGGATAAAGAATCCGCCTTGCAACCATGGCTGCGGTCTGTTCCTCTGCTTCAAACTGGCGGAAGGTATAGACCTTTTCCCCATCTAATACAATGCTGTTCTGCATGACCAGACGGTAGAGTACATTGCTTACATTCTGAGCAGTCACTGCCTGAAAAGTCAGATCTTTATTCAGCACTTCCAGTACCTGTTCTGTTAAAATTTCCTGTTCCAGATAAAGATGCCCTTCCTTCATAGCCTCACTTAACACGTAACTGATGCACCCGGAAATACGCATGGGATCATTCAGCGTTTTCCCAAGTGCCCTGCCAATGTTATCCACTGTCAGGAATCCAAATCCCTTGACTGCACATAACATATATGGGCGTTTCCGGATGATATCCACAGATTCATCTTTAAATGTCTGCAGGATCAGATTCACTTTCTTTGGTGTCACTTTGTAAGGAGCCAGAAAGGTCATCAGCTCCCGAAACACCCGGTTCTTCCCAAAGGAATCCATAATCCCATGAAGTTTCTTTTTTGAAATTCCCGGAACGGAAAGCAGTTTCTCCGGCGTTTTTTCAATGACTTCCAGCGTATCCAGACCAAATTGATGATAGATGGCTTCCGCCGTCCTCTGTCTGACACCTTTTATTGCTCCAGAAGCTAAATATCCAACAATTCCTTCTTTCGTCCTGGGAACAATTTCCATAAAGGATTCCACTTTATACTGTAGACCATGACTTCCGTTTTCCCAGGCTCCTTCCATTTCCAGTTCAATCTGATCTGTAAGGGGCAAATTGTATCCAACAGCAGTAAACCCGATCATCTTTCGGGATGCCAGATACTTATCCCTTGCTGACAACGGCACCGAAGTATCCTGGGTACAATAGAGTGCTACAGTAAAACCATTTCCTTCATTCATATAAATCTTATTCACATATCTGCATCGCATCTTCCACATCCCTCCTGTCTGAATCTGCCAAACACTATGCAGCCTCCTTCTTTATACGAAACGTTCTGCTCTCAGTTGTCTTCGCATATTCTTCATAAATATCGGGATGCTGAATCTTCAGCTTTTCCATCTGCGCTTTTCCGATCTGTGTACGTTTTGTCGGATTATACGTAACCCGGTAACAATTCGTACCATCCTTTAAAATGGCTTTGCATCCGGCTCCTAACTGCTCCACAAAAGGCACACTGATCGCTCGCTGCTCCGCTTCGATCTCTTTTTTTCTTTTTTCAATTTGGGATTTTTCCTCTGCCAGAGCAAGATATCTTTCAAGATTTTTAGATTCCAGACATGATAATTCGATTTCCGGGAGACTAATGTCCGCATATCCCACAGATCTTCGGATACTATCTAAAATGAGGTCTGTCTTTCCGTTATACGGCGGTTCCACATGTTTTTCAACATATTCCTCCCAGAAGAATGCTTCCTGTTCTATTAGGTCTTCTTCATCCATCAGATCACGCTCCAGAAAACGGAATACAAATTCGTCTTCATTATTCCCATACAGACATGCAATATAAGCTTTCTGCATGTTCATGACCGACAGATAATGTTTGACCTGGAGCACATAATTATCCGGAATTGCATCATCATCCCATTTCTTACTTGCATTGTAATTACAGGTCTTACATTCAAGAATTCCATATGTACCATCGGGAAATAAAATAAAAAAATCCACATCTGCAAGCATGAACGGATACAGAGGATGCCGGAACATTTTTCTTACCGGAAATACCTTCAGTCCTGTCTTTCTGACAAAAATTTCTGCGACAAGATCTTCCAGCCGATGCCCGACTTCCTTTGCAACCCAGTTACTTTTTTCTTCCTCCGGAATAGCAGGCAGAATCCCCACCTTGTTGTTATATAGATCCCTGATTGTCGCAAACGGGGAGATTCCCATGATGGCGGCTACATCGCTGCCACCAATTCCCTTTTTACGATAATCAAGCCATTCCTCTCTCGTAAGTCCACTGATATCCACTACAATCTCCGGTTCATAATTCAAATTCAGTCCTGTCATTCTTTATTTCCTCCTTCTGATTTTTCTTATTGCCTTACCATTTGATTGCTCCGCCTACATCAAACTCTTTCCAGTCTAAAGCCAATGCACGGGTAATCTGTTCTTCCAGATTAATGATTGCTGCCCCCTGCATTCCTTCACAGGCTGCAAAGAACGATGCTTCGTTCATAGCAAAATAAATGTCATGTGCAGTGCAGGGTCCGTTTCCTTTCTGGAACTCAAACATTTCCGCCACATCATTGATCAATTTTTTTCGGATTCCCAGGCGTTTCATCAATAAACGAATACAATTCAGCGGATGATGGATTTCAATATCCATCAATTTCGTTATATCTGAAATTGCATCCTGATATCTGGAACAGAGCATTCTTAAATTTGCCAGAAATTGTGTCATATCAGCGCCACCGGTATGCGCCAGTTTAATTGGACTGCCAAGACTGATCGTCCTGCCACTGCTGGAACAAGTCAGCATCGGATACAGATTTGCTCCGCTTACTGCAACATCTGATGTCGTAAGCCTTACAGCGGGTGCAATGATATTATCGCTGATGCCATGATCACTTAAAGCATCCCTGTAAGTATCCAGAAGTTCCTGATTTCCCCCAAGTTCCCACATTGCGGAAACAATGGAATGATCGAACATTCCGGAACCTTCCACGTAACTGTTTCCCGGAAAATTGGTATTCAGAAACTGCATGGTCATCTCAAATACTGCCCGCATATCCAATATGCTGTAATCATGATGATCTCCACCGTGAACTGCAGATACTTTTCCATCTGCAATCTTGATCAGAGCATCCCCTTTCGCTACCTTCAGGCAATAATTCACTACCTTCGCATAATTTGCTGTTTCCAGTTTTCTAAGCCCCGATCCAGAAATTCCTGCCCGATCCAGAATTGTCCGGATTGCACAGGTACGCACCGGATAGGTCTCACCCTTAATTTTTAAGGCAAGCTGGGTATTATTCTCAGTATCCTCCAGGATCTCTTCCCAATTCTTTCCTACTGTGTCCTTCATTTTACCCGCTTCCTGAATAGCCGGAACCAGTCGCAGTGTTCTTGTAGGCTTACGGATCCAGGAAGATTCTTTTGCTCTCTGTGCCAAAAATTCCAGCATCTCCTTTGGGTCTGCAAACGTCGTCTGATACGCATCTGCAAAAATTCTTGTTTCATTCATGTGTCTTTCCACCTTTCTTAAAATAAGTTTTATCCATAAACAGCTCAAAGCTGGTTGTGGCTGCATCATCTGCCATTAAACAAATAAAAAAAGGAATGAAAAGAGTATTTCTCCATCCATTCCTAAATCTCTGGTATTTTACCTAATAAAACAAAAAGCATCACTACCGCGATACACACCGCATAGTGACACTTTATACAAACATAAACAGCTTATGCCAGACAGGAAGTTTTTCTCTGCCTGTTGATTCCGGGATTCACACAATCCCAGAACTTCCCTACAAGGGAATGCATAAAAAACAAACTATATCAGTATAGTAGCACAAGATATTGTTTGTGTCAATTCTATATATACTATATATTGTTTTCTATAATAAAAACAATATGCTCACCCAGGAATTCTTTACATGTCTGTTTTACCTTTCCGTACTGCTCACTGTCTTTCTTAGCAGCTCCTGCACACAATGCAGAAAGGGGACATCCCTCACAGTTGTTCTGCAAGGCTTCTTTAATCCATTCGATTTCCTGTTCTGTTCCGATTACTTTCATCTGACTCACCTCTATTACATCATACCCCGAAATCATACACATAACACATCTTTTTACTGATAACTTTTTAAATAAACGTCTGCAATCCGCCAGATTCTGTGTATATGATCATGTATGTTGTATTATATCCGCAAATTACGGATATAATCAATAATATTATTCTCTTTACTTTTAATACACCTATTTTAATCCGTAATTTCACTTTCGTAAATAGATTAAAATAAAGAAAACGAGGTGAGAAAAAATGGATGAAAAATATATTGCAGACCGAATCACAGAGCTGCGCCTTAGAAAAAATGTATCCGAATATCAAATGAGTCTTGATCTTGGTAAAAATAAAAGTTACATCCAGAATATCAGCTCCGGACGTTCTCTGCCTTCCATGAGCCAGTTTTATGAAATATGCCGTTATTTTGATATTACACCACAGGAGTTCTTTGATGAAAGGATTCATAACTTACCTCTTTATCAAAAAGCAAACGATCTTTTAAAACAGTTGGATGAGGATGATATGATGGCGGTTATATCCATTCTCAAAAGATTAACCTCCAAACATCCCTAATGATTCTTACAGGCTGCCTTTTATGGCAGCTTAATTTTTTTCCAAAATTCTTCCAATCTTCAAAATTTCATGACTATTTCTAAGTGAATGGGCAAGGCCCCAGATGTACCTTGATAATTTCATACACCTCTCAGAAGATTGATATAGGTGCTGCAGATAGTGCCTGCATTTATTGCGTGCCTGCAGCTTTAAGATTACATAGTAACGCCTTCTACGTGGCCTGGAAGGGCATAGGAACTGGATTCTGGGAGATTTACCATTTTTCGTCAGGCTATTTTACAATAGTAAAATTACTCTAAACTTGATATAATAATGGACAGGTATTGAAGTTTTATCCTGTCCGTAGAAAGGAGCAGAATGATTACAGTAACAAAAAGTGATTTGATAAAGTTAGGTTATGGTCCTTCTTTTTCAGCAGATATTATCCGGGAAGCGAAAAAGCTGATGATTGCCAAGGGCCATACTTATTATCAATCAAAGAAACTGGACAGGGTGCCAAAGGAAGCGGTTGAGGAATTATTGGGAATCACTTTGCCAGATACTGAAAACTAAGTGTACTTCTTGCATTAGAGAAGGAGTGTAACCATGGCAAAAGATCCAATCAAGAAAGCAACTAACGGAACCTATTATTTCAGGGCGAACTTAGGAAAACACCCTGTAACTGGGAAACAAATACAAAAATATCGCAGTGGATTTGCAACAAAGAAAGAGGCTCGGGCAGAATATTCAAAGCTTATTCTGTCTACACCAGATGAGCTTACTGAAAAGAAAGAGGAAGTGACTTTCAAAAAATTTATTCAAGAGATTTATCTTCCCTGGTATAAAACCCAGGTAAAAGAAAGTACATACAAGAACAGATATGCTACCATTGAAAAACACTTTGCCTATTTCTATAAGATGAATACTGACAAAATTGAGCCAATTCATGTGCAAAACTGGCAATTAAAACTGGCAAAAAACTACAGCCCAAATTATGTGAGGATTATACAGGGAATGCTTGCAGTCGCATTTGACAGAGCTATCGTTCTGGGACTTGCAAAGAAAAATCCGGCCAGAATGATCGGAAATGTCAAAAGCAGAAAACCGAAAATTGATTTCTGGACACTGGAAGAATTCCAGAAAGTCATTTCTCTACTGTATAAGGGGGATTACTATGAACACTACTTGTTCATTTCTTACTGGTTGTTATTTATGACTGGAATGCGAATCGGAGAAGCTGCGGCTCTGCAATGGTCAGATATTGATTTTGAAACAGGTATTCTCAGCATCAACAAAAATCTTTACTACAAAACCATGACCGACTACAAATTTGTAGAGACAAAAACGCAGGCTAGTATACGGGATATCGTTATAGATGATGATACGCTTAAAGAGCTGAAAGAATGGAAAGAAGTTCAACAGAAAGTTCTATCGAAATGTAATTTTGTATTAAGCTATAACGGAACGCCCACCAGCAAGACAACTCTACCAAGAGCCCTCGAAAAGCTGGCAAATCTTGCTGGTGTCCACCGTATTAAAATTCATGCCTTACGGCATTCCCACGCTTCCCTGTTAATCAGCATGGGAGAAAACCCATTAATCATCAAAGACCGTTTAGGACACGAAAAAATCCAAACGACTTTGGGAACCTATGGGCATTTATATCCAAACAGCAACTTTGAAGTAGCAAAGAAGCTGACAGGAAAACTTACCTATACACCTGCAACAGAAAGTGTGGCTGATTACACAAGCAATCAGTTCACAGCTGAGTATCATAAGCAGGTGAATTAAAAAATGCAATAAAAATGCAATTTTCAAAGGCCAAAGCCCGGAAGCCCCGTAAAATAAGGCTTTCTGGCCCACCGCCTACTATTCAAACTCTATTGTGCCCGGCGGTTTACTGGTCAAATCATACATTACCCTGTTCACGCCTTTTACTTCATTGATAATCCTGCTCATGACTTTCTGCAGTACTGCATAAGGCACTTCAGCTGCTTCAGCTGTCATAAAGTCAATCGTATTCACAGCTCTTAATGCCACTGCATAGTCATAAGTTCTTTCATCTCCCATAACCCCGACGCTTCGCATATTGGTAAGTGCTGCGAAGTACTGGCCTACGGTCTTGTTCATGCCTGCAGCGTCCATCTCTTCACGATAAATGGCATCTGCATCCTGCACGATTTTTACTTTCTCAGCGGTTACTTCACCGATGATACGGATTCCAAGACCTGGACCCGGGAACGGCTGACGATATACCAGTTTTTCCGGAATACCAAGTTCCAGTCCTGCTTTTCTTACTTCATCTTTGAAAAGATCGCGGAGCGGCTCGATAATTTCTTTGAAATCAACATAATCCGGCAATCCTCCAACGTTGTGATGGGACTTAATGACAGCTGATTCACCGCCGAGACCACTTTCTACAACATCTGGGTAGATGGTTCCCTGTACAAGGAAATCTACTGCACCAATCTTCTTTGCTTCTTCTTCAAAGACACGGATAAATTCTTCTCCGATGATCTTACGTTTTCTCTCCGGCTCTTCTACTCCAGCCAGCTTGTCATAGAATCTCTGCTGTGCATTGACACGTATAAAGTTCAGATCATAATTTCCATCTGGTCCGAAGACTGCTTCCACTTCATCTCCTTCATTTTTACGAAGAAGTCCATGATCCACAAATACACATGTCAGCTGATCACCGACTGCTTTGGACAGCAATACTGCTGCCACAGAAGAATCCACGCCACCGGATAATGCACAAAGCACTTTTCCATTTCCAACTTTTTCACGAATCTGCTTGATAGATTCTTCTACAAAAGAATCCATTCTCCAGTCTCCGGCACAGCCACAGACGCCAAGCACAAAATTTGACAACATCTTGGTTCCTTCTACTGTATGCAGAACCTCTGGATGAAACTGAATCGCATACAAGCCTGCTTCCGCATTTTCCAGAGCTGCTGTCGGGCAGTCTACCGTGTGCGCAGTAATCTCGAATCCCGGAGCTGCTTTGGAGATATAATCAAAATGACTCATCCAGCAGACAGTCTTCGGTGATACTCCCTGGAATACCGCAGAATCTGTTTTATCAATAAGTACCTCTGTTTTTCCATACTCTCTGACATCGGCTCTTTCCACCTTGCCGCCGAGCACATGCATCATAAGCTGAGCTCCATAACACAATCCCAGAACCGGAATGCCAAGTTCGAACAACTCTTTCTGGTAAGTCGGAGAATCTGCCTCATAGCAACTGTTTGGTCCTCCTGTGAGAATGATTCCCTTCGGATTCATCTCTTTAATCTTCTCAAGGTCTGTCTTATAAGAGTAGATTTCACAGTATACGTTACATTCTCTGACACGTCTCGCTACCAGCTGATTGTACTGGCCGCCAAAATCAATGACAATTACTAACTCTCTTTTCACCTGTGTTCCTCCCTGATATTTTCTCTCCTATCAAAACGGCATTTTCATTTGCCGGTAAATTATATTATAAAATAGCGGCGAAATATTTACAATAGGGGGACACCGATTTTTCAAAAAGGGACACGGCAAATCGAATCTGGGACGGAGGAAAATGAAAAAACCCCCGTCCCCAATTATACGATTGCATCTTTTTTCCAATTCCCTCTGAAGTAGCGGATGATGAAGCAGATGGTGCGGAATACCCAGTCGATGACCATGGCTACCCACACACCGAACACGCCCATGCCGAGATATTTTCCAAGGATGTAGCTGAATGCGATCCGGAAGATCCACATGGATGTGATAGAGATGATCATGCAGGTCTTGGCATCGCCGGAAGCCCGGAATGTTCCTGGAAGTGTGAATGCGAGCGGCCATATGAGGACGGCGCTGATTCCGTGGAAATGTATGATCTGTCTGGTTGTTTCTGCTGTCAGATCTGACAGATTGTATGCTCTTAGGATGAATGGCAGGATCAGGAAGATAAAGCCTACTGTTGCCGCCATGCTTACATAAGTAATGATCAGTAACTTTTTGTTGTAATATTTTACCTGTTCGTAATCACCGGCACCGACACATCTTGAGATGACGGTAGTGACTGCAAATGAGATTGCCATACCGGGCAGAATCTGGAACAGGGCGATGGCGTTACTTACTGCGTTAGCCGCAATCGCATAAGTTCCAAAAGTCGAGATCAGGCTTAACACCAGTATTTTCCCCAATTGGAACATACTGTTTTCCAGTCCATTCGGTACTCCGATACTCAGGATTTTCTTGACAAGATTCCAGTCAACACGATATCGGAAGGTCTTCTCTATATGCAGGGTCAGTTCTTGATTGCAAAGCAGCGTAATGATAATGACAGCTGCTGCCATACGGGATACCAGCGTCGGTATTGCCACACCTTCTGTTCCTCTGTGAAATCCATAGATCAAAATTGCATTTCCGCCGATGTTGATAATATTCATTATAATGGATACCTGCATAGGTATTCTGGAATTCCCCATAGCACGGAAGATGGCTGCTCCTCCATTATATAAAGCCATAAATGGAATGGAAGCCGTTACGATCAGAAGATAGATGTTCGCATGGTGCATGACATCTGGTTTGATCTTTCCAAAGATTCCATGCAGGATTACGTATTTTCCTGCGTATACCATCAAGGTGATAACGATTGCGCAAATGGTGATGAACCACACCAGCTGTGTAGCGGAACGGCATGCCTGCTCTTGCTTTTTCTGTCCGAGATACTGGCCCGCCACGACCACACCTCCGGTCGCCAGTGCCGCGAACATATTAATGAGCAGAACCATAATCTGATCCACCAGCGAGACCCCAGACACAGCCGCTTCTCCCACGCTTGCAATCATGATAGAATCCGCCATTCCGACAAGCACAGACAACAGCTGCTCAATGACAAGAGGGACAATCAATGACAGCAACATCTTATTGCTAAACAAATAATTACTTCGGTCTATTTTTCTTATTTCTCTCATAATATAAAAAACTCCTCACCGCACCTATTATACGCCAAGGAGTTTTTCTGCACAAGTTTTCTAACTTACGCTGCAACAAATTCTTCTATATCTTTCCAAAAATCTTGACAATCGTCCATGTAGACTTTCAATTCAATCTCTTTGTTAAAACCCATATTTACAATTCCTAATAGAGATTTTGCGTCTACAATAAATTTACCGCGTTTCATATCCATATCAAATGGATATTTTTCTGTCTTATGGACAAATCTGACGATTTCATCCAAGTTCTGAAATACTACAGTTTTCTTGCTCATTACAATCTCTCCTTTTTTTTGTTAAAAAAATACTAGCACAATTTCTTTTTAAAAAAAATGTACAAGTTGAACAAGAAAATTCTTCCACTTTTTTCATTTATCGAGCTATCTGCTCATTTATTCGATCATTTTTTATGTTTCCTTTCCACAATCGCCTGCAAATTGTCCGAATGTCTCTCTGATGATGAACTTTCCATCATGGCTGCCAGCTTTACGGCACTTGGTGATATGCTTGCAGTGATTGCTTTACGCCGGGATTCCTGTAAAGACAAGTAAATAAGAAAAGCAGCAATTCGATCATCAATAAGCAATCAATATCAATAAATTAATTTTTCCAGAAATCCAGGAGCTTTTTTAACAGTAGCTTTAATTCCGCCTGTTCTTCAGCATTCAACACTTCGAATAAAGCGGACTCGTCCATCCTTGGATTGCCTTTCTCTAACACAGATCTGCCTTCATCCGTCAACTGCACAATGCTTTTCCTTCTGTCATCTTCGTCTTTCTGACGAATAATAAGACCTTTCATCTCCAGTTTTGACAATATTTCACTTATAGAGCCCGGCTGAATTCTAAGAATGTCCTGTAGTTCTTTTTGACTCATCTGTCCCTTCTCAGCAAGTATTGCAAGAATCCCTTCCTGTCCGCCGCCCTGACGACCTCTACGATGAAGGAAATGTCCAGTCGCATGCATCAGTCCTGCCAGACTGTCTTCTTCGTGCATTCCTCTATGTTCTCCATGATGGTCTGACTGCTCATCATGGCTGCCGTGTTCTCCATGTCCGTGATGTCTGCCATGTCCTCTGCGTTCTCTTCCTTCTCCACGTCCTCTTCCTTCTCCATGTCCTCTTCCTTCTCCACGCTCGTGCATCTCTCCATGCTCTTGCCCTTCACCAAGCATAGCTCTTCTTCCTCTTCCACATTTCAAATCCGATATCGGGCAGTGATTCGGGCACTGTGTGCATACTTCTTTATTTTCTGATGTCATGATTATTCCTCCTTTTTATCTCGGTACCTAAATAATATAATATTTCTTTCCATTTATCAAGGTACCTAATTATATTTTTTAATAACAAAAGATCCTTCTCCTGGGAGCTTTTGTCATTGTGAATTCTTCTGTTCATCACACCAGTAATTCCTGCTCAATTTCCTGACCAAATTCCAGTATACATTTCTTTAATTCTTCCAGTTCGCCGGCATTCATGGCAGCAAGCCGCTCTTTCTTCCCGGCTTCTATCTCTACGCCGGCCCCAAGTTCCATTGCCTGGATATAATCTTCCTTACTCATCTTGTACGGTCGTAATTCTGGAATTACGTTTTCTTTGTTGAACTGAAAGATCCGGATTCCTCCATAATCCAAGTCTCCCCAGTGCCAATATTCAGTTCCTGCGTCAACTACATCCTTCAGTGTCTTTAAAAATCGTACTTCTTTCGGTGAGAAAAATCCATGACAGAAAATATACAATACATCCTCTTGATACTGCATCTTCTCATAATTAGCCTTATTCTCTATAACGATGATCTTCTTTACACCTGCAAGGGACTTTGGCATAGCATGCTCCAGAGCCTGAGCCCCAAGGATTGTTCCATATCGATTCAGAGAAGTATCAATAGCCACCGTTCCATCCAAAAGATATACCAGCGGTCCTTTCCACTCTAATGTCTGCGCATAAGATAAGATACCATGAACTTTCAATAGTTCATCATCACTCATTCCATCGGCATATTCCGGCGAATGCCTCAAAATAGTGATTACTTTACTTTCATACTTCTGTTCAAATATCTTCGATGGCGTCAGTCGTTCTTCTGGTATCTTCACATTACGGAATACTCGGGCGCTGAATATCCGTTTTTCTACCGGCTCTTGTAAATGAATCATTTCATCCAGACATTGATATAGCTTCTCATCTTCCATATCTTTTTGAAATGCCAGAGAGCAGAGTCCTCTTTCCAATTTACAGATCTCTTCTGCATAATAACCGGCAAGCCAAGTACCTTCTGCCTTCTCTTTCCATTTCTTCATCTGGGAAATATACCGTAGCTGTCTGCATCTCGGGTCTTCCATTCCTTCTCTTCTGCAGAGTTCCGGCATAATATCTATGGAATAATGAATCTTTTTTATATCCATATTCATATCGCGCCATTCGAATCGGATCTTCCCGGATTGTCCAAGCACAATATCACGTTCCAGCTCTCTAGCCTGTGACAAGAGATTCTTCTGACCTCCAAGGAGGCGGATCAGCTTCTGGTCCACCATGGGATGCCTCTCTCCAGAGAGCGTTCCTCTCCGATAGGCTTCCCCATCAATCTGACTGATCAGCCAACGCATCAGTGTTATTGTTTCTTTTGTTCCATCCTTCTTCTCTTTCTTTGCCACTTCTTCTCTCCTTAGGCATCAAGATTCTGAAGCTCCTCTGTCTGTCCCTCGATCAGCTCCAGATAATTTCCTTTATCAATATGCATCATCGAGATCTGATTCTGATGTCTGCGGAATCCGTAGACACTGTCCACGTTCCGAATCAACGACTGAAGGCGCTCGTCCGGCACACAGACGATCAGCTGCAATTCCAGCTCTCTCGCATAACGCAGGCACACTTCACTTCGCTCTTTGTCCATCTTAGAAAATGCCTCGTCCAAAAGCACCAGCCGTATCTTGGACTCACGGTTACTCTGCTGCATATATAACATAGCAAATCCAGCCAGAAGTGCCACATATTTTGGATTCTGTCCCTCTCCGCCGGAATCTCGCCCGGCCATCTCATCTACCGCATTTTTCTTCACATTCCCCTGCTCATCTTCTACACGCTCATACATGCTGAAGGTCAGATAGTTACGGTAATCTGCATACTTCTCCATCTCCTGTTTGTGGAGAGTCCGATTCTGCCCGTCTTCCTCTCGCGGTGGCATGAACTTCTCCGTCAATCTCTGAATCTGAGATTCGAATTTCTGGTAAAAGTCGTCTTCTCCCAGACTCAGCTGTCCATCGAATCCATCGTTATCCAGCACTTTGCTGTCAAGCTCCGGTGCCATCAGCATCTCATAGAACTGCCCGTTCTCATTCTGGGCCGGAAGAATATCAATCTGATAAGTACTGTCTGAGAACCGGATTCTGGATAACATCCGGTTGATCTCTCGCTTATGCCGATAAGCTGCCTTTATCTCACCGTGAATCGTGGCAATGACATTTTCACGCAGGGAATGGTAGACCAGACGATACTGCTTCTCGAAGTCTTCTTTATATTTGGGCTCAAAGTCCTTGCGCAGCTGCTCCAATACCTTATCATACACTTCATTGCCGTGCTCGATTCCGGTAAATCCATACGCCGGATATTCCCGGTTAAACCGGCCTCGTGCAAGGGCTCTGGCTTTCTCCGCCCTTTCTTCCTGCTCCGTTAATTCTGCCAGACGGTCGTTTTGTTTCCTACGGTAGGACACCTCAGACTGTGTTTCCAACGTCTTTTGCACCTCTTCCAGCAATTCTTCATTAACGACAAAGCCCTCCTGAAGGAATGCCAGTTTTTCCTGGAATCCGGCCAGATCTCGTTCTGCAAACCCCTGGTCCTTCTTACGCCCAATACGTTCTTCACCAATCTGCTCAAGTCTGTCATCCAGTTCCTCGATCACCTGTTCGAGTTCTTCTTTTTGCGCCTTTAGCTGCGCCGTCAAGGTACCATCTTCCAATTCTTTCAGTTCTTTTTTAAGCTGATCTTGCTTCTTCAGATACTTCTCCAGCTCATCTGCGGCCCCTGCCAATTGCAATAACTGCTCTGGATTCTGGTTCAATTGTTCAAAAGTCTGTGCCTGCTTTAATGTATCTCGCATCTGCATATCCGCAAGCTGATTCTTCTCTAATTCATAGACCTCATCCTCCAGCTCCTTTAACTTCTTCTTAGATACCTTCGTGCCAATGCAGGCATAGCGGTCATAGTCCGCTTCTCTCAGATGCCGGAAGATATAATTGCTGTAAGAATAACAATCCGGCGTTACGCCATCGCGCACCTCATGAAGTTCTTCCACTGTATCGCATTTATAAATACGCCCCAAGTATCGCCTCAGACACAGATCCACATAAGGCTCCTCTGCTGCAACAGCTTCATATAATGTCCCTGTCTCTGCCTGTGGCTGGTCTCTTTTGATAGCAGATGTATTGATCAGTTCTACATCCTCGTATTCTTTTTTCTTCATCTTACGAAATATCTTTGCCGCTTCCAGGGCATACTGTGGCTCCGTCACAAGGCTGTGCTTGATCCGTCCCAGTCTGCCTTCAATGGCATTCTTCCACTTTTCCTCGGTAATATCAAACAGATCCGCAAGGATTTCCACATGAATGGTATGTCCGTATCGGCTGCTTAATTCATTCTGCAGTTCTGCCCGGGCACTCTTTAGTTCTTTTCGATATGGCTTCCGGTCATTTTTCAGGTCCTCCACCATCTCTCTCTTCTCATTCAGTTCCTTTGTAGTCGAACGGATCGTGTCATTTAAGTCATCCAGTTCTTCTCCGATCATCTCCAGCGTATTCTGAATTCCTTTTTTCAACTTTTCAATAGCTTGAATGGACACTTCTCCATTGACCACATCATCCAGAGCCTGCAAGGTTGGATTACTTACATAGCTGCTGATCTCCTCATCCTCGTCCCAGGCTTTCAGTCCATTGAGAATCTCGCGCCACTGTCTGGCATTTCCAGAAAGCAGCTGAAGAGCCGTCTCCATATCATCCAGTTCTTTCTTCTTCAGGCCGTAATCACTGGCATGAAGCTCTGCCTTTACTTCGATAAGTTTCTCCGTCTTCTCCTTCTTCACCGCTTCCAGATCCGTCTTCTTCTCTTCCAGTTCCGTGATTCTTACAAGAATTCCTCTTAAGTCTTCCTCTTTTGCCTCCAGACGAGTCTTACAATTCTCTATCTCCACGATTCGAAGAACGCTCTCCGTACGTACCTTGTCTGCTTTCGCCTGCACCAGTTCCAGATCATACTTGTGGATCTCATCCAGAATCTCAATCCGGTGTTCCAGATCCTCTACCCGTTCCTTGATCTCCCGGTATGCACCCAACTGCTCACTGATGGTCGAAACCGTATCTTCCTTACTTCTCGGGAACATATAATCCTTGATGAACTGTCCTGTCCCGTTGGTCATCCGAAGAGCAATGGCACTTTTTTCCATCGTCATCAGGCGTCCCGGGTCAATTCCGCCAAAGATGGAATCATACACTGTGTTCAGATAAGCCTCTTTGGATGGGTAAATGCGGTTCACATCCACTCGTCCCCGATTTTCCTCGGACTTGCTCCGCTGATTCAGCAGTCGTTTCAACTGTTCTATTGTATAGGGGGTCCCCCTCTCCGTCAGATATTCATCTTCCGGCATCTTCCCAGAATGGCTGAAGAAGCAATACTTCTTCAGATCCAGATCATTTCTTCCTACTTCAAAAGCCACCCCAATACAAGTCGTCAGCTTACTTCCGGTATCTGCAATCTCCAGTACAATCTGAGAACAGAAGTCTACATTTTCTCGATTAGAAGTTCCGTCCTTCTGTGCTCCACGGAGATAACTTAAGACACTTCGCTTATTCTTGGCATCGTCTGCGGCTTTATTCAAAAATGTCGAAGCCACGCTTCCATACAGTACCACCTGGATCGCATCCATCACCGTAGACTTTCCAGAACCGCTTTTGCCACTGAACAGATTCACATATTCATGGAATTCCATCACCTTATGGCTGATACCGCCCCAGTTGTTAATCAGCACCCGGGAAAATATCTTCTTCGATTGTCTCATTTTCTGCGGCCTCCTCTCTGTACTCTTCTACCAGTGCATTAATATCCGCCGCACTGACGTATAGATTAATCGTACTGTATAAATAAATCGGCGTATGATCTTCCACATCCCTGACCGCTCCAGGCAGCTCGATCATCTGATGCTTACTCATCAGATACAGTGCTTCTCTCCACTCCGCCAGTGTAAGCTTCCGGTTCAGCAGATTGGTATTCTTTCCATACTCTCTAATCTCCTCCAGTGTGGTCACTGTAGCATTTAAACCTTCTCCAAGAATCTTGTCCCTGTAGATCATTTTCACCAGCAAAACAATAATGGTAGTCGTCAGACTCATTTTCTCCGTCTCTACACCATCTCCTACCAGCCGGAAAATATGCTCCTGTGGGTCATGGATCAGCTCGCAGCCCAGGACCGCCAGATATTCTTCTATAAAGCCTCTGTGTCTGGCACAGATCTCATAATCCAGATTATCTCTGGGAGTCAGTGTCACCGGGTCATACCGCATCTGTAAGATACAGGTCTGACGAAATAATTTTGATATCGTTTTCTTTAGATTCTCCGCCTCTGTCACGGATAATTCTTCTATATATGAAGCCATCTCGTTATCCCTTCCTGTTTTTTCTTCTATGTATCCCTCACCAAATATTCCTTACGAACTATTTTTCAATCCTATTACGGTTACTCTTTAATCGTAAGTTCTGAGAAGCGGAACCCTTCTTCATTCTCCAATTCTTCTCCGATAGAAATCTCCTGATCATTCTCCGCAATCTCCGTTGCCTCCTGCCATACAAAGAACAGTTTCTCCAGATCCTCAATAGACTGCACGGTATCTCTGGTGACTGTAAATCTGCCGTCCTTTATATTCTTTCTTCGGAATTCCGCGATCTCCTTGCCTGTATAAAGCGGCTTTAATACAAAAGAATCCAGATCCTCTCTCTGCTCTTCTTCCCGAACAACCGCCTGCGGCTCGAAAGAGCCCCTCTCAGAATCGCGTTTTCTGAACAGGCTTCGTTCCGTTATCACATGGAAACGCTCCGTCAGGTGCATTCGATCCGCCAGTTTTGTAAGGATCTCTTCCTGACAACTACTTCGGTTCAGAAGATTCACAAGTGTCACTGTCTGATCCTCTTCAGCCGCTCCTTCCATCAGAATATAGCGGATTCTTGCTGCTGCCCGACTTGCAAATACCGTCTTCTGCTCAATTAATTTATTATATCTGCGCTCGATGGCATCAAATTCCCGTTCAATACGGTATATGATATCCATCGCCTCCTCGCACAGACCAACCGCACGCTCCAGCCTCCGATACTTTGGTGTATATTCTACAGGAACACTTTCTGCCGATTCCATCTGCATTTTAAGCTGCACCTGCTGGTCCAGAAACTGCTGCCTTCGCACTTCATTTTCACTCAGGTTCTGGTCAATTAATTCCTTTACCGCTTCCTTATATCGATAGAAACTGTCCGTAGTGGTAAGAATCGCATACTTCTTACTGTCACTGTTATTGATCTCATTGACCAGTACTTCCTGAATTCCCAGGAAGCTTCTCTGTCTGGACAGCTCATCAAAATATCCTCTCATACCCTCCTGCATATTCGAAAGCATCCGGAGCAACGACTGGGAGGTCTGAAGGGCACTCTTCAGAATCTCGTTATTTTTCTCCTTATCCGCACTGTAAGTATACAGATAACTGTAGACTGCCAGCACGCTCTCCCGTTCCTTGGTACTGTCTTCACTATACAGACGCTGGAACAGCTCCACAAAGAGCTGACTGTATTCTGGAAATGACACCACATAACTGTTCAACGATTCGTCATAATCCTTCCGAAGCCATCCCCATTCCTCCAGATGCCTCAGACAGACAAACGTCATATTCGACCTGGTCAGCAGTTCTCCTTCCTCGTCAAACTGCTCTTCACTCCAGTCCAAAGTCTCCGCCGCAATCCACTCATTCATAATCGCACAGCATTCCCGTTCCGTAAGCCCCAGAAGCGAATAAGACCTGCCGGATTCCTCATAGATCGATATCAGGAACCGTTGATAATACTCCCTGTATTTGCTCGCAAAAAGTTTATAAAACTCCTTTGGAATCTTATTGATCAAACTCATAGATTTCTCTCCATTTCAAAGTATGAAATAATTATACTACATGGGAAGATAAATAAAAAGCAGCAAGCTGTTTCACTTGCCGCTTTTACAATGAAAACTGAAAATGGTTGGGAGGATATGATATTCCCCACCACTTTTTTATCGATGTTCCATATGTAAATATTTCTCTCTGGTAGCTAGTCCGCCACGAATATGGCGCTCGGATTTGTTGATGTCGAGAACCTTCCTTGCTTCCGCTGCAAGCGCAGGATTAATCTGGAGCAATCTTTCTGTTACATCTTTATGTTTGGTCGTTACTATTTGGAACTGTTTTATTGATGTTAGTTTCATGGGCGGTGTCTTCACTGTTGGAGGCATCCTCAATCAGTATGGTTTCATCCAAGCCCAAATCACCCAGCAGACGTAAATAGATATCTACATTCCCCTCTTTATCCACTTCAATCTTTTGAATCAGTTTCTTTAACTGCACATTAGTCATCTGGTGTACATCTGTGATATCTTCGATTGTTTTGAATGTGTTATTCAAAATTGCTTCCAGTTGCTCACCCTTTGTCAGATGATAAGATACCATCTTCAGTTCATTTTCCAGACGTTCGATTTCTTTTCTCATACCACCAATTTTCTCGTTCAGCTCCTCACGAGAAATCAGATCATCGGTATACATGTCCATATATTTCTGTCTGGTCTTTTGCAGTTTTGAAAGCTGCGAATTCAGCTCCTTCTCATATTCCAGATTTTCATCCTTTGCCTTGTAAACTCTCTGGAACTCATTTACCACATGATTGATCACCTTTTTCTTCTGCTTCAATACATTGGCAAAATACTCTTGCAGAACTCCGATCAGTTCTTCCTCATCCACCGTCACTGCATTCGGACAACTGTCCGCTCCTCGCCCATTATGCCCGGAACAAACCCAACGGACATAAGTGTTCTTGTAGGTACGAACTGTCCGCCGGAAAGACCATCCGCATTCCTTACATTTGATCAATGTAGAAAAGAGATATTTGTTACTCTGGCGTTCGTGCTTCATATTGAAAGAGGCATGTCGAGAATGCAGTGTCTCCCCTGCCTTTTCAAATGTCTCGTCATCAATAATCCGAAGTTCCGGCCGCTCCACAACCATCCATTCCGTCTCGTCTTTCTCCATTCTCTGGCCAGTCAAGAAATCCGTCACTTCCTGTTTTCCATTGATAATTTTTCCTGTATAAAGCTCATTAGTCAGAATCCGGCAAATGGCATTCTGGCTCCATTTACAATTCCGCTTTGTGGTCAATCCTTGTTCATTCAGCATATTGGCAATCTTGGCTGCCCCATAACCTTCTTCCGTATACCATCTATAAATCTGACGGATTACTTTCGCTTCTTCCTCGTTGATAGCCAGATTAAAATAATCACCGATCGTCTTATCATATCCGTAAACAATGTTCGGAACTCGTCCCTTTTCTGCGTTCATTTTCTTGCCGAACTTCACACGCTTGGAAGTGTTGGCACTTTCCTCCTGAGCAAGAGCACCGAAAATGGTCAGCACAAACTCACTGTTTCCCATACTGGTCATGTTTGCAGTGAGAAACTGCGTTTCGATACCTAAGGCTTTTAGCTTACGTACATTTTGCAAAAGATCTACTGTGTTTCTGGCGAAGCGGGAGATATCCTTTACTACGACCATATCAAACAAGCCATGCTCCGCATCGGACATCATACGAAGAAATTCTTTTCTGTTTTTAATTTTAGTTCCGGAAATACCCTCGTCTGCATATAATCTTACAAGAGTGTCACCGGTACGCTTGGTGTACTCGGTGAAGAACTCCTTTTGGGCTTCCAGACTGTTAAGCTGATCAGATTTATCGGTGGAAACACGACAATAAGCTGCAATGTTCATGATGGTTTACCTTTCTGTTAGAGTTATTACGTTCTGTTACTTCTTTTATTATATATAAAAATTAGGGATTGTAAACATAGAAAATGCAGGAGATTATGAAAAACAATTCTGTAATCTCCTGCAAATATTAATAGTTCAATAATTCGTTGAACACTTTTATAGCAAATCGATCCGTCATTCCCGAAATAAAGTCTAGTATTGCTTGGATATATATTTTTTCATTTTCTAATTCTCCATATATTTTTTCATTTTCACAATTTAATGCAATATCTAATAATTCTCCTTCAGGGATAATATCAACTTCACAATAACGTGCTAACCATTTATCGAATGAATCCATTAAAATCGGATAATATTTCTTCTTATCCTTTATTGATGCCCAAGAATGCCTTCCATCATACGTTTTCTTCAAGACTTCAAATATTTGATTAATCACCAATTTTGAATACTCCTTAAATGGTACTAAACGTTCATGTCCATAAATATGCTTGTAATTAAAGTCTTTAATAGAATTAATCTGATCCAAAAAACGTGAACTTAAACAGATTCCTTTTTCTGGTGAACTATTCTCACAAATATCAATAATAAGATTATGCATAATTACCGTTGTATTCAATACATTTTGGTCATTTGCTCTTGCCATTTTTAACAAATCATTTTTTGTTGCATCATTAAGAAAACCCAGATTTATTGCATCTTCTATATCTCTTCCTACATACGCGATTTTATCTGATATTTTTACCACGCAACCTTCCCACGTTGCTGGTTGATATTGTCCTGCTTCTGTAAAATCACCCAAATCAATTAATTCATCTCTTGGTGTTAAACCATTTTCGTCTACTTCTCCACAATGTGAAATAATGCCATCACGAACTGCATAAGTCAAATCAAGATTTTTACTCTTTTTATAGTTATCCTCAAGTAACTCTATTTTGTCAACAAATCTCAAGCCATTTCTTTCATGCCAGAATTTTTCACCTAAATGCTTATTACTTAATTCACTGATGACACTTTCACCTTGATGTCCAAATGGAGCATGTCCTAAATCATGTCCCATAGCTATAGCTTTTGTAAGTTCATCATTAAGACCTAAGGATTTTGCAATTGTATGACTAACCGATTCTACATGAGCAACATGTTCCATTCGTGTACAAATATGATCGTTATCAATATTAAAAAAAACTTGGGTCTTATGTTTTAACCGCCGATATGCCAATGAATGCAATATTCGAGTATAATCTCTGGCAAACGGGCTACGAACATCATCTTCTCTTGAATATAAATCGACTGCACGTGTCGTTAATTTTTCCCAATTTTTATTTTTAGGTGTTGCCGCTACCGATTTAAATTTACCTTTTGTCATTTGCAATACTCCTTTCCATAGCTATTAAAATTAATCAAATATAATTTCTTCCTGATTTGTATTGTATATATCAATTTGATTTTGAACATCAATCTCTGACACAATCCATCCACGCAGAGTGCATGCTTTCACAAAATCCTCTATTCTATTTACACCATTTACCTCTCTCAAAGTAATCACAGCGCCAAAATTCAAATCTTTATCCATTTTTGTTGACAATCGTTCTTTAGAAACCACTGACATCCCCCACAATCTCTCTCCATATGATTTCATTGAACGATTAGCCTTTAATACTTTAGAAATAAACTTTGTATTTTCCCATTTTCTAAATTCTTTTCTAGATTGTCGCTCATCCGAATAGGATCCCTCCTCATCTTGAATATTTTCATTAATATCATCTATTTGACCATTTGGTTTCACTCGCCCAAACTTCAATGATAATTCTCGATTAGTATAATCCACACCTTGAGTTCTACTACACTCTGGGAAATAGCACATTGTTGCTCTTGCTATATACGGATATTTATTTTCTTCATCCCTCGGAACCGGAATTGCGTAATTGGCTGTCTTATATGATTGTGATATTCCATATACAATAAACTTTATTTCTCTGCTTTCAGAAGAAAGTACTTTAGAAATATCTATCGGAACAACCCCATATCCCAAAACATCTTTATTCTTATAAGTTGCTAATTTGTACTCCCACCCTGCTGCAGAATCTATTATAAGAGCCTTCGCCACCTCCCTGGGCAAACCAATAACATCTATCAAATAACATAGTTTTCTACTAATCCACGGAGCTGCAAATGATGTCCCATATTCATCCATTTCCCCATGTGGAGTATAAACTTTAATTCTTTCGTTATAATCTCCACCATAATATGAAACATCAGGTTTATTATAGAAAGATAAGATATTCCCTCTTCTTGTATAACTCGCTGGAGTCCCATCTCGTCGCACTGAATTCACTACAATAGAATTCAATGAATCAGCTGGAGAACCCACTTTTAAAATTCCTTTTTTTTCACTACGATTATCATTAGTCCCGGAAACAACAAAAATAATATTTTTTTGTGCCTGCAATTCATCTAATACTGCCGCATCATACGATATAAAGTTTTTTGAGACCTCATCATCTGTCCCTAAAGAAAGGTTCCATACATGAATATCTGAATTATTTGCAATAATTTCCTTAATTTTTTTTACTAATCTTACCGTTGATATCCTCTCAGCACATACTCCAAAATGTCGAACTTTGAATCTCCCACATCCATCATCCAACCAAGGATTCAACCTTGGACCATCTACTATTAGAGACGAAATGGAAGTCCCATGACTTCTATCTTTACCCCCATCTATTATCTTTTCAATGTCATCTAAATAATCTGTATTTTCAACCCATTTACTAAAATATACATCTTCATCAAACAATGTATCAATAACACCTATGGTTGGTTCGTTTGTAGGATCCGGGATAGCTATTTCTTTTTCTTCATTTTTTTCTTCTATATCAGCTAATGTGATTTTCGAAAAATCAGATGATACCATCGAAATAAGATACGGGACATTTGTCTCTAAAAAATCATATAGCTCCTTATTTACAGAAATTGTATCATCACCATAAAAATAATATTGATGTTTCACGTCATCCACTTTAAGCTTTTCTAAAAGCTTAGCAACTGATAATTCCGTCTTATAGAATGTTACCAAAAACGAATCTTTATCCGGGACTTTTGAAACATGCGGCACTGCAAAAGATTCAACCACGGAGCAATCTACTATAATATTACGAATTTTACTTTTTGAAAGTTCAAATCCTTCATACTCCAACTTATTTTCTGGTTCATTAAAATTTTTCGCAACAGCCTTACCGCCCAACTTCTTTTTCAAAAATTTTTTTACTATTTCTAAATCTGCTATAGTATTTTCTATTGTCCTTTTATCCACATAATAAGTAATTATATGGTTTTCTTGACCTTCCGGAGCATCCGAAAATCTTGCCCCAACTACCATATCGTTTGTTTTCTTTCCTACCGGTTTTAATAATTCTTGAATTCTATTGGATTTTGCAATAATATCATTATAATTAACATCAACTAATATATTCTCTAAAAACTTTGGAGAGTTTTTATAAAATCGTAAGATAGCCTTTAAATCATCACAGACACTTTGAATTTTCTCTACCGTAGTTTCGGAATGTGCTCTTAAATTCCTCGCGTTCGGACGTTGATTATTCTTTTCATTTGAGAATCTCATTTTAACTTGTAAAATTTTATTCATTTACTCTTCCCTCAACTTTCTCGAAACGCTACTTTTAGGTACTCTGGATAAAATTTCTATTTCTCTTACTGTATACCCCTCATCATTTAGCTTCTGAAGTTGCAGTTCACCGTTGGTAGGATTCAATGCAAGATACATTTTTCGTAAATAATCATACTCATTTGTTTCATCACTAAATGCAACTGCTGTTTTAATTATCTGTTTTAGATCACCAGGATATGGGATCTCCTGCATATTTTTCAATATTTTGTTAAATAATCTTATGTCCTTTCTTGAATTACTTGCTTTTTTCAAACTGGCAGTTAACATAGAATCAGCAATCTCAATAAGATCTTCTCTATTGTAACGATCAAAGGATATTGTTGCATCAAATCTTCTTATTATAGCTTTATCAAATTTTTCAAATAGATTTGTTGTTGCAATAAGAACAATATTTTCATTAAGTTCTTCTAATTCTCTTAAAAAAACCGAAGTAACTCGGCCCATTTCTCTTAAATCGTTGCTATTTACTCTATCCAATACTAATGAATCAATTTCATCAAAAACGATAATTACTTTTCCATACTGCAAGTGATTAATTTCATCGAATAACCTTGCAACATTTTTTGCAGTTTCTCCAAGTCTACTATCTATCAGTTGTTCAAAATCAACTGACAAAATATCTCTACCTAATATTCTTGCAATCTGATATGCCGATTCCGTTTTTCCTGTACCTGGTTTTCCATAAAAAAGAAATTTAGACAAACCAGCTTTATTACTTATGGCTCTCGTAATACCTATCACATCTTGTTCTATGGCATCTGGTAAAATCAACGGATTTGTAGAATAGTTGACTTTCCTTAAATAATTTAAATTTTTATAGCTTGCCTGTGGTACATAAAAATTTGCTGTAGATATTAGTTCCATAAGATACTGTGCAACCGCCTCGTCCCCGTTAGCGTCAAAATCACGTGCAATTGCCGCAACTTCACTCATAAATGCATCCTCTTTTTTCTCAACATGATATTTAACTAGATTTATTACATTTTGTTTTTTCATCTCCGTCACCTCTAAACAAATCATATCAGTTTCTGGGACAAAAGTCAATTGTTTGGGACAATAATGTCGATTCTATATCACTAATTTGTATTATACTTCTCACATTCCGTCTCCTCGTCAACCTGATCCGCCGTTTCCTGAATCGCTTTTTCCACCTTTCCTGCATTGGCCTCTATAAAAATTTTCAGTATGTAATCGGCGGTTGCTGCCGCTGTGTTCGGATTATGAATTCTATAATTTAATTTTCTTTTCTTCATAGCGGAGCTTCCACCTCCTCCCCACGGTTTTCTCTTTGTCCATAACTATGAGAAAATACCTGAAAATAGTCCTTTAAAATATTGCGCCTCGTTAATGTAACCAGTGTCCCCCCCCAAATCTATGTTTATTGCCCTACAGAGAGAGGATTTGTTTCCCTTCGGGAACACATTTCAATCTGTACCAAGCTGATGTAAACCAAAATGTCAACTACCTTGAGAACTCTTTGAAAAATCCTTATCAGTTTTTCTTCATACATAAAAATAAAGTTTTAAAATCCAATAGTTTACATTCCCATAAAAACCTGCAAAATCCCTATATATAAAGTATTTTTCTAGTCAACCAGTCGTAAACTAACCGTCAATTATCGAAAACTATTTGGCGAAAAACTGCATCTCATGAGCAATCAATCATCCTCTCTCTGTCGGGCATTCAAAATGGCAACGTCTGTTGTTCAGCTTCCGTCAATTCTCGAAATTCCGACTTTTCCTTCTGGTTTACATCTGTGCGTTCTCGCACCCAGCCCTTCTGAGTCCCATAATTCCGGAATCGATGCGAGCTGATCCGCTTCCACCCGACAATTTTGGTATCCATAATCTCTGCAATTTCATTGGATTCATAACGCTTTGGTTCTCCATACTGATGATCCAGGGCCTCTTTCCAAATCATTTTTATACAGACATAATCTTCCTCCGAATCATCAAGCCATCCCTGAATAGTTCCTGCCAGTGTATCCTCCTGCATGAACTGTTCCCGATATAAGTTAATCTGTGATTCCATTTTCCCGGAAAACTTCATCAGTTCTGCCGGATTGTCTGCAAAGCGGTATATGTACATCGCCTCAGCCCAGAGCTGATCAAAATATGCTCTTGCCTCCGCTTCATCTTCCAGGATGTGCTTGTTTGCTTTTTCCGCATGAACCATAATCGGCAAAAATCTTCTTGCTCCACTCCGGTCAAATGGCAAGAATTGCTTTGTATTTGTCGTGCCTGCAAAAACACATTGTCTCAGCCGGTCTTCCTCATACTGCTGATACGGAATACGAAAAGTATCTTTCTGTCTGACCAGAAATGATTTGATTTCCTCGTTACTCTTGGCACTGACTGCAGCAATCATCTCCGCCATTTCCATGATCCAATGTCCTCGAAGTTTTCCGTAAATCTTCTCGTCATTTAGATGTTTCAGGTCATCCGAAAACTAATCGTCCTTCACAGCGAGGAATCGAAAAAAAGTTGATTTCCCGGCTCCCTGTGTACCAACCAGGCAAAGCATTTCATCCATTTTATAACCCGGATGGAAAACTCGCAGGATTGCACCTATCATAAAATGCTTCAGACATTCATACACCAAATCCGAATCATCCGCTCCCATATACCGCTTCAGCACATATCGAATACGCTCTGTTCCATCCCATTGAAGTTCATTCAGATAATCACAGATTGAATGATACTTGTTGCTGTTCGCTTCTGCTCTCAATGCCTTTTTCATATTTTTCTCATTCCCCAGATCATAATAACGTTCAAAGTAATAAAACAAAAATTCCTCTCCTTCATCTGTCAATGATGTGATTCGCTTATTCCACCAAAGAATCTTCACCACATCCACCCGCTGATTCAGGAGATTAAATCGTAAGCTCCCTGCCAGAACTGGATCTTCTTTAAGGACTGTCATGTAATTTTGCATTGTCCCTTTGACCGTCCCATTCATCGTGACAGCCAGATGCTCTTTAATATTCCGCACTACATCCAGATTTACCATTGATTCCATCCGGCACACTGCATTCTCTCTATTTTCTTCTGACATACTCATCACACTTTCGCTCAATATCTTCCACCTTCTTTCGTTTTTCTTGGACCATATGATCCTTCTCATGCTTTTCTCCAAATAAAAGAATATCCAAAACATACTCAACATAAGTGAGCTCCCGCAATGCTTCCTCAAATTGTTCGTTCCATTCTTCCTTCGGATTCTTAGGTGCATATTGTTTCTTCCAGTCTAAGAGCATAGAACGATAATCCAAATATGCCCTTACGAGTCTTATCCACTCATCCTTTTGTTGCCTTGTCTGGATTACTTCTGGATTTGTAATCGAAACCTTCTTTTTTCGCTCAGGAGAATCTCTTGATTTACCGCCATAGCTAATCCCAAAATCTGCTGCCAACTTTACAGCCGCTTCTCTTGCACCCAGTCCAAATAACTGAGCAGTAAAATCAACCGCATCTCCGGTACATCCACAACCGAAGCAGTAATATCTGCGATCAACTTTCATACTTGGGGTATTGTCCTTGTGGAAAATACATCTGATCAAACCGCTTCGGTTAGGCTTAAACCCATAAAACTCTGCCGCCTGTCTGACTGTTACATTCTTCTTTACCTCTTCAAATAATCCCATCTTAGTTCCTTCCCATCTACTGAATATTGCATTCCGACTTTTATTCAAAAATGAATAAATCGAATTTCTGAAGAAGGATAAAAAAAAAGATCCTTCTACTATATCCAAAGTTTGAGAGGGTCTTATACAATATGAATTCAAAATTTCTTCAAAAAATTATAATCTTTCTCTTCATCATCACAGGAACTATGGACAGTTCCGAAAATTTCACTGCTGAATATTCCGGCGTTTGTGTCCGTGCTGTCCGGTCAGAAGGAAACCGCAGAATCATTGATTGACTGGTGAAATCCTATCAGATATTGCGGCATTGTAAAGCCTGCTACAGCACCGCAAAGCGGCTCTGGGCTTGACAATACCGCACTACCTGATAAGTGGTAAACAAGCCAATCAAAGAGTTTCCCTCCTCCGGAATGTCGGTTTCCAAAATTCCGGAATCAAGGTTTCCGGAGACGAGAATATTCAACTGCGAAGCCAAAACGTCTTTTCTATTTTGAATTCAAAATGAAATAGCAAGAAAACCGAGGGTATGGGGAAACGGAATCCCCATCAAGATAGAAACCAGTAAGTAAAACAGTTGCCAAAATGGCTCTACTGTTAAACACGGGTGGATCTTGCTCTTAAAAATACACAAAATAAAAAACCCCTGTATCCATTAGTTTCTAACAGACACAAAGGTTTCAGTAATTTATCAATATTATCTTTTTTAAACAACACTTTATATTTTACAATTTATCACAATTTCCTTTTGTTAAATCGATACCCTACAAAAGCTCCTATTGCACCACCAATAACATGCGTTAATTGAGAAATATTGTCTCTTATTGCAACACCTTCATATACTTGCTGACCAACAAATAATATTACAACCAAAACAAAAGTCAGCGGTATTTCACCTTCTTTAAATCCCGTAAATGAAGACAAAACAATAAATGCAAATACAATGCCACTAGCACCACAAAGAGCAGTATTGGGTGAAACCACATAATTTATAATCCCTGTAATAAAAGCAGTAACACAAACCATTTTTATTAAATTCATAGACCCATACTTTTCTTCTAGAAGTGGTCCTAACAATAACAAATATGTTGCATTTCCTATAAAATGGTTAATTCCATCATGACCAAATATGTGTGTGAAAAATCTTAGGTATGTTAATGGATTTGCCAAAGAGGAATGATACGTCATAAATAAAAACTGTGTACTTCGTCCATGCGTAGTGATGCCAATTATGGTTACTACGAAACATATCAAAAAAATCCCCAATGTCACTGGGGCATTAAATGATATTTTAACTTTTTTCATATTTTCCCTTTCAAAAATGGGAACTGCAATCCTCCCATTAATATTTTACTTTCTATATTTTGGTTCAAGCATTGCCTGTTTTAATTCTTCCTCTATCTTTAGCAATTCTTCCTGTGCCTTCGCACGTTTAGCAGTTCCCTGTTCATGAATCTTTACAACTTCATTTACGGAAGATATTAAGTTTTTACTACACAAACGAAGAGTTTCAATATCTACAATCGGTTTTTCAACCTCTTTAGCGGTTTCAATTGTTGCCATTTTTAAAGTTTCAGAATTCCTGCGTAGCAAATCATTCGTTTTTTCCGTAAGAACTGACTGTGCTTCTAAGGCACGTTGTGAATGTTCAATACCTAATGATAACACTAACTGATTTCTCCATAACGGTATTGTATTTGATAACGAGGACTGTAACTTGTCCAGCATTTCACGGTCATTATTTTGAAGCATGCGAACTTGTGGTGCCGATTGGATTGCAATAACTCTGGTCAACTCCAAATCAGAAATCTTTTTTTCAAATCTATAACACAAATCCTCAAAATCTTTGTATTCCTGAACATCTTCTTGAAGATTCGTTTGATCAGCCTTAGCTTTTAATTCCACAAGCTTTCCATTCTTTGCTTTATCTAATGCCTTTTTACCAGCAATAATATACATTGTCAATTCTTTGTAGTATTGTACATTCAATTCATACATTTGTTGGTACATAGAAATATCCTGAATCAAAACATTTTGATGCAAACGTAAATCTTTTTCTATACGATCCACATTACTCTCAGCCTTTGCATAATTTGCTCTAATTGTTCCGACTCCTCTTTTTGCTTTCTGAAACACTCCAAAAATCCCCTTTTTTTCGGGCTCTGTCGTAGCATCTACAGCAGTTGTTAATTCTTTTAAGGATGTGCCTACTTCACCCAGATCATAAGTCTTTACTTTTTTCAATATAGAAACTGAGAAATCAGAAATATTCTGTTGTGCAGTCATTCCATATTTTACAACCTGATCAACGTTTGTTATATCTATTTCTTCAGCAAATTGGTCAACCATCTCTCGTTCTTCTTCTGAGAGCATTGATTCATCAATTGTTCCGGCCGAGTAGCCTTTGGGTTCTCCTGATGAAACAACGGATTGCATTACTGGAATATCATCCAATAATGGATTTCTTGTCTGCTCCTCCGGATTTAATACTAATGTTGTTCTTTTTTGAGTTTCTGTGCTCACAATCATCTCTCCCTTCATGATGAGATATTTCTCAATTCTGTTCGGATATCAGTATCTCTTAGTTCTATCTCTGACAAAAGTTTCAATTCTCCGTTCAGCATTCGATTTATTTCTTCCTGATCAGAACTATTAGTAATAGAAATAAACGATTTCATTTGGCTTTTCCATAAAGGAATCGTCTTAGTCGTAATTTCCAATATTCTATGGGCAATTTGATTATTATTGTCTTTTAATAATTTAATTTGTGACAGAGTTTGTAATGATACCATATGCGACAGTTCTAGATCTCCCACCCTTTGTTCTAATCGAATCCACCAATGTTCGACATCTTCAGAATCTGTATTTTTTGATTTATCGTGACTCAGGATTAGACTTTTCCCTTTATCGATACAATTTTGTAAGTCATCACTACACCGTTCTATTTGTTTTTCCAATCGTTCAAGCACATTACTTTCTTTTAATAATTCCGCTTCTTGTAGTTTCAGTTCAACATCCAATTTTTCTATATATTTAAGCATAGAATTATATTGTCCCAATATAACTGATTTGGACGGAGATTTTTTTAAAAAAAATAGAGTCTTTCCTTTATTATGCGGAACAACTTGAAATCTCTTTAGTTCATCCAGAATATTATTAATGGTAATCTCTATGTTGTACCCTTGATTTAAAAACAATTGTGTAATATCTTTCGCTAATTCTCCTAATTTTTGTTGTTCAAGACTCCCATAAACAGAAATTGATTCCTGATTACCAATAACCAATCTTCCTTGTAATACCGATATTAGATTATCAATATAATCAATTTTATTATCATTTACCATTTTTTACACTTGCTCTTGGTTAATAATTTGTTCCATAGCAGAGATATCACTGGCAATATCCAGTTCTTGCTTCTCATAGAACTGGTTTAAAATGCCCTCAAACGAAACAATTAACATATCAATGGCATGTTCAATGTCCCTCTTGGAATTTTTGATACTTGTTCCTTCAATCTCTTTTTCATTAATATCGATGTATGCATTCAGCAATTTTTCTGTAGTTGGCAAATAATAGTTCAAAAACATTCCAAGTTTTCCCGACTGTCCTGGATTAAGATCAACTTCACGAAAAATTGTTGCAACTATTTTTTCCATCTGATTTAATTTCAGAGTAATCTCTTTTTCTTTAATTAGTCGATTACTATCATGTATTTTATCAATATAGTCTTGTCCAATATCTAGAATCTTTTGTATCTCCTCTGTACGTTCCCCCATACGAATACGTTCTTCAATTAATTTTCTATAATAACGATCATATTCTGGTTTATTTTCTTCATATTTTTCAAACAATTCATTTGAAGCAATAAACACCAGATTTTCAGTAGAAAAATGTCCCTGGGGAATGAGTTTTTGTTTTACTGCACAAGAAAGATCTTTTACTACCTTGGAATACGGAAATTTAGTATAAGCACAAATATCATCAATAATCTCAACATTCTTATATTTCATTAATTCAAAATATTTTTCATATCTTTTAGCAAAATTTATTGAATTAACAGCCAGAATAATAAGAATAATGTTAATAATAAATATCACCAAAGTAGATCCTAAGAAGATCAGGCTATATTGTTCATAATTATCAGAATAAATATGCATTCCAAATCCCATAACTGCAAAATATAAATATCCTAAGATAAAACAAATGCATATACCAATTATCCATTTGAACAGAGTTGTTTTCGGTGCTTCAAAAACATATTGTGTTCGACGGAATCCAGTACTCGGCAACTCTTCAAGCTTTTGACCAATTTCAGAATAATTTCCTTGTTGTATACTATTTATTACAATTGATGCAGCTTGAACTGGTTCTTGTTCATAGTTATTTATTACGGGTTGCGACGCTTTTTCAGCCTCTGTATTGTTATTATTTGAAATATTTTTTTTGAATAAAGCCATATACTAACACCTCTTTTTATTCAATCGGATCTGTTGACGATGGAGTATTCATTTCCATAGGATCCATCTTGCTTGTTACTGTTGATGCAGGAACAGCAAAAGCCGGAAGAATACTAGAAATCGGTGTTCCATTTGGTAACTGAATATTCTGATTGACCTCTGGCAATCCTAATGAATCTGCTGTCATTTCTACAGTAGGCTCTGAAATTTTTGGCACATTCGAAGCCGCTGGTGCTGAATAACTTACATCACCTTCAGCACTGTATCTTGAGTTGGAATGAGAGCCTGTATTAGAATGGGAAGTATGGCTCTGATGACTCTGATGGCTTTCATGGCTTCCATGATTACTATGACTATTTCCATGTGAGCCAGATGAATGTGAACTATGCGAGCTGTGAGACCTATGCGAGCTGTGAGATCTATGCGCTGCAAATGCATCCATCGTCATTAAACTACCTAAAATTATAATCATTGTTCCTAAAGCTAATAACTTATTGCCTGGGATATTGCCTTCTTCATCCTCTATTAAGTTTTCTATACTTTTTTGAAATTCGGGAAATAATTTATCCATAATTACTCATACACCTTTACACATTTTCCATTTGACCAATCTGTTTTATAATACTCTGAAGACGATACATAATATGTACACTCCCCATCAGGATACCCATTTTTAAATTCTCCAGTAAGCATATAGCCACCTTCCGTTGGAGAATAATAATAGGATCCCGTTCCACTCATTTTATCTTCAGACCATTCTCCTTCATAAGAAGCACCACTTGTCCATTCATATGTTCCCTGCCCTGACTTCTGGTTGTTTGACACCATACCGCTATATTTGTCTCCATTACTATATGTAATTTGGGCCTTTCCATTTAGCTTTCCATTTGACATATCTCCGGAATATTTTGTTCCGTTTTTTAATGTCATTTCAACAGAGGTAGGTTCACCTTCTTTGATAACAAATGTATAGGTTCCGAAATCATTTGATACGTGATATGATCCTTCTATAAAAATATTCTTTTCAAATGTCCCTGTCGCATAATTATCTTTGGAATAAGTATACGTTCCAGTACCAGACATATCATCATTTAGCCAATCACCATCATAAGAAGCACCGGATTTCCAAGTATATATACCTTTTCCTGAACGTTTATCATTCTCTATTTCTCCTGAATATGAATCATTATTTGAAAACACCATGGTTCCAGATCCGGAAATTCCACTCTTATTGCAATCACCCGAATAAGTAGTACCATCTTGATATGTAATTTCAGCGCTACGTATTTCTTTATTGTCAAAGGCGATTATGTATTTACCTGTTTCATTTTCAAATTCACAGGTACCTTCTTTAAATTTATTGTTTTCAAAAGTTCCCGTATATGTAACATTTTCAGCTGTTGTATATACGCCTTGACCATTCATCTTGTCAGATTTCCATTCACCTTCATAAGAATCGCCATCAGCCCAGGTAAATAAACCAATACCAGATTTTTCTCCTGATGAAAATTCCCCCTCGTAAGTTCCTTCTATAGGAATTTTAAGATTACCTAATCCCTGTATCTGATCATTTTCCCATTCTCCTGTATATACAGCACCGGTATCAAATATAAATTCACCAGTTCCATCAAATAATCCAAAATCCATGTCTCCAGAATAGTTACCCATAGTTGTAGACACAAATCCATTTTTCTGATATTCATATTCTCGTATAACGCGCTTCTGAATATGATGAGTATTTATTACATAAGAAAAAGCCCCAGCTACGCTAGCTTCAACGATTGCTACACAAACTAATCCTGCAATAATTTTGTTTTTCCTTTTCTTCTTTGCTTTTCTATATTCATCTTCAGGAATTTCTTCCTCGTTAGTATCAACATTAATCGCTTCCAATGTTGATTCTTCATTTTTGACCAATAAATCTGCTTTTTTATCATTTGCCATTGTTAATTACTCCATGAACGCAATACCTGCATTTTCTTATTATCGTTTTCTAGAAATAGAGAAAAGAGTTCATCTAATATTCCAGAATAAATTTTACATCTATAACCATGTGGAGTTTTTTCTATAATATCTCCATTTGCAGCAAAGCTAACCACTGGGCATGTTCCACAATATGGCTGATAGACACAATCACAACATGAAGGAATAGTCTCTAGAATGCTGGATGCACAAATAGCTTTACATGTACTATTATTTATAAGAGACTGATATGTACTCGTCATTACATTTCCTAAACAAAATGCTTTATTGCCCATTTCATATAACATTCGTCCTTCATCACATGTAAAGATATTTCCATCAGCATAGTAAGCAATCTGTCCAATTCCTGCTCCACAAGGTGATCTAAGTTCCATGTAATTTACAAATTGTCCAGCAATCCTTTTAAGTAAAATAGAAGCATGTTCTTCCTTAAAGAAAGATCCGTTCTTATTTAGTTGAATTGCTGTTTTTAATGCTTCATTATAAAACTCTAAAAATTCCTCAGGGGAATATCCAATCTCATTCCAATTGACCGTTGCCTTTCCTAAAGGTGTTAAAGGTCGGATAAATATACTGTCAAAACCGAGATTATAATAGGTTTCAACAATTTCTTTTGGATAATTCAAAGACTCTCTTGTCGTGGTTTGAATTGCACCAACATATATCCCTGCTTCACGTAATTTGCCAACAGATTCAATCACTTTATTGTATGTTGGTGACCCATCTTTGTATGGTCTATTATGATTATGAAGTAAATCGTGACCATCAATAGATGTAGACACTCCAAAATTATATTTTTTAATAAAAGACAATATATTTTCATCAAGCAACGTCAAATTGGTCACAATATTATAATTAATAAAATGTGCGCCTTTATTTTCTTCCGTATATTCTACTATATGCCTTATTACATCGAAATTCAGCAGAGGTTCTCCTCCTTGAAATTCAAAGGTTAAACACTTTGTCGGGGATTGAAGTGCAATATCAACCGCTTTCTCAGCCATCTTTTTTTCCATAAATAGATTCGAACATTTACTTCCATTATTGGCCTGACAATATACACATCCCATATTACATGCTGTTGTGACCACAAATATATGTAATGATGCAGACATATTTAAATGGTTCTTTACAAATCTAAGATCATATCGGTTTGTGTCTGAAAACGCTAACGCTGTTTCATCATAAATCATATGATGTTCTATTAACTTCTGTTCCAACAAAGATCCATTCTTAACTTTTTGACTGATCAGATCCCGGAATTCTGATTCATTAATAAATATAAATTCTCCCAAATCATTTGTTAAAAGAATCTTTTCCCCAAAAGATTTGAAATTAAAATAATTCAACTTCATATAATTGCCTTCAACTCATCTCTTTCAATATTTATTGTGCCTGCAAACACACCACCACACGACTGTTTATAATTACATCCATCACAATTTTCACTATAACGAACTTTATTCGGAGAAATACTTCTCTCGCAAATCATCCAGCACGAAGGATCTACAGTACATAACGGAAAATTATATAATTTCACATCGATTCCGTTATTTATTAATTTATTAATTGCATCAGAGGCATAGTAAAATGCTTCTTTATAAGGAATCCATAATCTATCTTTATTCTTAAATGCATTTCCCGTCATTTCCATTGCAATTACACTAATATATTCGACCTGTGGAATCTCACGGATAATAAATTCCGCCAGATTGTTGATGTCCTCACAGTTTACCTTAGAAACAACAATTCGTATTTCGATTCGAATACCATATCTCAAC
This sequence comes from Dorea chungnamensis, assembly GCF_039832125.1. Lineage (NCBI taxonomy): Bacteria > Bacillati > Bacillota > Clostridia > Lachnospirales > Lachnospiraceae > Dorea > Dorea chungnamensis. Next base: position 185,567 of record NZ_JBDOHT010000001.1, on the reverse strand, counting down.
AGTCGTTTAATCCCCAATATTGTCTGAGAAAAACTTCCTTTAGTTTGAGTGATACGATCATGAAGCTCTGCGGTTGAAGCATGGATGGGAATTGCAAGAATACTATTATTCGGTATTGAATCCCGTAGCATCTTGGCATATTTATCCAAGGCAAATATTCTTCCATTTGTTAAAAACAAACATTCTGTTTTATGGAATTTTTCACGTAACAAAAAAATAAATTTAAAAATATCTTCTCCGCTTAAAAATGGTTCGCCGCCTGTGATGGTTAAATGTGGGCTATCTGACGGAATATGTTTAGCCAAGGTAATTAAATTTTCAATATTTGTTTCGTCACCATTCTTCCTTGTATAATCTGGAGAAGGGCACATGATACAATTAGAATTGCACTTACCTGTAACGAAAAAATAATTATCGACAGAAGTTGTGTCATATCGGAGATACATTCTTCCATCTGGCCATATTTCATATACATCATAATTATTGTGATGTAATAATTCGCAAATTCCATCCGCATTTATTTCTAATTTTATCCTTGAAGGAAAAAGAAATAGTTCTTTTTTATCAAGAAAGATAAAATCCAATTCATCCTCAATTAAGTCTTTCTTTGTTTGTTCATCTAATGCTAAAGATACATATTTAAATCCTTCAGCATAATTCTCTATTTTTATACCCATGACAATAATCCCCAAGCACACATATAACTAACAAATCCAAGCGCAATAAAAGTAGCAAAAGGTATTTTTTTTACGATAGTAAGTGTTTCCACTTTTTTACCTTTGGCCCATCGTTTAACACTATCTACTTCATCCTCTGTAAGGCGGTCTCTCAAGTCTTCTGAGGATATTTTCGGCAGCCCTCTCACCCTTGAGTTTTGCATTAAAACTGTTGATCCCATTGACAAGATCATTCCTTTTTTAATTTCATCTATAGAAATCTCTTGATATAAGCTTGTTTTTATAGTCATTTGGCAAATCAAAAGTGCAACTACCAAAATATAGTTTTCAGGATGAATCGAGAATGGAATAAGTCTCAAGCAAATTGCCAACACAATATCAAAAATAAGAACAGATATTAAAATTTGTTTTTTTCTAAGTATTGGATATCTACCAGCAATCCAAGAAACTACAATGCAAATTATCCGAGTAATCCAAACTGGAACAAACAATCCCATTTCAGCCAATAAGTGTAAAATCAAAGTGACTGCACTGATATAGATAAGTGCGGTAAAAAAAGATTTAAAAAATGAGCATAGATAACCTTTTACGTAATTTCTCGTCATTTTATTATCTTTTTTTACAAGGGCGTATATTGAAGTCACTAATAAATAAATATACCCATAAAAAACTGCAATACCAATAGTAAAGACAACTGTAATCAAGTTATTTCCATAACTTATATAACAGTTTGATGGATAGAGCAGTGATAATACAATTATTAATTTACAGTCTCCTCCTGCAAAACAATGCGTATAGAACAAACAAAAACTGGCTATAGAAACAACAATGACATTTATAACAAATGGAAATATCATTTCACGGTAAAAGAATCCATAGTAAAAAAAATCCATTATTATTGCAAGTACCAAAAAAGGAAATAGCGTCTTATTGTAAACCATTCCTTCTGTTACATCAGTTTTAATAACAGCTAAACATAAAGAAAGCATAACCAGAAGAAAAAGTATTTCCATCCATCCCATTAAGAATTCTCCAATCCAATCAGATAATTTTCAAAGGCTTTGATAGTTTCTTTTTCATCATATTTACAATCCGAAAAGGTTACTAACCAATAATTATTCTCTGATTTAATATTGATATTTGCGAAATCTGCATATGCTTCTTTGGTATATTCAATATTATCAACGGAAAAAATTTCCGAATGTAACTGTAATGTTATCATTATTTGAACCAATCCTTTAATATTTCATCTTCAGAAAATTCTTCATTTTCATCTTCCAAGCTATCATAATTTTCATTTAGCATTACACTCGAAGCCATTGCCCTGGCAAGCATAAGTTCTCTAATATTTTTTGTTTGTTTATAAACTACATGTCTTACACTTTGAGAAAGCATTTCATTAATAAAATCTTTTTCCGAAATGGATTTTCCTTCCTCTTTAGCTGATATAAAAGCATAATAATAATCATCATCCGCATCTAAATGGATATATGCTATATCTGTAAAATTATAAGCCGCCTTGATGAGTGCTGTTCTTGAATATAATTCCTTACTAAATTTGAGCATTTCTTCAAATTCTATTTGCATAACTCGTTTATTCTCCTTCTGAATGACGTTTTTGATGTCGGGGATTTTCTGGCTTCTCTGCATTTTTCAGAACCAAACAAGTTTTTCCTTTCAACACAGTCCCTTAATACTTCCATTTTTACAATACCTGGAAACTCTTCTCCGTGAAATATTCCATTTTGTAACAATTTCACTCGTTATAAAATAATACAAAATTTATTTCAAATAATAGAAAAACGTCAATTTTATTATATTCCAACATGGAAATATTTTCAATTGTATATCTCTTTGTCACTAACTGTGAAATAAATAATTTCGTACATTAAAGGATTTTGTTAAGAACAAGATCCACCCCGTAATACACTATCGTAATCTTACTCTATTGTCTTTCTACTAGTCTAAAATCTTGATGGGGATTTCGTTTCCCCATACCCTCGCATTATAAAAGGCCGGAACTTCTCCGACCTTTCATTTCCCCCTATTCATTTCACCACATACACCGCTCTCATAATACGTTCTTTATTGTTACTACCATATGTATGGTACTTTTGCTTACTCCGAATTTTTTTGCAGTCTGCCTCACTGTCGCCTTATGTTCAATGATATAATATGCGATCTCTACTGCCCGTTCCTCAATATAATCTTTCATACCAAACCCCTACATTTATTGTTTTTACAATGTATGCAGGGGTAGGTAGCAATATGCGGTATAAAAATGTCTGCCGTATTACTCACTTTCTATTTCCATGTCTTTTGGCAGCACCCAACTCAAAACAAGTGAAATTATGAAAACACCGGCAACCATATTGGAGCCGAAAATATCCCCGAAGATTGATGGCAATCCTGAGAAGAAGCCTTCCACCTGTGTTACGCCTACCCCTACACACAAAGAGGTGGCAACGATAATCATATTTCTATGATCAAATCCTACTTTTGCAATCATCTCGAATCCGGCAACAACGATAGATCCAAACATAATGACGGTGCATCCGCCAAGAACGCAATCCGGCAAGGTCGATAAAAATGCACCGATCGGAGGAAACAAGCCTCCAAGAATCAACAGCAATGCACCAAACATGATTGTAAAGCGATTGACTACTTTTGTCATTTTCAAAAGACCGATATTTTGGCTAAATGACGTAATTGGGGATACTCCAAAAACACCTCCGGCAATCGCTGACATAAATCCGTCCACAGCCAGAGATCCACTGATTTCCTCATCTGTGATATCTCTTCCAAGAGCACCTGTACATGCGGCTGTAGTATCTCCGATCGTTTCCACCGCAGAAACTAAAAAAACAATAACAAATGAAATAATAATACCGATGTTAAATTTAGGTGCGTAAGCAAATAATGAAGGAAATGAAAATACCCCCAGTTGTGAAATCGTGGTGCCCATTGCCGAGAAATCTACCATTCCAAAACAAATGGCCACAATATATCCAACGATCAGACCAAATAATACATTCAGCTGCTTCAGTACGCCTTTGGCAAACACATGAAATGTCAGACAGGCAACCAATGTAATGGTACCGACCAGAAGATTTTGCCATGCCCCGATTTCATATTTTGCAGAACTGGCATAAGATGAAACGCCTACATTCAAAATACTAAGACCAATGGACGTAACTACACAGCCGGCAACGATAGGCTGGATTAGCTTCCTCCAGAATTTTGCTGTAAGACCTAAGACACCTTCAATACACCCGCCAACGATGATACCACCTATCATGTATCCGTAATCCTGAGAAGCCGACGCAAGACATGCAGCTAAAAAAGTAAAACTTAAACCCATAACGATCGGAAGTCCGGAGCCTATTTTCCAGATAGGATATAGCTGTATCAATGTACCAATACCTGCCACAAGCATACAATTCTGAATCAATTGCGCCGTCTCTATCTGCGTAAATGCCTGTCCATTATATACTGCAACACCCGCAATAATAATTAGCGGAGTTACATTTGCTACAAACATTGCTAATACATGTTGGAAACCGAATGGAATTGCCTTCGCAACAGGGACCCGTCCCCCTAATCGGTAAATATTACTGACATTTGCTGCATTCTTTTCTTTTGCCATTTTTGTTCTCCTCTTTTATTATGCTTACAGGCAATTGTTGCTGACGTTCCTCGCTTACTTTATACTTTTATGTGAATTCTTTTAATTTGATAAATCTCCCAACACATATACAACCACCTGTTTAAACAAAGTATAACATCTACCTATATACAATTCAATCTAAGCATAATACTTTCAGATTTATTCAATGTTTGCCGCTTTCCGGTATTCTGCTTCTAATGTGGCAGACGCTTCAGGAAGCTGCATTCCTTCTATCTTAAAATAGAAACTGGAGTGTGCAGATGCTATATTGATCGGGGCAGGTAAAGAAAACTTTCACTGGAATTAAAAAATAACATCAGGCTTACCCTGATGTTATTTTTATGGAGGGATATTCTTATGATTAGATTCCTAATTGCTCTTTCATGTATTCTACATCAGTGGATTTCCCGGTGTAGAGCTCAATGGCAATCAATGCCTGGAAGAGCATCATACTCATTCCGTTATATACTCTTGTACAGCCAGCTTCTTTTGCCTGCTTCATCATAACTGTCTCGCGTGGAGCATATACCGTATCGGTTACGATCAGATCCGGGCGGAAGAAGGATGTATCCGGAATATTTGAGAGGTCTTCCAACGGATGCATTCCTACTCCTGTCGCATCGCAGAAAATATCTGCTTCCTGCATTTTTTCTTTCAGAAGATCAAGATCTGCAAGATCATTCATGGTTGCTTTACATTCTGTGTTGTTATTGATCTTTTCAACAATCTCTTCTCCACGAGCGTAGAATTTATCCTTAATATTGAAGATGTGAAGTTCTGCAATTCCATCCAATGCTCCCCGAACAGCAATGGCTGTAGCAGCTCCTCCCGTTCCGATCAGAACCATCTTCATTCCCTTAAAGTCAATTCCTTCTTCTTTGATTCCCTGCCAATATCCCATACCGTCAGTGTTATATCCTTTTAATCTTCCCGTAACCTGCCCATTCTCATCACGCATATTTACAACGGTATTGATGGCTCCACAGAGCTGTGCTGCCTCGTCAACTTCTTCCAGGTATTTGTGAACGACTGTTTTATTTGGCATGGAGATGTTAGATCCAAGCATCTTTAACGCGCGGATACTGTTTACTGCTGCCTCCAGAGAATCGTTATCTACTTCAAAAGCAAGCTGAATCACATCGTCGCCATTCTTGTCATATGCAAGATTGTGTGTCGTAGGTGACTGTGTGTGACGAATCGGATAAGCCATCAATCCAACTAGTTCTGTATGTCCTGTTATATTTGGCATGATTATTACCTCTTTTCTCTCTGTTTACTTTTATTGAATTTACTTTTTTATCTATTTTTTATTTCTATTTCAAAGATTCTACTTTATCTCATCCAGGTCTAATAATCCTTTGAACTCGAGTACATTCAAGATAGCACGGCCGTCCATGGTTCCTTCCATAATGCGGCGGGCACGAACAGAATCTCCGATTGGGTATACATAAGTATCTGTATCGGCAAATGCTTCTTCTAATTCTGCAAGGAGTGGATTGTTTGCTCTCATTCCCAGGCAGTTAAATCCAAGGTCAAATTCCAGTTCTTTAATCTCGCCTTCCGGAGTCTTTACAACAAATGCATTTTCTTTTACTTCCTGGAGTGCTGTATTCACGTACTCTTTTACACCGTATTTGTCATGGGTCTCACGCATCGAACACTTTGTAATCGGATCTGCCATCATACCAATCTGCGGAAGCATATCAACGATAGCACATTCTGCTCCCCGTGGTGCAAAGTATTCAATCACATCAAGTCCTACAGATCCTCCGCCCATAACAACAACTTTCTTACCTTTGCAGAAGTCATCTGGGTACTTCCCTGCATTCAGGTTATTGATCATATCAAAGATGGTCGCTACATTGCCGGCTGCAATATTCTCTCTCAGGCCTGGGATTGGTGGAACCAATGGTACAGAACCTGTCGCGTTTACAACGATATCCGGCTTAAAGTTCTTAATCTTATCAATGGTAGCTTCTGTATTTAAGAACATGTATAAGTTCGGCAGTTTCTCAGCACGTTTTTCCAGATATCTTGGGAAGTCTTTCATACGCGTCTTGCTTGGAAGGTCGGAAATAAATGTAGATAATCCTCCAACATGATCTTTCTTCTCCAGTACGAATACATTACATCCGACTTCTGCTGCTGTACATGCAGCTTCAAGACCTGCAGTACCTGCGCCGACTACAACTACATTACAGTTTTTCTTAACTCTTAATTTCTTATAGATATCTCCTTCCGGAACTGCAGGATTGACTGTACAGCGAATCGGACGATTCACACCGATACGGTTTCCGGCACATCCGACGTTACAGGAGATGCATTTTCGTATCATATCATCTTCACCTTTCTGGACTTTTACCACCCAGTCCGGATCCGCGATCAATCCACGTCCCATACCGACGAGATCTACATCTCCGCTTTCGAGGACTTTCTCTACAACCTCTGGGTCACGGTAGTTTCCGGCATTGATGACAGGTTTGCCAAACTTTTCTTTGACAGCTCTTGCCTGATAAGAACGCCATCCATCCGGCAAGTAGTTCGAATCAATCTGATACTGAAGAGATGGATTCAGGCCACAGGATACATCATACATATCCACAAATTCATCCAGATACTGAAGATATTCCAGAGTATCCTCTAACGTATTTCCTTCAGGTACACGCTCTTCTGCTGAGATACGTACAATAATCGGGAACCAGGGTCCGACCTGCTTACGTACTTCTTCTAAGACCATGCGTGGAAAACGCAGGCGGTTCTCTACAGATCCTCCGAATTCATCGGTTCTCTTATTATAATATGGGGAAATAAACTGACTCATCAGATATGAATGTCCGCAGTGAATCTCTACAGCATCAAACCCGATTGCCTGCACTCTCTTTGCAGCTTCCCCATATTTCTTTACAGTTGTAAGAATCTCTTCTTTTTTCATTGGACGAGGAATCTCTCCGCCAACTTTTGTTGGAATATTGGAAGAGGATACCGTCTCCATTCCGGTTCTTGCAGAAGAAGCAGATGCACCTGCATGGTTAATCTGAATCGCAACTGTCGCACCATTCTTATGAAGGTTCTCAACCAGCTGGTAGTAACGTGGCATAAAACTGTCATGATCAATACGAATCTGACTTGTTCCATTGGAACCAACAGGATATTCTACATTGGCATTCTCTAAGATGATCAGGCCAACTCCGCCTTTTGCACGCAAGGAATAATAATTCATATGACGGTTACTCATCTCACCGCTTGTCTCCCCATAATTAGTTCCCATCGGAGTCATAGCGATACGATTACGGATCGTCATTCTTTTTACTGTTAAAGGTTCAAATATCTTAGGATAATTTGTTTTCATGAATCCCTCTCCTTATCATTATTTGTGAAAGGCATCTCTTCTGTTTGTGACGACTTCATTATAATCCCGCGAACCAATAACGTAAAATACATTTTATGTCAATTATTAATACATTAAAGCTATCATTCCAATGATGGCGCTTTCTGCTTCATATATTCGATAAATCTTTCTACGGCCGGCAGCTGATAACGATCCCGCATCCAGAACATGAAAGTGTGATGCATTAATTCAATATCATCAAATCTATGAATATTAACACGATTCTCATTGATCTCCTCAATTGCCGGAACAAGTGCAATTCCAAAATCTTCACTCACCAAAGCCACAATGGAATGTTCATCCGGGCACTCCACCACAATATTGGGCTGAAATGCCAGCCTTCGATATAATTGCTTTGTGTAATTTCCAAGCCAGGATTCCCGGTCATATCCGATCACCGGATAATTCCGTAGTTCCTGGATAGAGACTTTTTTATGAGATTCTAATTCATGCCCTTTTGGTGTAATCAGTACCATTTCTTCTGATAATACAGGAAAGAACTCAAATTCCTCTTTATCTATATATCCGCCGAAGCCGACATCCAGCTCACCAGATCTGACTTTTTTTGCAATTGCACTCGTATGATTCTGAAAAAAGTTAAATGTAACATTCTTATTTTCTTTTTTATTAAGAAAATCTCTTACGTTATGAGGAATGTAGTGACTTGCAAGCGGGAATACATAACCAATATCAATCTTTCCTCCGTCACTTGCCATTTCCTTCATCTTATTCTTCGCAATCTCACATTCATCAATAATCCGGTCCGCATATTCCAAAAAAAGTTTTCCACCTTTTGTCAGATTGACCCCTCTTCCATTTTTTTCAAAAAGCAAGACACCAAGCTCGCTTTCTAAAGACGCAATGGAACGGCTCAAGGATGGCTGGGAGATATAAAGTTCCTCTGCTGCCTTTCGATAATTTTCATATCTGGCAACCGTCTGAAAATAATATATCTGATTGAGTGTCATACGCACCTCCTTATATAGATTGTTTCTATAAAACCTATGGATTTATAATCTCTATCTTTATAATTCTAACATTTCAATAGCCTGAACGCATCAATTTTCACATATATTGGTATTGGAAATTCTATTCGCCGATTGATAAAATATAAACAACAAATCGTTAGTTTTTTAACGATATGGTGCTGCATTTCTTATGTTTGTGACAGAATACTAAGAAAACAAAACACAAAAAGGAGAACATTACCAATGAACAAAAAGTATTTACCAAGTGCACTGATTCTGTACCTGAACTATTTTATCCATGGTGTCGGCTGTTCTATTCTGGGACAGGCTGTCATCAAAGATGCTCTGGCAGCAAGCTGGGGCGTAGAAGCAATGGCAATCACAGCAATCTCTGCCGCATTAGGTCTTGGACGACTGATTGCTCTTCCATTCGCCGGTCCTCTCTCTGACAAGTTAGGGCGCCGCATTTCCTGTGTAATCGGAGGTGCCTCCTACGCAATCTACTTAATTGGTCTTGCACTTGCTTTTAATGCAGGAGCAAATGGCGGTTACCAGATTGCTTACATCTGCGCGATCCTCGGCGGTATTGCCAATTCATTCCTTGATACTGGTATCTACCCGGCTGTTGCTGAAGTATTCTACTCTGCACCTGGTGTTGCAACGATGGGAATCAAGTTCTTTATCGCTATCTCTCAGATGCTGCTTCCATTCGTGCTCGGTATTGCCGTAACAACATCTGCTTCCGGTCTTGTATCTTACAACCCATTATTCATTGGTTGTGGTATCTGCTACATTATATTAGTAATCTTGATTCTCTTTGCACCTCTTCCGGATGCCGATGCGAAGAAAGAGAAGAAAGAAGGCTTACTGGAAAGCATGAAGAAAACACATTTCTCCATCGAATCCGTTGCTATGATCCTGATTGGATTCACCTGCACTGGTACCTTCCAGTTATGGCTGAACTGTGCACAGAATTTTGCCAAAGAAGTGGTAGGCTGGGCTGATCCTTCTATCATGCAGACCTACTACTCCATGGGAACTATGCTCGCACTGATCGTAACTGCAATTTTGACACGTAAGATTAAAGATGTCCGCTTCATTATGGTCTATCCAGCAATCTGTCTTGCGACCATGATCTTGGTACTCATGGGCAAGTCACAGACACTTTGCATTGTTGGTGCATTCGTAATCGGGTGGGCTGGAGCAGGCGGACTTCTTCAGATTGCAACTTCTGTATGTAATATGCTCTTCCCGAAGATTAAAGGTACGGTAACTGCATTAGTTATGATCGCATCTTCACTCTGTAACTATACAATCTTAACAGCAGCTTCAAAGATGAGTCCGTCTGGCGTTATGACGATGAACATCATTCTTACCGCAATCGGCGTACTTCTTGGAGTATTTGTAAACCTGCGCTATGCAAAAATGGTGGAGCTTGCATCTGCTGAATAATTTCATTATAATCAAAATAATTGGCAAACTATGATAGAAAAGGAAGGATAAAATATGAATACAGTTCGTGTCAGAGATATTGAAATCGGTGCCGGTATCCCCAAAATCTGTGTACCGATCGTTGGAGTAACAAAAGAAGAGATTATTGCTGAAGCAAAGACATTTGACGCTATCCCGGTCGATGTTGTGGAATGGCGTGTTGACTGGTTCGAAGGTGTATTTGACTTTGATCAGGTACTCGATGTATTGAAAGACTTAAGAGATGCTCTGGGAAATACACCTATCCTGATGACATTCCGTACTTCCAAGGAAGGTGGCGAAAAGGCAATTGAGGATGTAGCTTATGCACAGTTAAACATCAAAGCTGCCCAGTCAGGATATGTTGATCTGATCGATGTTGAAGTATTCACCGGTGACGAGATCGTAAAAGAGATTATTGAAGGTGCTCATGCTGCAGGTGTAAAGGTTGTGGCATCCAACCATGATTTCTTCAAGACTCCTGATAAGGATGATATCGTAGGCCGTCTTAGAAAAATGCAGGATCTGGGCGCTGATATTCCGAAGATTGCTGTAATGCCTCAGAATAAAAAGGATGTACTTACACTTCTTGCCGCAACAGAGGAAATGGCATCCGAATATGCCGACAGACCGATCATTACCATGTCTATGGCAGGTACCGGTGTAATCAGCCGTCTCTGCGGTGAAGTATTTGGTTCTGCACTGACTTTTGGTGCTGCAAAGAAAGCTTCTGCTCCAGGACAGATGGGCGTGAATGATTTAAGCACTGTTCTTGAACTACTTCATAACGCATTATAAAAATCACAAAAACCTTGACTATTGCCTGGAGTCCATAACGGGCTTCGGGCAATAGTCAGGTTATCAGATATCTTGCAAGGAGGTAAAAATGAAAAAAGCAATTCACTGGCTGGATGAAAATCTTGAAGAATTTCTTCTGATCATTCTCCTGATCGGAATGACACTCATCATGGGCATACAGGTCTTTTGCCGCTATGCACTGGGAATGTCTCTGTCCTGGTCAGAAGAATTAACACGCTATCTGTTTATATGGTGCGGCTTTCTTAGCGTTAGTTACTGCAGCAAAAAATGCTTATCTATTAAGATTGAACAGTTTGTCGCAATATTTCCACGGCGCGGAAAAGCAGTCATCAAGGTTATCAACCATACCTTCGAGCTGATATTCTTTATCTACATGATTCCTTTTGCATATTCTTATATGATGTCTGCCGTAGAAAGCGGTCAGGTATCCCCTGCCTGCTCCATTCCAATGTATTACGTTCAGGCAGCACCTTTTGTTTCTTTTATTCTGGTTGCATTCCGAATCCTGCAGAGATGGATCATTGAATTCCGTATTGCCAGAGGTGAGAATGTCTTTGACCCGGCACACCCGGAACGAAACACTCCGGAATCATTTATTCAGGCAAATGCTGACACCAAATCCGAAATTGACAACCTCACCCATAATATAAAAGACTCAAGTAAGGAGGTTTCGTAATATGCCAGTCGCTTTATTATTTATCATCTTCGTGGTCGGACTGATCATTGCGATTCCTGTATCTATTACACTTGGAATCACATCCGTCCTTCCATCCATATGTGACCCGTCTTTCACAGTAGGTGCAAAATATTTGATTCGGGCGATGTTTGGCGGTCTGGATTCTTTCCCATTATTGGCAGTTCCGATGTTCGTTCTGTCCGGAATCATCATGGCCAAGGGTGGTATCTCCAGAAAGTTATTCGACATCTTTGCATACTTTCTTGGTAATCTGACAGCAGGCATGCCTTGTGCCGTAATTGTGACATGTCTTTTCTATGGAGCAATCTCTGGTTCTGCACCTGCTACTGTTGCCGCAGTTGGAAGTATGACCATTCCGATTCTGACAAGTCTCGGTTATGATCTTACCTTTACTACCGCGATTGTTGCTGTTGCCGGCGGCTTAGGTGTCATTATTCCACCAAGCATTCCATTCATCATGTACGGAATGGCTTCTGGAGCATCCGTAAGCAATCTGTTCCTGGCAGGTATCATTCCCGGTCTCATGATTGGCGGACTTCTCATGTTCTATGCTATCTTCTATTGTAAACGTAATGGAGAAGACAAAGAAAAGATTCATGCGGAAGTAAAAAGATTACACGACAAAGGGTTATTCAAAGTAATCAAAGAAAGCTTTTTTGCAATTTTAAGTCCTGTTATCATTCTTGGATGCATCTACAGCGGAATTGCATCTCCGACAGAGGCTGCTGTTATCTCCGTGTTTTATGCTCTGTTTATCAGTCTGGTTGTATATAGAAGTATTCGAATCAAGGACATCTGGGGTATCTTACAAGAAGCAATCCGAACATTTACCCCCATTCTTTTCATTCTGGCGACTTCTACTGCTTTTTCAAGGGTACTGACATTAATGCAGGTTCCTCAGACAGTCAGTGAATTTATCAGCAACAACTTCCATAGCCCTGTGCTGATCCTTTTCGTGATTAATCTGTTCCTATTAATTGTAGGTATGGTAATGGATACGACACCTGCTATCCTGATTCTGACACCAATCCTTCTGCCAATCGTTACGAATCTTGGTATGGATCCTGTTCAGTTCGGTGTAATCATGGTAGTGAACCTTGCCATTGGATTTGTAACTCCTCCAATCGGAGTAAATCTTTTTGTTGCCAGCTCATTAACAGATGTTCCGGTCATGACAATTGCGAAGAAAGCTATGCCCATGATTATATACTTTTTAGCTGCATTACTTTTGATTACATTCATCTCGGCACTTTCTCTGGCATTGTTATAGGAGGCATGAAATGAAATTTCGTAAGATAAAATCGCGTTTAATATCTACCGGCCTTGTCCTTATAATAGCTTCTTCTTTGTTCCTTACCGGCTGTGGTAATTCCAGTGAAGAAGAGGATGTACAGCGTTACGCATGGCCGCTTGCCACTGCAAGTCCAGAAGACACCGTTACTCAGATCTTTTCCGAAAAATTTGCGGAAGAAGTCTCACGTCTCAGTGACGGGAAGATGAAGATTCAGGTCTATCCCAACTCTACGCTCGGAGGTGACCGTGATCTTCTGGAGACCTGCGCAGACGGCGATATCCCATTCATTGTACAGAACACTGCTCCTCAGGTAACCTTCATGCCTGATCTCGCAGTTTTTGACCTGCCATGTGTATTCGATTCACTGGACGATTGCAGAGAGACCTTAGATGACCCAGAATTTTTCGACTTGATCAGTAATGTGTACACGGAAGGCGGTTACCATCTTCTGGGGATGGCTGATCAGGGGTTCCGTGTCATGAGTACCAACACGCCAATATATGAATTTGCAGATTTTAAGGGCCAGAAGATTCGGACCATGGAAAACAGCTACCACCTGGCATTCTGGAAAAGCTTACATGCCAACCCGACACCGATGAGCTTCAGTGAAGTATACATTGGACTTCAGCAGCACACAATTGATGCGCAGGAGAATCCATATGAAGTCATCGTATCTAATAAGCTATATGAGCAGCAGGATTATGTGGTGGAGACCAACCACCTGCCACATCTGATCTCCCTGATCGTAAATGATGCATTTTTCCAGAATCTCACTAAGGAAGAACAGGACATCATGACTCAGGCCGCAAAGACCGCAACAGAATATGCCCGAAAACAGTCTGATGAGAGAATTGCTGAACGAATTACTACAATTGAAGACAGCGGCACAGAGATCATTACCCTCTCTGATGAAGTAAGAGATGAAATCCGAGAAAATTCCCAGAATGTGTATGAAGATATCAAAGCAAATATCTCGAAAGATATCTACAACACATATCTGGGAATGGAATAAAATCAAGAATCCACCGGGAAAATTCCAAAAGAAAAGGGGAAATCGGCTAATGCCGATTTCTCCTTCATTATCCATACAACTTTTATTCTATTCACACCAATTTATTGCCGATGAAGCAGCCGCATCTACTTTTTACAGATCGTATTACTTACGATAATAATCACCAGACAATCAATCAGTATAATTCCCACCGATATATATACAAAGCTAACCGGCAATACATCTTCAAACACTTCCATGATAAGAATCAGGATGGAGATCACTGCCATTCCAATCCCCATCGTCCTACATAACTTCTTCTCATCATATTTTTTCTTTTCTTCTTTTGAGGCTGTATTGTAACCGGCAATAAACCAGCTCCCATGTCCGGAGAGCAGAACGATGGAGATGACTACAAAGATTACAAACACTACCCATACGATCCAATCTGGTCCGTTTGATACATCCGCCAGTTTCATTCGAACTCCTCCTTTTTCGCATCTTTTGCAAAAATCTACTCCTACTGATATAGTATATACTAAAAATATGATAAAATAAACTAGTAACCTGTTGATATCATCTAATTGATCTTCAAACCAATCACACGATAGAATATACAAAAAATTGAGGGAAAGGATTCTGAAGAAAGAAGGGATTATACTATGAAAGCATTATTTATTGGGGGAACGGGTACAATCAGTACCGCTATCGTAAAAAGGCTTATACAAGAATTGAACTGGGAAGTATGGACTCTCAACCGTGGCAGCCGGACACAGGCTGTACCAGAAGGCGTTCATCAGATTATTGCTGATATTCATGATGAAGCAGCTGTTGCAGAAGCAATCAAGGATATGACTTTTGACACTGTCTGTGAATTCATCGGGTATCATGTCGAAGATGTAAAACGCGATTACCGCCTGTTCCAAGGAAAAACTAAGCAGTATATCTTTACCAGTACTGCTTCTGCCTACCACAAACCTGCTGCCAATTATCTGATCACAGAGGGAACTACTCTTGCGAATCCACACTGGCAATATTCCCGGGACAAAATTGCCTGTGAGGAATTCCTGATGGATAAGTATCGAAAAGAAGGCTTTCCGGTAACAATTGTCCGTCCAAGCCATACCTATGACGAGCGTCGTATTCCATTGGGTGTCCATGGGAAGAATGGTTCCTGGCAGGTCGTTCAGCGAATGATCGAAGAAAAACCTGTCATTATTCACGGAGATGGCTCTTCTCTATGGACTATGACATTTAATACAGATTTTGCAATTGGTTATACCGGTCTTATGGGCAATCGTCATGCAATCGGAGAAGCATTCCAGATTACCGGAGATGAAACTCTTACATGGAATCAGATCTATCAGACGATCGCAGATGCTTTGGGCGTGACACTTCACCCTTACCATGTAGCTTCAGACTATCTCTCTGCAGTTGGTGATAAATATGGATATGATTTCGAAGGAAAACTGACTGGTGACAAATCTGTCTCTGTCGTATTTGACAACACGAAACTAAAAAGAGTTGTGCCTGATATGAGAACTACGGTCCGCCTCGACCAGGGCGTACGAATTGCCCTTGATTATGTATTATCCCACCCTGAAGAATGCCAGATACCTGATCCAGAATTTGATGCCTGGTGTGATCGCGTGATCAATGCTCTGGAATCCTCCAAAGCTGGTATATAAAATACATTATCGAGCAGAGCCCGCCAGCCGAAGGCATGTATTGCGGGATGCTCGAATGAATATATATTTTTACAACTTATTACCCTTTTACAGAGCCTCTCATCATACCAGAAATCAGATATTTCCGGAAGAACAGTGCCGTCACCGCCGGTGGAATCAACGCAATCATTCCTGCAGCTGCAATCAGACCATACTGTATGGAATCTTTGGTCATAAATTCTGATACAACAATTGCCATTGGCTTTGTTTCCATAGAAGATGCCAGAATCAGTGGAATCTGGAATTGGCTCCAGGTATTTAAAAACATAATCAGCGTGACTGATAATATAATTGGATAGGAAAGCGGCAATATGATTCGGAAAAACGAAGCCGCTTTTCCGCATCCGTCAATCATAGCTGCCTCTTCCAGCTCCTTTGGAATCGTTGCAAAATAATTGGAAATCAGCCAGGTTGCCATTGGAAGGTAGGAACTCACATACACCATACTGAGCCAGACAATATTATTCAACAATTTTGCCATTGCAAACATACGATACAGCGGAATAATCGTTGCCATTACAGGAATAACCATTGTTACCAAAAGAAGATTCTTAATAACCTTCCTTCCTTTAAATTCCATTCTACTTAATGCATAGGCACTCATCATCGCAATCGGAATCCCGATGCAAAGCGTAATACAGACTGCCCTTAAAGAATTAAACATTCCAGTAAAAAAAGTATTTCCTCTCCGGCTTCCGGAAAACATCTCCACATAATTGGAAAATATCATATCATCTGGCAGTAGCTTGCTCGTCGGCGCAAAAATTGCGTAATCAGGTGTAATGGATATAATAAAGGTCCAGACAAAAGGCCCTACCGTAAAAATCAGGAACAAAATCGTAGCCAGAACATATCCGAATTTTTTCGCATATTTCATCAATATTCCACCTCCTTATTTAGGCTTCGCAAGTAGAATATTCCAAGGATCAATGCGAAGAACATTACAATGTATGTCATGGCACTTCCTTTTCCAAAATTCAGGAATGTAAATGTGGTCAGATAACTTTCCATTAAGATATTCTTTCCTAGATCACTGTATCCCGAAAGAGCCACAATTTCATCAAACACATTGATTGCTGTTACCGATGTTGAAGTAATTCCTACTGCAAGGAAAGGTTTCATAAGCGGCATCATAATATGACAGAAAATAGTCCTTGATGTACCTCCGTCTATTTTTGCTGCTTCAAACAGACTGTCAGGAATCGATTGACGTCCGGCCAGACAAACGAGCGCCATAAAAGGGATGCTTCTCCAGACAACAACAATGGAAATCACCAGCAGAAGTGTCCATCTTGAGCTTAAGAACTCAATTGGTTTACTGATAATTCCAATGCCAATCAAAAGTTTATTCAAAAATCCATATCCAGAGAAAAATACAAACTTCCATAAGATACCATTTACAAAAGGCGGCAATGCCCACGGAAGAATCGCTAATGCCAATAACAAACCAGACCATTTCACATCAACATTAAGAAAAGCTGCCACCAGATATCCAAATATCGTTGTAAACACAACAACAAATACAAGGATAAAGATTGTATTCTGCAGGCTGTACCAAAAAGAATCTGACTGAATAATATCAATGTAATTCTTAATTCCTATATAGTGAATATCTCCAGGAGCTGTCAGCTTCCATTTCTTTAAACTGTATGAAAATGTAGCAATGATCGGATAAAATACTAATACACCCATGATAAGAATCATGGGTGTTAGTAAAAGATAAGGTAATATCTTTTTTTTCATCATTTATTCCTTAAATTATTCGTTGATTAATTTCTCTAAAGCTGTTTCCATCTCATCAAATGCTTCTTCTGCTGTGCATTCGCCAAGTGCCATCTTATTGATTGCATTGTACATTGCACTGCTCATCTCCGCATAATAAGAAGGTACTCCGTTCGGGAATGGAGAAGAGATTAAGTTTGCTTCTTCTAACATTGCTCCTGCATTCTCGATCGTTCCGTCATTGATCAGCTCTTCCAGAACAGAATTACGTGTAGGAATTGCACTGTTTGTTTCATTTAACTGTTTCTGCATATCAGCAGATGTATACCATTCTACGAATTTCTTAGCAGCTTCTTTGTTCTCGGAAGCTTTTGTAACACCAATAGCTTCTGGAAGTGCCATTGTCTGAGTTGCTTTTCCATCTTTACCCGGGACAAGGATGGATTCGATTTCTCCAACAACGCTGCAGATTTCTTCGTTCTGGCTTCTGGATATGAAAGAGGTAGGACCTGTAAGGAAGCTTGCTGTACCACCACAGATACGCATATAAGCATCCATACCTGAAGATGTCTTATCTTCTGGAGCTACTAACTCTTCATTTACCAATGTTTCTATATACTTCAATGCTTCTAATACAGAATCTTTATTGAAAGTTCCGTCATCGTTCCATACCACGCCATTCATGGTATATGCCAGCCACATTAAACATGTAGATGTCTTTTCTTCTGCATTTAATGCAATTGCAAATGGATAGTCTACAGTCCCTGTAGATTTAAGTGTTCTGCAATCTTCCAGAACATCATCCCAAGTCTGTGGTTCCTCTGTAATACCAGCCGCTTCAAACTGCTTTGTGTTATAATATGACAAACGGTAGTCGTTCGCATATGGAATTGCCAGAACCTTTCCATCCTTTGTAAATGTTTCGAGTGTCGGCATATCTTCCTTATCTTCATCTGATACTTCCAATGGCTCTAACCAATCTGCCGCATCAAATTCTCCGACCCATGACCAGTCAACTTCCACAACATCTGCTGCACATTCTCCGGCAGAAGCAGCTGTTGCTAATTTCTCACGGATATCATCCCATCCAACTTCAGCAATCTCAACTTCAATTCCTGTTTCCTCTGTAAATGCAGCAAGCTGATCATCTGTTGGTACACCCCAGTCAGGTACCATAAATGTAATTTTTTCTCCTGATGATTCCTCAGCTGCATCCTCACTGCTTTCACTGCTCTCTTTGCTTCCGCCACAGCCCGCAAGCATGGTAAGCGTCATAGCGGCAATCAACAATACACTGATTAGTTTCTTCTTCATAGTTTTTATATGATATGTCCAGAAGCTTCCTATCATATTTCCTCCCTTTTCGTCTATTCATATCTTCCATTACTCTTCTACTGGCTTCTGCAAATATATCCTCTGAATGAATTGATATATTTCAATACTATTAAGTAATGTTCCGATACCCGGATATCTGTATTCTACCATCCACGGATTTTCCAGTATTTCATATATGTTAGTTTTATTTTATATTTGTTTTATTTCTTCCGGATATATCTATTGATTTTTGTAATATATTTTTGTATTTATTTACATTTTCTATACATTGAATTATTTTATTACTTTTACTTTCTTTCGATATGCCAACGGGGTCTCGCCTGTGATTCTTTTAAACACCGTCTGAAAATGACTCTGAGAGGAAAAATTAAGCAGACTTGCTACTTCGCTTAAATTGTAATTGCTGAAACGAAGTAAGCGTTTTGCCTCTTCTGTCTTCTCCTGTTGAATGTACTGGGTAATAGAAAGTCCCATCTCCTGTTTGAATCGGCTACATAAGTAGGATCTGCTATAGCCTAATTCTTTTGCCATACTTTCTGTTCGAATCGGTGCGAAAACATTCCGTGAAATATATTGAATACACATTCTGCAAAAGTGCCTTTTATCATCTGCAGGACATCGTAATTTTTCTACCTGCTCTGCAAAATCAATCACCATTTCCTGAAAAAGCCGTTCTACCGCAGGACAATCCTGCATCAGTTCTAGCTTCTGAATATATAGTTCCATCGCAAGAAATGCCTGCTGAACATCCAGTCCTCCCCGAATCGCAGCCTTCGATACGCTGTCTGCCATGGCAATCCCTCTGTTTTTTATTTGCCGCAATTCATCATATACGATACTCCCTGTGTATACTTTCGGCGGAGCACTGAATAGTTCTTTCAGCTGGTCTGCCTGTCCATTCTCAACATAAGAACATACCAGTTGTTCCCAACTAAAGCTTTGCTCAACTGCCTGAGATAATCCCATATCTTCTATATTATTCATTCGATTCCCGGTATACTCTATTTGTACAGAATTCTGGATGCTTTCCGGCGGTCTTTCCATCCATACTTCCTCAATCGCAAATGCCCGCTTTCGCAACATTGTTTCTAGAGATACTAACAACCATGCAAGCCGCTGAATGTTAATGACAGGCGTGCTGCATAACCATCGAACGTAAGCATTCTTTTTCTCTTCTTCAATCCTCAGGATTGCCAGCAATTCTTCCATTTCTTGTCCGCTGCCTTTTAAAGCACACGTTGGTCCAAGAATTAGTCGAAGACCTGGCTTTAATGTAAGAAAAGCATAAAACTGATATAAAGATGTCGTGATTATGCCTACATCATGTCCAGAATCTATGATTTGAGATAAAAAGGGACCTAACGGATCTGGCTCAATACAGTAAGGCGAAAAATAATATAAAGGAGTGCCGTCTTGATACAAACGTACTCCTGTAGTGTATGCTTTCGCCAGGCTATAACACATGGATTCATAGACTTTCATGTTCATTATATCGGATTCTTTTCTCATAATTTTTCTCCCAACCATGTTTTCTTGAGAACCAGCATATCACTACGTGCAAACCAAATTCAACTCTTTTCAAATGTGTTTGCAATAAATGTCTAAATATGACTATACACGGCGTGCCTTGATGGATTTTGAACTGATCCAGGACAAAATGATATAGATGATTTCTTTCATAAAATCCTCCACATTACTCAAATGCCATGAACTGATACCTGTAAGGTACTTCTTCCTCTTCTTCTGAGACAGCATCGTGCAGTTTCTTCCATAATTGTCCCAGAGTATCCTCTCCTTCCCGGAGATCATCAAGCACCAATCCTCCATCTTCTTCCATCAGTTCATAAGCCTTTTCTTCTTTTCCACTCTCGCCTAATGCCTGGATATAATAGAACCGCAATCTGCTGTCAGCCTGAAGTTTTTTGCTCAGCTTTTTATAAGATGCACACAGTTCCGTATAAGCTTCACAACTAATCAATATCTTGAATCCTTCTTTTTGATATGAGCATTCCTTCTTCTGAAGCTTCATTCCTTTTAACATATACCGGGCTGCTTTCTTATTCTTTCCTTTCCGCAAAGTCAGACAGGCAAGCGCGTGAAGTGCCCATGCATTTTCCTCCAGTGTTCTGGATGTCTGAAATTCCTGCTCTGCTTTCTTGAATTTTCCATCCATATAATAACGAACTCCCAACTGGTAGTGCGCGTACCAATTATGTTTTTCCTGTTCTTTGACAGCTTCCTTTAATCTGGTAAAGCTTTCTTCATCATTCAAGAATACATCCGGTCTTTTCTCAGGCTTCGGACAATGCAATCTGCCGCCTTCTATGAATGCTTTCCAGCGGGCATAATCCCCTTCTTCATCTACAAATTCCAGATGATCCGTCCACTTGCCATGAACTCCAAGGATTCCATAGCCGCTTCCCGCCTGCACAAGATCCGCTTTCTTTAAAGCCATTGGCTTGGATGCTTTCAGCTTTTCTTTCAGATGCCTGTGACTTTCTCTTTTTAGGAGCATCTCTGTGACTTCTGCACTTCGCTCTTCATGAGATTCCTGAAGCTTCTGTGCATCGATCTGAATTGCCCCATATTGCTCCATCCATTCCCATGCAGTGTGTGGTGCCATAGGAATACAGCCATACTGTGTCTTTGCAAGGCCGGCCTGAATCTCAATATATCTTCCTGCATTCTCCGTCAGGAATTCCTGCCAGTGGTCAGAAGCTGCCTGACTGCCCCAGGAGAATAACTTCCGGCTTTTCATTCTGTCCGTTGACATCTGAAGAAGGCCGTATCCCTCTGCATTAACATTTGCAATATACTTCGGCATATCCTCTTCTATCTCAAAGAAATAATCCACAGACTTCGGAATCTTCTTATAATCGGTGACATCCACGCCCCGAACCATCGGAATCTCTACTTTTCGAACCTCTTTATCTACCGTCGTATATGCGGCTCTGGCCGGAACAATGATTCTTCCGCCGTCGAATTCCGGCACTGCCATGTTACTCCACCAGTACATCGGCACTACCTCATCATTTTCATTCACAATCCGCATCCTGCAATTTAGGAAACGGGAATCTTCTTCCAGCCAAAAATCCATCTGGTATGTGACATCACGGATTCTTTCATATTCGTACATTCGAAGAACCGGATTGCCCGCTTCGTCTTCCGTCTGGGCAACATACATCTGTTCTGTCGTAAATGGAGTATGCCCGATAATACCAATATTCCATTCTACGCCTCCACTGAACCATGCATTTCTAGTCGCCAGGTTACTGAATCGAAGAACATCATTCGTATACAGAAGATTCTGATCTTGCTCCTTATCCCACAGTTCCCACAATCTTCCACCATATTCTGGCAAAAATACGGCTTTCAGATATTGATTTTCCAGAACAGCCGTCTGTACTTTACGCTCTTTGAGTTCTCTGCAATATCCATTTCTCTGGCGATACGGATAGGCACTTTTCACCCTCCCATATCCATCGTACAATTCAGAATCCTCCGGCAGCTGAAATCGCAGCTGATTCTGTAAGATACTTTCCCCGGACAGATCCGGCACACATGACTCTTTCCCCAATAAAGCCATCTGCATCTTCCGCTTTTCCATTCTAAGTTCTGTTCCCATATTACACCTCTTCTAACATCTTCGCCGGATCATCGGCTGCTTTTACCTTATCATTTGCTTTGATGATCACACCATCTTCGTCAATCAGGTACGTTGTCCGCACAACGCCCATCGACACTTTTCCATAATTCTTCTTTTCCTTCCACACATCATAAGCCTGAATTACTTTCAATTCCGGGTCTGACAATATCGTAAAAGTCAGGCCCTGCTTTTCTTCAAATCTCTTATGCGAAGCTACCGTATCCTTACTGATTCCGATGACAACTGCCCCTTTTTCCTGAAACTGTGGATACAGCTGTGAATAACCACATGCCTGTTTCGTACACCCCGGAGTATTATCCCTCGGATAAAAATATAAGATTACCTTTTTACCTCTGTACTCCTCAAGCGAATGCACTTGTCCATTCTGATCCGGCAGTGAAAATGCCGGTGCCTTGGTTCCCACTTCTAACATAGTGTCTCCTCCTTTAATCATAAAACCAACGGTTCATTACAATCTCTTTTCTAAGTTCGATAATACAACCTATTTCCGCATTTGAAAAGACTGAAACTTATAAAAATGGCGGCAGGTATTACCCCGCCGCCAGATTTTCTTTTCTCTATTCTTTTTCAATCAGCATCCATACCAGTGTAGCGTCTTCGTCCGAGTCGTTCATGCTGCTATGGACTTCTCCGGCCGGAATAAATGATGCTTCTCCGGCACATAATTCATTGCTCTTGCCATTGCACTCACATTTTACTTTTCCGGAGATGATGTAAGAATATTCATCGCCGGTATGAGACGCAGGCGGTACCACGGTTCCTGGTGGAAATATTGCATAGCCCATGGACACCTTTCCATCTGTCGGGCAGCATGCACCGGAGAAATCACTCATGGCAACTCCGTCCTGGCGAACAGATATATATTCGTTCTTTACATCCCATGCTACCAGTTCCGGGTCACGTTCCAGCGGAATCCCTTTGTCGTAATCAGTGCAGTCTTTGCACCCTTTCTGTTCCTCTCCTTCATGCGTACACGCTTCAAAATCCTCACGCAGCAGCTCCATCCGAAGCAAAAGACTCTCTAACTTACGTCCTTCGAACTTACCGCTTAACCTCTCATAACTTGCATACTTCTTCTTAAGCCCCAATAATCCTGAACCACTGTCTTTCTTATGAACGAATTGTCCCTGTACATCCGATTCGTCTTCGAACAATTCCTTCATTGTGATGTTCAGCGCCTCTGCAATCTTCTTCAGGGATACCAGGGTAATGGATGAAATTCCACGTTCGAATTGAGGCGAGAAACTGACTGATAATTCTGTCTTCTCACTCAATTCTTTTAATGTAATATTTTTTCTGCGTATTTTCCTGATTTTTTTGCTTATGTATTCCATATTTTCGTCATATTCCTCACTCTATGTTTTATACTTATAAAACAATTTCAGTACCACTGTAATTTTTTACTATTTTCACCATTAAGTGTCAATACAAAAGAAAAAGGTGTCCTCCGCTATCTGAAAACAACTGCGGAGGATATCTTGACTTTTCTAACAGGGATAAATATGATAAATGTACCAGGAGGAATCACGATGTATCATTACTATATGTTTAACAAACCCTTCGGCTGTGTCACTGCAAGACGCGATGACCGCTACCCCACTGTGATGGATTATTTTCAGGAATTACACAATGATGCCCTCTCTCCCGTCGGCAGGCTGGACCGCGAGACAGAAGGGCTGCTTTTGATTACAGATGACGGGCAGTGGAATCAGGAAATGACTCATCCTGCCCGTCACAAAGAAAAGACTTATGAATTTACCGCCCTTGGGGCCCTAACAGAAGAGAAGCAAAAGCAGCTGGAATATGGGGTCCTTTTGAAAGGCTCTGACATTCCAACTGCTCCTGCCAAGATTTCTGTTACACATACGACAATTCTTGCCGATATTCTTCCAACGCTTCACCCTGAGATTCAGGAGAAAACCCGTCATAACCGGATGGATCATCCTGTTGTCCAGGGAACCATCGTGATCACAGAGGGCCGAAAGCGCCAGATACGCCGAATGTTAAAGATCGTGGGTTGCTGTGTTATAGAATTAAAACGTACAGCCATTGATTCTATTTCCTTAGACCCGGATCTTAAGCCGGGAGAATGGAAAGAGATCTCCCCACATTTTTAACCGATTCCACCGAAGAAGATTCCAAGGACATACACAACCAGTGTGATGCCTACGAACACATATTTTGTCAGCGGCTCGAACCATTGGCCCAACGGCTTCGTCCGTCCCGTCTCAGCCTGACTTCTTGCATATCCTTTCGGACATACCCAGAAGAACATGATTCCTGCCAGCAATGCTCCAAGAGGAATGATATAGATGGAGATGACATCCATCCATGCGCCTACGGAATCGCCGCTCTCGATGAAGATACTGACGGCTGCCCCGATCACGGCAATCACTGCCACTGCCATTTTTCTTGACAGTCCGAACTGTTCTTGAAGCGCCTCGACCGGCGTCTCGAACAGATTCATAAGGGACGTGATCGCTGCCGATAACACCGCAGCAAAAAAGATAATTGCAAATAAACCGCCAAACGGAAGCTGTTGGAATACTGCCGGCAATGTGATAAACATCAGCGGCGGACCGCTTGCCACATCAAGACCGAACGCGAATACTGCCGGAATCACTACGACTCCTGCCAGCAGTGCCGCACAGGTATCAAAGAACGCAACATTCTTCGCACAGCTCACAATATCAATGTCTTTCTTCAGATAACTTCCATACACAATGGTTCCAGAACCTGCCAGTGACAATGAGAAAAATGCCTGTCCCAATGCATACACCCAGGTATTGATATCCAGTAATTCTTCCCACTTCGGTACAAAGAGATACTTGTAACCTTCCATTGCTCCCGGAAGAATAGCAACACGTACCATCAGAATCAGAAAGAACAGGAAAAAGACTGGCATCATGACCTTATTGACCTTCTCGATTCCCTTGGTGATACCAAATGCCATGATAACAAACGTCACAGCTAACCCCAGCATATGCCAGCTGATATTTCCGAATGGTACCGCAATCTTTCCAAAAAAGCTTCCCATATCCTCTACTTTTGTAAGATTCCCTGTCAGAGAACTCCACAGATACTTCATGACCCATCCGACAACCACAGAATAGCCGATTGCAATTCCAAGAGAACCTATCACCGGAATCATCCCAATTGCTCTGCCGACTGGTCGCCCTTTTTCTCCGAACCGCATCTCCATCGCTTTTCCAAAAGAACCAAGCGGTCCTGTCTTCATGCTCCGTCCGAATGCCATCTCGCCGATAACACCGGAAAATCCAAGCAGCACCACAAATATAAAATACGGAATTAAAAATGCTGCTCCGCCAAACTTACCGGTTCTGTATGGAAACATCCAGATATTAGCCATTCCTACCGCAGAACCAATACACGCAATAACAAATCCCATTTTTGTGCGGAACTCATCTCTTCCCTTCTCAACTGTCTTACCCATCTCATTTTCTCCATCAACTATCGTATTTTCAACAAAAGAGGCTTATTCAAAATGTCTTTTCCCCGACATCCGAATAAGCCTTATCATCCCTACTGCTCTTCCCTATTCAGAAGCGACCTGAACACAATGTTCTACCAGCCATTCTTTGACCAGATTATTCAATGCGATTTCTTTCAAGTCCTCTTCTGACGCTGCTTCTTTTAACGCATCTACATCTTCATAGCCGTAATCTTCAGCCATCTGTTTTAATTGTTCCTCATAAACATCATCTGTCAGCTTAATCTTCTCTTTGTCTGCGATTGCCTCTGTCACCATCGTCTGCTTAACACTTGATTTTGCAGCCTCCTCAACCTGGCTTTCAAAATCTTCCACTGTGGTCTGCATCTGTTCCTCGATGAAAGTCTCATAATCCTGTCCATAGTATTCTGCTGCTGACTTGTATTGTTCAATCAAGGAATCCGATATCTCCTGTACATCTTCTTCTGGATACTTCTTTACTTCGGAATTATCCAGAACTGCCTGCCATACTTCCTGACTGAGACTGTCTTCATAGTTAGTCTTGGCATCTTCTTCTAACTGTTTTCTGACTTCTTCCTTATATTCCTTAACAGTCTTTGATTCCTCAGATACAGATTTTACAAATTCATCGTCCAGCTCAGGAACGACCTGTTCACTGATTTCTTTGACTGTAATGGTAAATACGACCGGCTTTCCGGCATAATCTGTATTGCCATAATCATCTGGGAATTGTCCTTCCCAGTCATAAGTATCTCCAACATTATGTCCAATCACACTATCTTCAAATCCATCGATAAATGTTCCTGATCCGATCGTAAGCGGATAATCGGTAGAAGAGCCACCTTCAAATTCTACTCCATCTATTTTTCCTACAAAGTCAATCGTTGCTGTATCTCCTTCTTGTACCGGACGGTCTGTGATCTCATTCGTTGTTGCATTGGTTTGCAAAGTAGAATTAATCGTATTTTCCACATCTTCATCGGTAATCTCCTTAGCTTTTTCTACCTCATCAACTTCTACACCTTTATATTTGGAAATCGTCAATGCATCCGTCTCCAGTCCTTTGCTTCCTTCACAACCAGTCAATATCATAGAAGCAGCAAATACACCTGTTAATAACATTATAATTTTCTTTTTCATACTACACCTCATGCTCTATATTATTCTTATCAACAAAATTACGCACTATTATGTTATAGCACATTTGGCTGGACTTTCAAAGGTTTTTCACATTTATTTCATTCTTTTCTGATCTTATATCATAAAACAGGAGATAACAATCTGCAAAATTGTTCTTTGATTCGTACGATATAATTTCTCTGTTCATACTTCTTGCGAGTCACCAGAGTACTCTTTGTAATGTCATTCTCAAATGCCTCAACTAACTTCTCGGTTGTCCGCGCACTGTAGATCACAGCATTGACTTCAAAATTCAGACTAAAGCTGCGAATATCCATATTGGCCGTCCCCATGCAGGTCACAAGCCCATCTACACACATACATTTCGCATGAAGGAATCCATGATCATAAGTATAACACCTTGCACCAGCCTCAATCATTTCCCCTAGATAAGAATAGGTCGCCCAATATACAAACGGATGATCTGGCTTGCACGGAATCATGATCCGTACGTCAATACCAGACTTCGCAGCTATCATCAATGCATCCCGTATATTATCATCCGGGATAAAGTATGGAGTCTGTATATAGATACTCTTCTTCGCCATATGAATCAGACGGAGATAATTATTACGAATTTCCTGACTGCTGGAATCCGGGCCACTGGAAATAATCTGTACCGGATCATGTCCGTTACGCACATAATTGGGAATCTCAAAGAGTCGATCTTCTAAGAATAGATTCTCCTTGGCCGCATAATTCCAATCTAACACAAATCGTACCGCCAACGAAGTAACCGCCGATCCTTCAATGCAAATATGTGTATCTCTCCAATAGCCAAACTTTTTATCCTTTCCAAGATATTCCCGTCCGATATTAAAGCCTCCGACAAATCCAATTCTCCCATCGATAACTACAATCTTTCTGTGATTTCGATAGTTTACGCGAAGTTGTAATTTCCCCAGAACTGCCGGGAAGAATTCTGCCACTTCAATGCCTGCTTTCTCTAAGCGAACCCAGTCGGAATTATGCATTCCTCTGCATCCCATACTGTCGAACAAGACCCGCACTTCCACTCCCTGTCTTGCTTTTCGTATCAATACCTTTTCAATCTCCTGCCACAGTTCATCATTGCGGATAATGTAATATTGCACATGGATATAATTTCTGGCATGCTCCATCTCTGCAAGCAACGCCTGAAACTTCTCCTTTCCATCCGTATATATGCGAATATCATTATTATCTGTCAACACAGACTCTACTTCATTCAGATTATATAAGATCAATCCTTTGAATCTTTCCAGCTCAGGATCGCGCAACCGCAATTTCTTCCTATAGATGGATTCCTCCTGTCTGCGAACGGCATACTTAATCTCTCCTTCGATTTCCTTCATCTTAAACATTCGGTTTTTATGGAAATTCTGACCCAGGATCAGATATAGTACAAACCCCAGAATGGGGATAAAATACAACAGCAGAAGCCATGCCCACACAGTCGTGGGATTGCGGCGCTGAAAAAATATGATCAGCAGTGAAAACACGATATTTATCAAGAAAAAATGATCCAGAATCCATTCATATGCAATTCCGATTCCATCTCCTGCTATCTGAAGCATGATAATCCTCCCCAACACTCTCTTACTTATAATTATTATACCTTTTCTCACCGGAAAAGTAACCCTAAAACCTCAAATCTCTTGCACTTGTGCTCAAAGAATGTTACAATGTAGTTCGTGAAAAATAGATTTTAGGAGGTTCGCCGTGAGTACGTTTACCATCGTATTGCTTGTTATTTTAATCGTTTTAATTGTTGCATGTGTTGTGTTGTATTTCTTAGGAAAAAAGGCAGAAAAGAGACAGGCTGAACAGCAGGAACAGTTGGATGCTGTAGCGCAGACTGTATCTATGCTTATTATCGATAAAGGCAAGATGCGGATGAAAGATGCAGGACTCCCAGCCATCGTTCTGGAGAACACACCAAAATATCTTCGCCGTTCCAAAGTGCCGGTTGTAAAAGCAAAAGTTGGTCCGAAGATTATGACCTTAATGTGCGATGCACAGATCTATCCTCTGATTCCTGTGAAAAAGGAAGTAAAAGCTACTGTAAGCGGCATCTACATTACCGCAGTCAAGGGCTTAAGAGGACCATTAGAGACACCACAGAAGAAGAAAGGTTTCTTCGCAAGATTACGTGGCAAATAAAGACAAGCGCAACAACAAATAAAAGCATTGGATCCTAACGGTCCAATGCTTTTATATTAATCGCTATATTACAGTCAGCGACCATCTCACTATTGATATCCAACGCATAATTTACATGGATATCGATATTCTCCTCGGTCACATCCACCTTCATCTCTTTTGTATGTGTTCCAACCATTAATTCCCCATACGGAGTATTATACTGAGTCATGTTAATCTTATCTTTTTCAAAAACCATATGTGTATTTGAAATGCCACTTTTCATAATCTCAAGCTTGCCCTCTTCATCAACGCGAATCTTATTCTTGATAGACCCCGGCATTCCTTCTACCACTTCATCATAGACAACATAATGCTTCCCATTCTTCAGATAATATGTTGCCGGCGTGATGACTTCAATTGGTTCGTTCTCATTTTCATCCTCATCCACTAATCCAGTCGTCTCATAATGCAGACCAGATATAGTCAATAATACTTCTTTCGTCATACCATCACCTAATATTCTTCTATATTAATCTGCTTTGTCGCAGCGACATCATATGGAAGGATCGTATTCGCAAATTGCGTAAACTTCTCAGCCGCATCACTGACATAAAAATCATAGACTGCCGGTTTTCCCGATTGATTTGCAATTCCTTTCTTTTCCAATATGGATTTCAGATCCATCGCTGTCTCATAAGCCGGATTTACAATATGTACCTTCTCCCCAAAATACTCAATAATTCTGGATCTCAACAAAGGATAATGCGTACATCCCAAAATCATGGTATCAATATCCGTCTTCTTCATATCCGACAGATAGATATCGATTACTTCCTCTGTGATCTTGTGCTTCGCAAAGCCTTCTTCCACTAACGGTACAAATAACGGACAAGGCTTTCCAATAACGACCGCATCCGGATTCATGCTCTTAATGACCTTCGTATAAGTCTCACTTCGAATCGTCGCTTCCGTTCCTGCCACACCAATCATTCCATTCTTCGTCTCCTGCACAGCTGCTCTCGCACCCGGCACGATCACTCCAATAATCGGAATATCTATCTCCTTCTCCACAGTCTCAAGTGCCAACGCACTGGCTGTGTTACAGGCAATTACAATCGCCTTCACGTTCTTCGTCTGAAGAAAACGGATAATCTGCCGCGAAAATCGGATAATATTATTCTTAGACTTGCTTCCATAAGGCACTCTGGCCGTATCCCCAAAATACACAAGATTCTCATTCGGAAGCTGGCGCATAATCTCTCTGGCAACCGTCAAACCGCCCACACCAGAGTCAAAGACACCAACAGGGGCTGTATTTTTAGAATTCATCTCCACGATAATAATCTCCTTTATCATACATTCGTACTACCCATTGTACCGTTTGCCCCTCACGATTTCAAGTAGAGGACGTAGACTTTTTTAACTTTACTACGTCCCCAATTAAAAAATGCCCTGTACCCAAATGAAAAAAAAGAGGCATTTTTGCCTCTTTTTTCTCTATCTTTCAATCTTACAATGCGAGTTCTTTTGCGATTTCGTACTGATAATCTGGAATTCCTTTTTGCATCTTCAATGCTTCGTTGATATCGAAATCAACGTATTCTCCGTGTCTGTAGCCTACTACACGATTGCTCTTTCCTGCGATCAGAAGATCCACTGCCATTGCTCCCATGATGGATGCATATACACGGTCTTTACATGTCGGGCTTCCACCACGCTGCATGTGTCCGATAATGGTTGCTCTGGTCTCCATTCCGGTTGCTTCTTCGATTCTCTTCGCCATGTTCAGTGAGTCACCGACGCCTTCTGCGTTGATGATGATGTAATTCTTCTTACCACGTTTTCTGCATTCCTGAATGTCTGCTACGATTGCTTCTTCGTTGTAGTCGTGCTCTTCTGGCATCAGAATACGCTCTGCACCATTGGCAATACCACACCACAAAGCAAGATATCCGGCATCTCTTCCCATAACCTCAATGATAGAGCATCTTTCATGAGAAGTTGATGTATCACGAACTTTATCGATTGCTTCCATTGCTGTATTTACTGCTGTATCAAATCCGATTGTATATTCTGTACATGCGATATCCAAATCAATAGTTCCCGGAATTCCAATTGTATTAATTCCAAGGTTTGCTAACTTCTGAGCTCCGGCAAAGGAACCATCTCCACCGATGACTACTAATCCGTCAATTCCATATTTCTTACAAATTGCTGCAGCTTTCTGTTGTCCTTCTTCTGTACGCATCTCTTCACAACGCGCCGTCTGAAGAATTGTTCCTCCGCGCTGGATTGTATCAGACACGTCTCTGGCGGACAGATCAATAATCTCTTCATCCAAAAGTCCCTGATATCCTTTTCTGATACCTCTGACCTTCAGGCCTTTTCCTAATGCTGTTCTAACTACCGCACGGATTGCTGCATTCATTCCAGGTGCGTCACCGCCACTTGTCAATACACCTATCGTACGTATTACTTTGTCTGCCATGAATTATCCCTCCATCGTATTCTTAATTTAATCCCTATGGAAATCTATCTCTCTCGTGCAACATTGTACATTAATTATCAAAGGTTTTCAATGGGTTTTTCGATTACTTTTACACAAGATTCTCCCAAATAATTCGTCAATTTGCTCAATAAAACTTTGTCTGCACTTACATTTCTGTTTGCCGGAAGACGTTTGATTGCCTTCTCTTTTTTACAATATATGACCACAGAATCGGATCCATCGGAGTCTTTCAACAATTCCAAAAGTTCCTTCTCTTTTGATAAATACGCCTCTTTATCCGCATATTGCAACCACAATTCTCGTTTTGTCTGTTCAAATGGAACAATCGACTCACAGATCAGCTTACTTGCCGCCTCATCTTCTTCTGACACTCTTCCTTTTACAAAGACTTTGCCCTCTTCGTTCAAATATTGCTGATTCTTCTCATAGACTTTTGGGAAGATTACAACTTCCACAGAACCTGCCAAGTCTTCCAGCGTAATAAATGCCATCGTCTGATTATTCTTCGTATATTTGATAGTCTTCGAGGTTATGATTCCACCCACGATCTCTCTGGCGCCATCGTGAACCTTCGTTCTTCCAGTCTCTTCATCCAATTGAAAATCTAAGGTTGTTCTGGAAATATTCTTCTTCCACTTTTCTTCGTATTCTTCCATTGGGTGACCACTGAGATAGATGCCCAGTACCTCTTTTTCAAACGCAAGTTTTGTCTCCTTCTCATACTCACCTACAGGAGGAAGCGGAATGTCGAATTCAGCTTTCTGGTCATCATCAACCATATCGAACAAAGACAATTGTCCTGTCATAGAGTATTTACGCTCCTGATTCACCTGATCCAGGATCTTCACATAGATAACCATGAACTGCTTGCGGGTTCCACCCAAACTATCAAAAGCCCCTGATTTGATGAAACTTTCTATGGTTCGTTTATTTACTTCTTTTCCTGATAATCGTTCAATAAAATCTTTCAGATTCTTGAATTCACCTCTGGCGTTCCTCTCAGCAATTATTGCATCTATGACCGGTCTGCCAATACTTTTGATTGCAGCAAGTCCATAGCGGATATTTCCATTATCTACAGAGAAACTTCCTTCGCCTTTATTTATATCCGGAGGAAGAATCTCAATGCCAAGCTGTCGGCATGTGTAGATATACTCTGATACTTTTCCCGGATTATCAATGACAGAGGTCATAAGCGCTGCCATAAACTCTACCGGATAATAATATTTTAACCAGGCTGTCTGATAAGATACCACCGCATACGCAGCTGCATGAGATTTGTTAAATGCATATTTTGCGAAATCAATCATCTCATCATAAATCTTATTGGCCGTCTCCTCATCAATTCCGTTGGCGATACAGCCCGGCACCCCTTCTTCCGGATTGCCGTACACAAAGTTCTTCCGCTCACGCTCCATTACTTCGCCCTTTTTCTTAGACATCGCACGGCGCAAGAGATCACTTCGTCCCAATGTATAACCGGCCAGATCTCGTACAATCTGCATAACCTGTTCCTGATACACAATACATCCATAGGTCGGTGCAAGGATCGGCTCCAGCTGCGGACAGTCATACGTAATCGTTTCTGGATGGTTCTTTCCTTTGATATATTGTGGAATAAAATCCATCGGTCCCGGTCGGTATAAAGAGATTCCGGCAATAATATCCTCCAGATTCTGCGGCTTCAGCTCCTTCATGAAACTCTTCATTCCGCCACTTTCTAACTGGAAGATTCCGTCAGTCTTTCCTGTTCCAATCGACTCCAGGACACGTTTATCATCATAATCAATCTGATTAATATCTATCCTTTCTCCTGCGCTTTCACTTGCCAGACGCGCCGCATCCTGAATTACCGTAAGAGTACGAAGCCCCAGAAAATCCATCTTTAAAAGGCCCAGTTCCTCCAATGTCGTCATTGTAAACTGCGCAACTACAGATCCGTCAGATCCAAGTGACAATGGTACATACTCATCTACAGATTTCTGACTGATTACGACTCCTGCCGCATGCATAGATGTATGTCTTGGAAGACCTTCCAGTCTCTTGGACATGTCAATCAATTCATGGACCCGATCATCTTCCTGATACAACTTCTTCAACTCCGGATTCATGCTCAATGCACGATCCAATGTTATATTCAGTTCTTTTGGTATCATCTTGGCGATAGAATCCACGAACGCATAAGGCAGATCCATGACGCGTCCCACATCACGAATGACTCCCTTCGCTGCCATCGTACCGAACGTAACAATCTGAACCACCCGGTCTGAACCGTATTTTTCCACCACATAATCAATCACTTCCTGGCGCCGTTCGAAACAGAAATCCACGTCTATATCAGGCATGGATACACGTTCCGGATTCAGAAAACGTTCAAACAGCAACTGATACTTAATCGGATCAATGCTGGTAATCTCCAGGCAATATGCCACAATACTTCCGGCTGCCGAACCACGTCCCGGCCCCACCATAATACCATGATCCTTGGCATACTTGATAAAATCCCACACAATCAGGAAATAATCCACATAGCCCATGGACTTAATGACAGACAATTCATATTCCAACCGATTCTTTAAAGATTCATCACCAGATGGATATCGCTTCTTGAGTCCCTGACAGCACAAATGCTGCAAATACTCCCAAGAGGTGTATTCCTCTGGAACATCATATTTTGGAAGTTTTGTCACCCCAAACTCAATCTCTACATTACAACGGTCTGCAATCTTCTGTGTATTTTCCAAAGCCTGAAGTGCATAAGGGAATAATGTGCGCATCTCTTCTTCGGATTTGATATAATACTGTCCTCCCTCATAGCGCATACGGTTTTCATCCGAAAGTTTCTTTCCAGTCTGGATACAAAGCAGCATATCATGTGGCTTCTCATCTTCTGCATAGGTATAATGAATATCGTTAGTCGCCACCAGTTCAATTCCCGTCTCCTGCGACATTCGAAGCAACGACTGATTCACCATCTTCTGTTCTTGCATACCGTGGTCTTGTAATTCCAGGAAGAAGTTTCCCTCCCCAAATATCTTCTGATACCGAAGTGCTGCTTCTTTACCCTCGCTGTACATTCCACGCAGAATATTTCTCTGAACTTCCCCCGCAAGGCATGCACTCAGAGCAATGATTCCCTCATGAAATTCTTTCAGTACTTCCAGGTCTACACGGGGTTTGTAATAATATCCTTCTGTAAATCCCCTCGATACAATCTTCATCAGATTATGATATCCTAAGTCATTCTCCGCCAGCAAGACCAGATGATAATATCGTTCTTCCCCGCTTCCTGCGGCTTCTTTGTCAAAGCGTGAACCTGGTGCCACATAAACTTCACATCCCAGAATTGGCTTAATCCCCACTGCTTTTGCCGCACGGTAAAAATCAATCACTCCAAACATTACACCATGATCCGTGATAGCCACACTGTTCATCCCCAGCTCTTTCACACGGGATACGCATTCTTTTATTTTATTCGAACCGTCCAGCAGACTATATTCTGTATGGACATGAAGATGTGCAAAACTCATACCTACTCCTTTTCCTGCTCTTTTGTATTACGCACTTCAAAAATATTTCTATATATAAGTAAAAGGTGCCCCTTCCGAAAGGAACACCTTCTGTCTGCATTCACGTAAGATTCTACTCACCATCAACCATGAATTTCACTAATCTATCAATATCTTCCTTCTCATATGCAATAAGCTCTAATTCCGGAATCTCGCCATTTGAAAAGATATTTGCCATGGATACGTACTGAGACAGCTTAGATTTTAAATTCAATCTGTCACCTTCGCCAGTTACTAATTCTACTCTTCCCTTACACTCATCAACTGCATTAAAAAACTTTTCAATGTTTGTAATATTCTGTACTTTCATCTCACTATCTCCTTTTTACGTTATATTCCTTCGCCCCTATTATAACCTATTTCTTTCGAATTTCAATATGTTTTTCGCTAATTTGTATCTTTCCTTCTTTTAGTAAACGTCCCACTGCACGCTTGAATGCATTTTTACTTAACCCGAATTCTTTCTTGATTAATTCCGGTTCCGCCTTATCTGTAAATGGCAGGCTGCCACCATAAGCTTCCATGCGTTTCATGATCAAATCTGCATCTGCATCCATCTGAAGAAATGCTTTCTCACGCACACTTAAGTCAAGCTTCCCATCTTCCTTCACCTTCACGACTCTTGCATGTACATGGTCTCCGACTCTCAGCTTTCCAAAAGCTTCTCGCTTCGGAATCAATGCGGAATAACGATTATCTACTGCCACAAATACACCAAAATTATCACTGATCTCATAGACTGTTCCTTCCACTTGATCATCCTTCTGATATGGCGAATCACTCTGCAGTCTATCGTAGACCTTCATAGTCGCACACAGTCTTCCTGACTTATCAATATAAAGGGCAACAAGCACTTCGTCCCCTTTCTTTATCTTTGCAGTCTGCTCCCTGAACGGCAATAAAAGATCTTTCTCCAATCCCCAGTCAAGAAATGCTCCAATCCTTCCAGTATCTACTACACGAAGCACGGTAAGTTCCCCCAATGTAATCTTTGGTTCACTGGTTGTTGCGATCAATCGGTCGGACGAGTCTTTGTATAAAAATACTTCGACCGGATCACCGATTTCTATTCCGCGCGGAACCTGCTTTTTGGGAAGAAGTACCTTCTCCTGGCTATTTCCAAGATACACACCAAATTCTACTTCCTTTACTACCATCAATCTTACTTTTTTCCCCAGATTATCTGTTAATGCCATGACTGCCTCCTTGCATCTTGTATACAGTGTTATTATAGTATACTTTTGTTTTGTCCAAAAATCAATATCTTAATTTTTCAGTTTTATAGAACAAAAAACAGCTTTCTGCTCTTCTCAATTTCAAGCAGAAAGCTGTTTTTTATTTCATTCCACTTAATGCAACACTTTGCACGAATTGTTTTTGGAACAATAAAAAAACTATTATTATTGGACACATGATCATTGCAGCTGCGGCCATTGTTGTTGTAATATCTGTCGAATACTGATTTGAAAAGATCGCTAAAGCCAACGGTAATGTCATCTTATCAATATCATTCAGCATAATTAATGGACTCAGGTAATCATTCCATATACCTAATGCAGTAAAAATCCCAAGAGCTCCTATTGCTGGTTTTATATTAGACAGAATCACATGCCAATATATTCTCCATGAATTTGCCCCATCTATTTTCGCTGCTTCACAAAGGCTGTCAGGAATATCTGCAATAAACTGCCTGCTTAAGTAGATACCAAACGCACTGATGAGATTAGGGACGATCAAAGCCCACAATGTATTAAAAAGCCCCATTTTCTGTATCATAAGATACTGCGGAATCATTGTCACCTGTCCTGGCACCATCATTGTTGATAAAAGAAGCACAAATAAAACCTTTTTATATTTAAATTCATACTTTGCAAAAATAAATCCAATTAATGTGCTGGTAAAAAGGATGCCTTATCCAGCTATGAATTTTATAAACACGGACTCGTTGACAAACCAGTTCCTGGCAATGATGAGATTGACCTGTTCTTCCAGAATGGTCTGACTGATATGTGGGTATATTATTGTACCGCACAATGTGTTGATGTAAGCAATCGCTTTATGTCTATGCCTTCTGCCCGGAATCGAATCTATGGTATTCAGATCTATAAGTACGATATTATCGGAATTCTTCATTGGGGATATAACTTTTATTACGACCACTATTCAACGATGTGTCTTGACCCTTATGCGGTCACAGATGCCGGTCACGCATTTCCTTCCGGGGATGCATTTCTTGTATATCCTGGTTCTGACGGACTGCCAAAAGAATCGATCCGTATGATGGTACATTACGAAGCTCTATGCGACTACCGCGCTTTGAAATTATTAGAGTCTCTTACAGATAAAGAATTCGTACTTCATCTGATTGAAGACGAACTGAGTGAGCCGTTAACTTTCACTACATTCCCTAAATCCGATTTCTACCTCATATCTCTCAGAAACAGGGTAAATGCAGAAATAGCAAAAAGGAGCTAATTGCTCCTTTTCATAACTCCCAATGCTATTCCTACTTTTTTTCCTTCAAGTAAAAATTTTTTCAGATTTTTCTGTAAACGAGTATCTTCCGAATACTCGTTTTTATCTTCCTTTATGATTCCATATACCCTTTGTTCTGCTAATGGGAACATATATTGAATATCCAGGATCTCAAATCTTTTCTGGAACTTCAGGATGTTACTCGTTTCATCCAACAATTCATATAATGCCGGAGATGTCAGCCATGAAGAACAAGTATATAATTTGTATTCTTCCGGGAAGAATTTTTCCGCAAGTGCAAAAGATTCATCACACGCTTCCGGCAAAAGTGGTCCACCTTCCGGAATATGGACTCCTATCACCTTTTCTCCCTTTTTCACAACGCCGCCAGAATACTGGATATCTTCTTCCAGAATAATCTTTTCAAATTCAAGTCTTCCCAGACGGAATACTTTCATCTCATATAATCGCTCATACCATCTTGCCTCGACCATTCCATAGATACCATAATATTTTTTACACCACTTACACCAGATAGTCAGGTCATAAAATGTATCATAATATATTTTTTCTGAAATATTATTTTCTAAAAAAACAGGTTTCATCTTCAGTGCAAATCTAATATATAGATATAATGTTCTTAATTTCTGATCTTCTCGCAGTTCCAACTGTGAAAAAAAATCATCTCTGTCATTTTGGAACCGTTTCTCCCACTCTGCCAGCTCCTCTTCTGTCATCTGAAACCGCAATACTTCATCAACTGCACCCGAAGGCAGGTGTATACGTTCCATAAACTCCTCAATTGTATCTGTTGTTCTCATTCCTTTATCTTCCAACCTTTCACAATGTCTATTACCATATTCAGGTTCTCTATTGGAGTATTGATTGGACAATCACATCCGAAAGACGGCATAAAGTTTTTATGCCCCTCCATACTGTCCAGCAACTCTTCGGTTTTTCTTCGGACTTCTTCAGGTGTACCCTGAAGCATCGTTTTCACCGGGTCAATATTCCCTTCTGTTTATCCCCATCTTCAAAGATCTGATACATTGTATAGGGTACTAACTGGAGCCCCATTCCTCCCATTTGAGGATATAAGACTCGTCGCTTTTGCCTGGTCAAATAATTATCTATTACATCCACCTTTTCCATCAAAGACTGATTCCTTCCGTATTTTATTTTAATTCCACTACTGCATAAGGTTTCCCTTTTTCATTGCATAATTCAATCACGGTACGATCTTCTTCATAAGCTGTCCTTGGACAGATTACATCTCCATATACCGCAGACTTCTTATATTCTACTCTGAGCTGCCGAACTTCCATTGGTTCCTTCAGTACTTCCAGTGCCATCTGCACATACTGACAGTTGTTCACATGCTCATTGGTATCAATATGATATTTTCTTACCGGAAATGGTGTATTCTCTATTGTCTCTTTCGGAAGATTGATCTTCCTCGGCGCATATTCCATTTCTAATGGCTCCTCTGATCCATAGAGTGCGATTTCTTGTTCATCCGGCTTTACAGGCCTGCCTTTCTCCATATCCATGTACACCCATACAGAATTCGCATATGCCACATTCTGCTTTCCTGCATCCTGCATACAAAAATTACGAATCCCATACAGCCCCTGAAACTCGGTCGCCCAGGTGCTGACACTTACTGGCTCTCCCATCATCGGATAACGCTCTACAATCACTTGCCAGGCCGATAGAATCCATGCTCGTTTATGTTTTGCACAGTAATCAATCCCTACCCCGAGACTCTCCGAATGAAAGGTACTGCAATCCTGAAAATAATTAATAATTCCCGGCAATGTAATCCGCTTCGTATGATCTACTTCACTGAATCGGATTCTGCTTTCAAATGTATACTTATGATTCTT
Organism: Dorea chungnamensis; assembly: GCF_039832125.1. Lineage (NCBI taxonomy): Bacteria > Bacillati > Bacillota > Clostridia > Lachnospirales > Lachnospiraceae > Dorea > Dorea chungnamensis. The sequence goes on along the minus strand of NZ_JBDOHT010000001.1, from coordinate 145,931 downwards.
TTGCACTGGCTACATAACTCCTTTCCAACGTAATGACACACTGATATCTGTGATCAACAATCTGCAGAAGCTTAATCAATGTCATACGCAATTCATCCTGCTTCTTCTTGTCATATTCAAATGGTACAACCATGTCGAAGATCAGATTCACCTGTTCTTTTCCATCAACCATACGGAAATCATGAATAGAAACCGCAGGATCCAAAGCTTCCAGCGTCTGTTCTACCTGCTCCCGGACTTGTAATACATACGTATCCTTTGTCTCAATCGGATCCATATGGATGACCAGAAAGATTCCCAGATTCTTGATTGCATCTCTCTCAATCCGGTCAATAATCTCATGCGACACTTCAATATCCACATCGTTCGGTACTTCTGCATGAATAGATGCCATACTTCTCCCCGGTCCATAATTATGTACGATCAGATCATGACTTCCGACAATTTCATCATAACCCTCTACGAAATTCGTAATTCTCTCATATTCTTCCGGATCTACCGCTTCTCCGATCAATGGTTCCAATGTATCTCTCGCAATTCCAACTCCGGCCCACATAACAACCAATGACACGCCAATTCCCACAAAGCCGTCAATATTAATGCCCGTAACTTTCCAAAACAGAATCGCCAGAATGGTCGCAGATGTGGTGATAACATCTCCCATGGCATCTGCCGCCGTTGCCAACATAACTTTGGAATTGATCTTGTTGCCTAATGTTCTATTAAAATACCCCATCCATAATTTTACCCCAATGGACAAGATCAGGATAATAATCGATACCAGCTGAAATTTTAACTCTTCTGGTTCGCGTATCTTTCCAATCGAATCCTTAAAAAATGTAAATCCAACCTGAAGTACCAAAAATGCAACAATCAATGCCGCAATATATTCGATTCTTCCATGTCCAAAAGGATGGTCTTCATCTGCTGGCTTACTGGCCATCTTCACCCCGACCAGTCCGATGATCGAGGACCCTGCATCTGACAGATTATTAAATGCATCCGCCATAACTGCGATACTATGCAGGAAGAATCCGATCATCCATTTCACCGCAAATAAAAAAACATTACAAAAGATGCCTACCACACTCGCCAACACACCATAGGCGGTACGGACAGACACCTTTTCCGTCTCTTCGTAATTCTTTACAAAATGTCTTACTAAAAACTCAGTCATATAACTGCCTCCGTGTTTCTTCTATTTTTCTTCTGAGGCATCTCCGAAGAAAAACCATTTTATCTTAAAGTCTGAAGTGGCCGTGACCATCTCATATTCCTCAGCCGTCAGCGCCTTCTTTAATTCTTTTTTCCCATCTTCACTGACTACTGCACATGTTGCATTGGTAAAACATAAATTAGGATATAGAACGCACCACCAGTTATGACCTTCTGCCTCGCCCAATCTGATGCGAAGAGCCTCATACCACCCTTCCGGAAAGAGGACATCGCCATAACGCTTATCTGGGAAATAGCATGTTGTCACCTCTGCCTTTGCAAGGTAATCATATCCTTCTTTTTCAAGTACTTTATCGGCAACCTCTTCCAATTCTGTCAGATGTTGCTGCGCCCACTCCTTTGTTTTCTGTGCACTCATTTCTCCTTCCGTCTTATCAGACATACTCTCTTTCATATATTCCAACACCGCATCTCTGACTTGCAATTTCACCTTCTGATCTTCTTCACTGTCACTGTTCGCCAATACATGAAAACGGAACACTTCTTTCGCAAGCTGTTCCTGTGTCTGAGATACCTTAGCATTCACCTGCTCCATTCTATGACAGGAAAATGTAACGGTTATAATGAATGCAATACAGATTCCCAATATTGTACAGATCCACTGCTTGATTCTATATTTCGGATAAAATTCTCTGTGAAGATTCATATGTATCAGACCTCCTTCTATGTTATCAGAAGTGTTAACATATGAATCTTCATTTATTCAGATATTAATTATTTTTTGTGCGAATCAGATCCATTACCGCTGCAACCTGGTTGTCAATGTGTTTACATACGATCTCTGCCGCTTCTTTCTTCTGTTTCTTCTCAATACGGCGGATAATCTCTTCATGTTCCGCAAGCAGCTGGGAATATTTATCGGCTCTCTTCAGATACTCAATTCGATACCGATACATCTGTTCTCTAAGATTATTCAACAACAGTATTAATTTCTGATTATCCGTAGCAAGATATATGATATCGTGGAAACGTACATCTGCCTCCGCTATTTCTGTTATATCATTGCTCTTAAGAGTCTTCTTAAATTGTTCTGCTGCCTGCTCTAATTCTCTGATCTGCTCCTTAGTTATCTTATCACAAGTCAACTGAACAGCCAGTTCTTCCAGAGCTTTGCGCACTTCCAATACATCCCGGAGACTCTTTTCCGTGATATCTGCAACTTCTGCTCCTTTTCTTGGAATCATGAGCACCAGGCCTTCCAGCTCCAGCTTACGGATTGCTTCTCGAATCGGAGTACGGCTGACTCCAAGTTTATTCGCAAGCTGAATCTCCATCAAGCGTTCTCCCGGCTTTAACTCACCCCGCAGAATTGCCTGCCGTAACGTATTGAACACAACATCCCTTAACGGGAGATATTCATTCATATTGACTTGAAAATTCGTATCCATCTTCTATTTCCTCCTTGCATTGTGTATATTCGTCACATACACCTGCTTTGCCAATTGTAATTCTTTTATCTTAGATGCTGCATTTTTCGCCCGTTGCTTATCATCGTATATTCCAAAAACAGTCGGGCCACTTCCACTCATCATAGCATTCAACGCACCATTATCCTTCATCACACTCTTGATTTCTTCTATGACCGGATATTCTTCTATGGTCACTTTCTCTAACACATTTCCCATACAAGAAGCGATCTGCTGCAAATCCTGATTCTCCAGTCCATGAAGAATTCCATCGATATCTGGATGTTCCTGAATCTCATGAGCATCTAACTTCTCATATACCATCTTTGTAGATACACTAATCGGTGGTTTTGCAATCAATATATAACATTTCGGCATATCTGGAAGCGGGGTCAGGATTTCTCCGATTCCTTCCGCCAGCACGGTTCCCCGCATAATACAGTAGGGAACATCTGCTCCCAGCGTCACACCACGTTCCATCAACTCTTTCTGCGATAATCCCAGAGAAAACATCTGATTGATCCCGAATAAAACTGTCGCTGCATTGGAACTGCCGCCGGCCATTCCTGCTGCAACCGGAATATGCTTATCCAGCGTAATCTTCACACCCTCTGAAATCTGAAATTCTTCCATTAATAAGTTTGCTGCCTGATATGCAAGATTATTCTCATTTACCGGGAGATAAAAAAGATTGGTCGACAATTGAATCCCTGGCTCTTTCGTCCTTTCTATCTTAATCTGATCATAGAGATAGACCGTCTGCATAACCATCCTTACATCATGATATCCATTATCTCTCCGCCCCAGAACATCAAGCCCCAGATTAATCTTTCCCAGTGCCTTTAACTCTAATTTATCCATATGTTTTCTCCTTGTATCTTGTATACAGTGTTCTTATAGTATACTCATATTTTCTTTAAAAATCAATATCTTATCCCCTGATTTTATCTCCTCAGTCTCCAAATCATTGACTTCCATAATTCCTTGCACTGTTGTATGATAACGTTTCGCCAGATCCCACAGAATATCCCCGTCACGGACTGTATAGCCTGTAATTCCCGGGCGTTTCTCCATTTCTTCCATATCAATAGGTTGAAACTCTATTTCTTCTATATTCTGAATCATTACCGGGCTCTTCAAGAAGCTGTTGAATGCAAGCACTGCCTTAATCTCAATCTCATCAGTTCCCAAAAGGCTAACGGAAAGTTGTTCCACCGCATAGGTGAGTCCATAGGTCATATCTTCGGAAGTCTCATTGCTCTCCAGAAGATATGAAAACGGAATCATACCCTGCCATGTATCAAATGGAATCTCATCATCTGTTTTGACATACAGAAAACAGATATGAAGCACACCTTCAATCTGAATTCCTCCTTCTGTTACCTCCGTATGCTCTACTTGAATTCTGGCGTTGCTATGGCAGATCTGAAGGATATTATCTTTGATCTCTGGGAGCGAGAGTTGCTCGGTCACTTTACATTTCGAATGGTTCTGCATCAGAAGGCGTTCGAAGATCTCTTCTGACAGTTTTGGCACACAAGTCTTCTCCAGGGAATATGTATCCGTAAGAATGTCCATTTTTTCCTCTTCATAGACAATCAGTCGCACTTCCAATGTCGCTTCTACTCCAATCAGCCTCATCTCTCCATCTTCATCCATACGAACATCAATATTCACATCCGTCAATTCTGGATATATCTGATGATACATGGAATCTTCTGCTCCATAACATTCAATTCGTCCTTCATAGGGGATAGCCTGTTCCACCCAGTCTGTCTTCCCATCCACAGTCTCATAAAGGCAAAACAGCAGTAGTTCTCCTTGCATCTTCAATTCATCTGTCTCAAGTCGAGTATCTAATTTTCTGCTGGAAAGTTCTGTCCAGAGCAGTGTGCCGATATTTTCCTTTGTTCCACTTAATGCGGCCTCTTCCTTAATACGGTATGTATCTTTTTTCGTCAGGAATGCCCGAAGAAGCTCCCGATTCTCATATCTTTTATACAGTGGAGTATCACTCTCTATATCTACGGTAAGCTCATTTTCTTTCTTTCCTTCCGAACAGATGGTAAGTTCTGCCAGTGTTTTCAGATTCAGCTTTCTGGAATGAATAACCGTAACTGTCAGATCCACACTCGAAGATTGGACAAATAGATTCCCGATCGGCTCCTGCTCAAGATAGATCATTTCTTCAAATGGTATTCTTCCTTCAAGGCATGAAAGCCGATTTTCTCCCTCGTCCGTCACATACAGTACCTTAAAATTCAGTTTGCCGGATGCCCTTATATAATTTTCCACTACCTTCATGTCTTCTACATGTAAGGTTCCTTCCCCTAGTATCACTCGCTTCACATCACCCTTTGCATCTGGTACATTATAATCATCATCAATATAGAATTGATCTGTAATTGATTTTCCTGTCTGGTATGTCTGCATTTGTTTTGTCACATATTCCATGGTCAAGCCTCCTATCTGAATTCTACTTCTTTATCCGTATATTCCATTTTTATCACTACATAAGGACATGTCTTCTTCTTTAGAATCTTTTCTTCTTTTTCTGGTCCGAGAAGACTGGTCACTACACGGATTCCATTCTCAGTCTCATAACACTGCTCTACCTTCACACTATATCCAGTGGTATCCTGAACTCCATAACCTCTAGCTGCATACAGGTATCCTTTATCCCCATAAGTCAGCATCATCGGTTCTTCTTTTGATGCTTCAATCTCAGCCAGAAATTCTTCTGGTATCTCGTCGTGATCAAGCACAGTAAACTCAACATCTCGGAGTCTCTCTTCTTCCGTTTTTTTTACAGAACATGCCGTCAGAACCAACAATCCCAGTGACAGCAGAAGTATCTTACATATTTTTTTCATAATGCCCTCTTAACAGCATATCTTCTCTAACATCATACACAACAACGCTAGAAAAAATTCCAATTTTATAGTATAATAGTGAGTATTAATATGGAACACTATCGAAGGAGAACAACTATGAAAAACAACAAAAGACTATCTGGAATCTTGCTGCATCCCACTTCTTTTCCTTCTCCTTACGGAATTGGAGATCTGGGAGAAGTTGCCTATGAGTTTGTAGATTTTCTTGCAGAAGGAGGGCAGCATCTGTGGCAGATTCTTCCATTAACACCTACCGGATATGGAGACTCTCCTTATCAGAGTTTTTCAGCATTTGCCGGACAGCCGCTTTTAATCGCCCCTTCTCATCTGTTAAAACTTGGACTGATCACAGAGGCAGATCTGACAGATTGTCCGGTCTCAGATCCTGAGCACATTGATTATGGAAGTGTCATTCCATGGAAGCAGCAATTATTCAGAATTGCTTATGAACATTTTACAGATGGAACTTTTCACGATGAACAGTTTCTCTCTGACTTTAAACAATTTATAGAAGAACAGAATGAATGGCTGAATGACTATGCACTGTTTATGGCCTGTAAAGACGTACACAACGGAGCATGCTGGCTGGACTGGGCAGAAGAATACCGAATTCCGACCGAGGAATTCAGACAACACCTTCAAAGCACTTTGCATCATCAGATACAGTATTATCAATTTTTACAGTTTTTATTTTTTAAAGAATGGCTGTCACTGAAGTCTTATGCCAATGAACGTGATATTCAGATTATTGGGGACATTCCGATCTTTGTATCCATGGACAGTGCCGATGTATGGGCGAATCAGCACTTGTTTCAGCTGGACTCTAACGGCTATCCATTGAAGGTCGCCGGAGTTCCGCCGGATTATTTCTCCGCGACCGGTCAACTGTGGGGCAATCCGCTATATGCCTGGGATGCTCATTTAGAAGACGGTTTTACCTGGTGGATATCTAGGATCCGTCATCAGCTTCATTCTCTGGACATCTTAAGAATTGACCATTTCCGTGGTTTTCAGGCTTTCTGGGCGGTTCCTTATGGAGAAGAGACGGCTATCAACGGAGAATGGATCCTTGCACCAGGATATGAATTATTCCATGCAATCCAAGAGGCTTTAGGTGATGATCTTCCAATTATTGCAGAAGATCTGGGAATTATAACTGAAGAAGTAGAAGCACTTCGAGATGCATTCCATTTCCCTGGAATGAAAGTACTTCAATTTGCCTTTGATTCTCTGGGAGAGGGTTCTTACCTTCCGCATCAGTTCACTTCTCCTGACTGTGTCTGCTACACCGGAACCCACGACAACGACACTACGCTTGGGTGGTATCTGACTCTGAATCCGGACTGTCAGAAAAAAGTATGTCAATACACACGGAATAGAGATGTTGCTTATATCAGCCATGATCTGATCCGCACAGCGCTTGGAAGCATTGCACGCTATGCAATCTTTCCAATGCAGGATGTTCTTGGATATGGCTCATCCGCCCGAATGAATACACCAGGTAAAGCGTCCGGCAACTGGAGTTGGCGGTATAAAGAAGGGGTACTGAGTCAGGAATTAGCAGATGACCTGAAAGAAATGACACATTTATATGGAAGATATTAATGAAACACGCATCAAATTGGGAGGTTCATACAGATGATAAGGTTTCTACTTGTAGTATTATTTTTATTCCTGTATTTATTTTTGGGAATCCCGGTACTGGGCATTGAATGGATCATTGGAAAGTTCAACAAAAACTTGAGTGACTACCAGAGCCTTCGTCTGGTTCAATGGGCATTTAATGTAATTCTAAAGATCTCCGGTGTAGAAGTAACCGTAATCGGGGAAGAAAACGTACCGGATGAGCCCGTACTTTTTATCGGGAACCACAGAAGTTATTTCGATATTCTTCTTACCTATTCCCGATGCAGGCGCCTGACCGGATATGTTGCCAAAAAAGAGATGCTCCGTTACCCGCTTCTGCGCGACTGGATGAAACGCTTATATTGCCTCTTTCTGGATCGGGAGAATCCAAAGGAAGGTCTGAAGACAATTCTTCAAGCTATTGACTATGAAAAAAACGGAATCTCTATCTGCATCTTTCCAGAGGGGACTCGCAATGATGGCGAGGAACTAAGCATGCTTCCATTCCACAATGGTTCTTTTAAAATTGCAGAAAAATCTGGCTGTGCCATTGTTCCGATGAGTCTGAACAACACTGTCTCTATCTTTGAGGCTCATCTCCCATTTATTCGGAAGACACATGTAGTGTTAGAATATGGCAAACCAATCTATATGAAAGATATGGATAAAGAAACCAAAAAGCATATCGGAGAATATTGTCAGAATATTATCCAGGAAACAATTAATAAAAACCAGGCGCTTGTATAGCGTCTGGTTTTTTGGTTCATCTACTTTCCGTATTTTTTACTGTTCTCTTCGCGGGTCTCTGCCAATGCCTGTTTAAATATATCGGCTTTCATCTTCCATGACAACTTCAGTGGCTGGAAGATCTTCCCAGTCTTGTGCATAAAGAAATCGTAAAACCCTTCTGCATCTCCCAAAGTAAAATCGCCCTTTGGAATCATATGAAGATCATCATTATTTACATTAATATAAAAATAATTATCATCTGCATACATGAATTCGACTTCTCCATACTTAATCCTCTGCTCATCTCCTGCATCTGGATTATCTACCCGGAATTCACTCTCCCCAAAGATAAAATGAATCTCACTCTTCTTTTGATAATTGACATCCGCCTTTGCCAGCTTAGAAAATGCGATTCTCTTTCTTACTGCCGTAAAAGCTAATATAATCACGGCAATTACGGCAAAAATATAGGTCAGTACCGTTCCTTTTCCTAATGCTGCAAGTGTCAGACTGCAGATGGAAAGCACTACAAGTCGAAAAGTAATATGGATGTTCCTTGCCGCTTCGCGAAATGTAATGAAATCTTTTAACACTTGATCGGTATGTTTGGTTCTTACTTCATAAACTGGGGTCATATTTGACTTCTCCTTATATCTTCGTTCATATTAATACTTGTCTACCATTATAGTATGAATCCGCAATTTCCACAAGGACTACTTTTTCTTTTACATTTTCTTCATCTGGTGCTATAATATAGCGGAATATATTATTCATAACGGTTTGAAAAAAAGGAGTATGAAAAAGAATGAACAGACAAGATCTAACTTTGCTGACAGACCTGTATGAACTTACAATGATGCAGGGATATTATGCAAAAGGGCAAAATGAAAAAGTTATCTTTGACGTATTTTTCCGCCAGAACCCTTGCAACAATGGTTATTCTGTTTGTGCCGGATTAGATCAGGTCATTGATTACGTAAAAAATCTGAACTTCACTTATGATGATGTAGATTATCTGAGAGGTCTTGGAATATTCAGCGAAGACTTTCTCCACTACTTAAGCGGTTTTCATTTCAGCGGCGATATCTATGCAATTCCTGAGGGAACAGTTGTATTTCCAAAGGAACCTCTGTTAAAAGTCGTTGCACCTATCATGGAAGCTCAGCTTGTGGAGACTGCTATTCTGAATATCATTAATCACCAGTCTCTGATTGCTACAAAGGCATCCCGTGTTGTATTCGCTGCAAACGGTGACGGGATCATGGAATTTGGACTGCGAAGAGCGCAAGGACCAGATGCTGGTCTGTATGGTGCAAGAGCCGCAATCATTGGCGGATGTGTCGGAACTTCCAATGTTCTGGCAGGAAAGCTTTTTGACGTTCCAGTCATGGGAACTCATGCTCACAGCTGGATCATGAGCTTTCCAGATGAGTACACTGCTTTTAAAACTTATGCAGAGATGTATCCAGATAATTGTACACTGCTGGTAGATACTTATGATACCTTAAAATCCGGTGTTCCGAATGCAATTCGCGTATTCCGGGAATTCCGTGATGCAGGTAAGCCTTTTAAGAAATATGGCATTCGCCTGGACAGTGGTGACTTGGCCTACTTATCGAAAGAAGCACGCAAGATGCTGGATGCTGCAGGATTCACGGACGCAACCATCTGTGCTTCCAATGATCTGGACGAGTATCTGCTGCACGATCTGAAGATGCAGGGAGCCGCTATTAACTCCTGGGGTGTCGGTACGAACCTGATTACCTCCAAAGACAATCCTTCTTTTGGCGGTGTATACAAACTCGCTGCGATTCAGAATGAAGAAGGCGAATTTGTACCAAAGATTAAAATCTCAGAAAATACGGAAAAAATTACTAATCCTGGTAACAAGACAATCTATCGAATCTATGATAAAACAACTGGAAAAGTAAAGGCTGATCTCATCTGCTTTGTCGGAGAGACCTTCGACACCAATGAAGATATGCTTTTGTTCGATCCAATTGAGACTTGGAAAAAGACGAAACTTCCTGGCGGTTCCTACACCCTGAGAGAGATTCTTGTTCCAGTCTTTAAGAATGGTGAATGTGTCTATAAGTCACCTTCTGTGAAGGAGATTGCAGAATATTGTAAACGGGAGAAAAAGACACTTTGGGAAGAGACAAAACGTCTCTTTTACCCTCACAGAGTTTACGTGGATTTATCTCCGCGACTCTATGAAGTCAAGAAATCTTTATTGGATCAAATGAATATGACAGAATAAAAATGACAGTAAAAAAGGAGACCAATTTTTATGAAGATTATTGTATTAGCAGGCGGACTTAGTCCTGAACGCGATGTATCATTAATATCTGGTGCAGGGATCTGCAAAACTTTAAGAGAACAAGGACATCAGGCATTCTTACTGGATGTATATTTTGGATATCCTTATGATCCTCAGAAACTCGAGGAAGTCTTTGATCTTCCTGGAGCAGGTCTTGAAATTGCAGAAGGTATCAAGACCACTGCTCCTGATCTGGAAGCTTTAAGAAAATCACGTCCTGACCAGTCTGATTGTTATCTTGGTCCAAACGTCATTGAGTTATGCCGCATGGCAGACATCACATTTATGGGACTTCACGGTTCTGTTGGGGAAAATGGAAAATTGCAGGCAACTTTTGATATTCTGGGCATCAAATATACTGGCCCGAACTCCCTTGGATGTGCTGTATCTATGGATAAACTGCTCACCAAAGAGATCTACAAGACTGCCAAAGTTCCGACCCCTCGCGGGACCTCTCTTACTCCAAAGACCAAAGATACGCCTTTGGATAAGTTAGGATATTATCTTCCACTGGTGATAAAACCATGTTCCAATGGTTCCAGCATCGGTGTATACATCGTTCATACAGAAGAAGAATATCTCGATGCAATTCATCAGTCTTTTGATGTTGCTCATGAGGATGAAGTCATCGTTGAACCTTATATCAAGGGGCGTGAATTTGCCTGTGGAATTCTTGCCGGCAAAGCTCTCCCGTTAGTCGAAATCATTCCAAAAGATGGTGTCTTCAATTATGAAAATAAATATCAGACCGGTGGTGCTCAAGAGATCTGTCCACCGATATCTATTGATGAGGATACACAGGCACAGATACAGCGTGCCGGCGAAAAAGCATTCGAAGCACTACGTATGGATGTATATGCCCGTGCTGATTTTATTATCGATGATGCAGATGGTAAATTCTATTGTCTTGAGATGAATGGTCTTCCGGGAATGACTCCTGCCAGCCTTCTACCAAAAGCTGCCAAAGCTGCCGGCATCGAATATAGTGACTTGTGTATGAAGATCATCGAAGAATCTTTCAAAGCACGTTATAACAACTAGAAACGAGGAGATGCACTATGAAAAACCTCACTTTAAGAAATATTACCAAAGCTTGTCAGGGAACTTATCACGGAGATACTTCCATTCTAGATCAGGAAGTAGACGGTGTTGTGATTGACAGCCGTAAAGTTCAGCCCAATTATCTGTTCGTTGCTATTGATGGTGAAAGAGTCAATGCTCATAAATTCATTCCTGATACCATCGAAAAGGGGGCACTTTGTGTCGTTTCCCATGAAGATCTTGGAGACACAGACTATCCTTATATACTGGTTGAATCTACCGGACAGGCACTACTGGACATTGCCAAGTTATACCGTGATTCTTTTGATGTAAAAGTAATTGGTATCACCGGAAGTGTGGGAAAGACCAGCACAAAAGAAATGATTGCTTCTGTTGTAGCTCAAAAGTACAACGTTCACAAAACGATTGGCAATTTTAACAATGAGTGGGGACTTCCTATCACAATTTTCGAGATGAATGAAAGTCATCAGGTAGCAATTCTGGAAATGGGAGTCAATCACTTTGGAGAGATGCGCCGTCTTTCTTCTGTTGCAAGCCCGGATATCTGCGTGATTACCAATATCGGAGTCGCACATCTGGAATTCTTCAAGACAAGAGAAGGAATCCTTCAGGAAAAATCACAGATGATTCAGGACATGAAAGATGGCGGTACGATCATTCTCAATGGAGATGACGATCTCCTGTCTCGAGTAGGACCAATCAAGGGGGTAGCACCTATATTCTTTGGTCTTGATGAGGATAATCAATTCTATGCTGACCAGATTCAGCCATTGGGATTACGAGGAACTTCTTGTACAATTCATCTCCCAGACGATACTTCTTTTGAATGTATCGTTCCGCTTCCCGGAAAGCATATGATCTTCAATGCTCTTGCCGGAACTGCCGTTGGATATACATTAGGACTTACTCCGGAAGAAATCAAAGCCGGAATTGAAGGTCTTCCTTCTATCCCAGGGCGCAATAATATCATCAAGACAGACCGGATGATTATTCTGGACGACTGTTACAATGCTAACCCGATATCCATGAAAGCATCCATTGATGTATTGGATATGGCCATTGGCCGCAAGATTGCTGTGCTTGGTGATATGGGTGAGCTAGGCGAGAAAGCAGGAGAACTTCACCGTGAAGTCGGAGAATATGCAGCTTCTCACGGAATCGATCTGGTGTGTGGAATCGGAGACCTTTCGAAAGAACTGGTCGATGGCGCTTTAAAAACTGCTTCTTCCACAGAAGGATTATGGTTTGCTACGAAAGCAGACTTTTTGAATGCAATCAGGGACATCATAAAAGATGGTGACAACATTCTTGTAAAGGCATCCCATGGCATGAATTTCCCTGAGATTGTAGATGCCTTAAAAAACATATAGCAGGAGTACTATTATGAGTTATCAGATTCTTGCATTGGACTTAGATGGCACACTAACCAATTCCAAAAAAGAGATTACAAAACCAACCTTAGATGCATTGATTGAGATACAAAAAGCCGGAAAAAAAGTAGTTCTTGCCAGCGGACGCCCTACAAATGGCGTTCTTCCACTGGCAGAACAGCTTCATCTGGCAGATTACGGCAGCTATATTCTGTCTTTTAATGGAGGTCGTATTACGGATTGCCGCAGCAAGGAAATAGTCTACAATAAAGTCTTACCCGATAACGTTGCGGAGCCAATATTCCATATTGCAAAAAAATATGCCGGAATAGATATTATCGGCTACACTCCAGATCGTTTACTCTCTGGTATCAGACCGAATCAATACAGTGAACTAGAATCACACATTAATCATATGCCGATTGAAAGGGTTGAAGATTTTCCTTCACACATTACAGAACCAACGAATAAGATTCTGATCACGGGAGAACCTTCCATAATTCAAAGAGTCAAGGATGAAGTATGCGATTATTTCCACTCCTATCTGAGTATCTATTGCTCGGACCCTTTCTTTTTGGAAATTATGCCACGTGGAATTGATAAAGCGCACTCTCTGCTGCGGCTACTGACGAGTATCGGTCTAACTACAGATGAGATGATCTGCTGCGGCGATGGCTACAATGACCTGACTATGATTGAAGTTGCAGGTCTTGGCGTTGCCATGGCAAATGCACAACCGGATGTATTGGAAATTGCAGATTACATTACCAAATCCAATGATGAAGATGGAGTTCTGCATGTCATCAATCAGTTCATGCGTTAAAATTCATAAACAGAGTTTTTATAGAATAGAATAACAGGCGAAAAATCATCTCTGGTTTTTCGCCTGTATGATTATACGCCCGTCTCATCAAATTCAGGGATAAAGCTGTCCGACGCCACTTCACCTTCCTGTATAAATCCGTATTCAACACCGATCTCGAGTGCATAATCCACTACTTTTTCATATTCACGTTTTGTAACCTTTCGCTTTAAAAGGGAATCTTCTGCCACTTGAGGCATTGGGGTATACTGATTCATGATACTGATCATAATCTGATCTCCATACGTTTCATATAAATATCGGATTACTTTTTTTGAATCTCTAACATGCCCCGGAAGCACCAGATGCCGAACTATCACACCCTTTTTCATCAATCCGGTAATCTCATCCACATCAGGGCTTCCTACCTGTCTCACCATCTCTTGTAACGCTTCTTTGGCATATTCAGGATAATCCAATGCATGAGAATATTCCTGTGCCAGTTCCGGCTCCATATACTTAAAATCAGGCAAGTAGATATCCACGTACCCTTTCAACATCTGAAGTGTCTCTACTTTCTCGTATCCACTGGTATTATACACTACGGGAAGTCTAAGCCCTCGCTCTTTTGCCAGATCTAAAGCATCTATGATCTGTGGAACATAATGCGTTGGTGTCACCAGGTTAATATTATTCGCACCTTGCCCCTGAAGCTCCAGAAATATCTCTGCCAGACGTTCCACACTGATCTTCTTTCCGACCTCATTTCTTGCAATATGATAATTCTGACAAAAAACGCATCCCATATTACATCCAGCGAAAAAAACTGTTCCTGATCCATCTTTCCCTGAGATACAGGCCTCTTCCCACATATGCAGGGCTGCCCTTGCCACAACAACATCTGCCGTTTCTTTACAATAACCTTTTTGTCCCATTACACGATTCACATGACATTGCCTAGGACACAAAGTACAATCTTCAAGTCTGGAATCCTTTCTCATCTGCAAATTTACTCTCCTATCAGTTACTTTGGACATACATTCCTCTGATTATTATAACATAAAAACAATTATGACTGAACCATTCCAATTTATTTGTCATAATATTCGCAGACTCTTGACCTAGTTGTAAAAACTATGTATCATGTTATTGATTGTATTATTTTAAAGCATTAATATTATACACCCGAGAGGAGATTCCCAATGAATCCAATCATTCTTGTTGCAGAGACCGGTTCTGATCTGACACCAGAACTTGCCTCTCAATATAATATCAAAATTGTTCCGATGCACGTCTCTTTTGACACAGAGACCCTCGATGACGGATCATTTCCTGTTGAGAAAATCTGCGATTACTACCATGATACTCGTAAGCTTCCCAGAACCAGCGGATGTTCACCGGAAGATTTTATTACAACTTTTGATGAGATTCACGAGCAATATCCAGACTCTCAGATTCTATATCTTGCATATTCTGCAGTGACCACTTGTTCCTATCAAAGTGCACTCATTGCTGCGCAAGACCGTGATTACGTCACTGCAATCGATACCAAGCAAGTATCCATCGGACAAGCTGCTGTCGTGACTGCTGTCGCTAAGCTTCTCAAGGAACATCCCGAGATGACTATTGAAGAGGCTGCAGATGCTGCCAGAGAACTTCTTTCACGGGCAAAAATGTGTTTCCTTCCAGATAATCTGGAATTCCTGCGTGCCGACGGCCGTGTCAGCAACGCTGTCTGTCTTGGAAGCCGCATCTTAAACATTCATCCATGTATTGAAATCCTGGATGGCAAACTCGTAGCCACGAAAAAGTACCGGGGAAAGATGAAAAAAGTAGTCCGACAACTTATTGAAGACTATTCCGACAGCTACCGTCTGGAGCGCGACGTTCTGTGGATGTATATACGATCGGCCTGCAGGATGAGATACGTGCCGCTGCCGAAGAGACGGCCAAAGCATGCGGATTTAAAGAAATACACTGGATTCAGGCACAGGGCGTCATTACAACTCATGGAGGTCCTGCAGCATTTGGAATTGCCGGATTTTCAAGCATTTCCTAATAATCGAGTAGTCGGCCAATCAATAATGATTAGCCGACTACACACACCACTATAATACCACGCCATATTGTACGATTGCTCATTAAATACATATATAATTTTTATCTTTACAAAAATAACAGCTTGAACATTAATATTCTCTGTACTTCATTCCATCTACTCTATTAAATTCACTAATTAAATTTTTCTTTTATAATTCAAGAATGGCTTTTTCTTCTCGAAGTTTTTTTCTGAGTTCATCCGTATCAACGTTTTGGGGATCAATCTTTTCGTCAACTGCCATAGACGACGCTATTCCTGCTGCCTGTCCCACAGCCATGCAAACATTCATAATTCGAGTAGCTCCAAAAGCCAGATGATCTGTACTGATATCTCTTCCTGCCATCATTAAATTAGGAATATCTTTGGACACCAAACAACCATATGGTATACCAAAAGGTTCATCAATAGAAACTCGATAAGTTCCCTGTCCAGCTCCATTATGAACATCAATAAAGTATGAACACAATGCTATTGTATCATCAGGTTTTTTCCCCGCAATAGCATCTTCATGGTTCAGTTTTTTGACTCCCATAACTCTTCGGCTTTCCCGAACTCCAATAGACGCATTTATAGAAGTCAAAAAGCAATTTTCAAAACCAGGAACATTTTCCTTAAACATTTTTATCAGCCTAGGGATCTGCAGATGAGCCTCCATCTCTCCATTACTCAAATCATGGATATCAGAACCATCAAAATTCAAAAGACGGATTGTATTAACTGCCACTTCTCCAGGATTAGGCTGGCGAATAAAAATAACTGTTTCTCTATCAACAGGGCATTCTCCTTTTTTTCTCAATTCTTCAAGCAAATGATGCATTCCAAGAAAAATAAAGCTCTTGTTATTTCGGAAAAACTCCGCATTATATCCTTCTTCTATATTAGTCAATACATCATAAGGAAGCTCTTCTGGATGCTCTTCAATAAAATCACAAAATCTATCAATATCAACACCGCCGAGGTTAAACATTAATGTCGGGGGTTGCATTACATGATTTTCTCCATCCCCCTTTTCACATTCGGCTCCACTCATTTCAGCCAAGTCGCCATCTCCTGTAGCATCAATAAATATCTTGGCTTCAACTTCTATATGTTGTCCCTTTCCAGAGACTACTACAGAATGGATTCTTCCTTTCTCCATGTTTACGCCACTTAATTCGCTATGAAGTAGTAAGTCAACGCCCTCCTCTTTTACCATTTGAAAACATATAATTCTTGAATAGAAAGGATCAATTAAAGTAGTAGATAAATGATGTGGACAATATGCGTGACCAAATGAAGCCCCAACTTCTTCCAATCTATCTACAAATTCTTGAGCAAAACCTCCTATCACTTGCCTTCTCTTTTTGTCCCAAAAGGCCAAAAACGGAAGTCCACTTCCCAATTGTCCCCCCAAATAACCATTTCTCTCCACCAAAAGTACTTTTTTCCCTTCTCTTGCCGCAGTTACCGCTGCAGCAAGGCCTCCAGGTCCTCCACCGATTACAACAACATCTTTTTTGATTAATTCCATGATATATTACTCCTTTCAATTTGTCAGTTTTTCAGTTGTTTAATATTTTTGTTTTTCCTTTATTGTCAAAATATTCTCTTACAAATCCATGAGCGGCAATCTCCGATAATGTACGAACTCCTGACTTTCCAATAGTTATTTTTCCAATTCTAAAAGCAGGCACTTGATATTCTTTTGAAGTGTCACCAATTTCCGTACATTCCAAATAATGAAAAAATTCATGGGCCAAAACAAGTTCTTCTGCAGTCCTATTTTCCAACTGATTTGCAGACGCCCATTTGGCAATAGATTCTGTATATATTACAATTTCTTTTTTCGTAGAATAAAACTCCCCGAATATGCGAATATTCCCACAGACTTCATCTTTAGAAACCGTAGTAATTTTTACTCTCTCGCCAGTTAAGATTTGGTGAATATTCTGTTTGGGAAATTTATTCAAAATTTTTTGTGCGGTGCTTACACCTCGTATCCAAGCCATTTCACAAATATGAACCCTATCCTCTTCAGGAATTTTATTATATAACACATCTTTTTTTAACTCTTCCCTAGATTGAATTCTGTCAGGAAACGGAAATAAATTCATCTAACCCCTCGCATTCTCTGCTGTCAACGTAGAAATCATTATTATCTTCTCATCATTTGGCACATTTGCCAACTCCACTTCACAAAGAGACATAATTTGTTTCTCACTTTGCATGCCTGCCAAATCAATAATTCTTTTTCCTAAAACGATATAAATATTAGGAATTTCTGCTCCTCCATCAGAATGTACCGTATATTCATCCAGTAGATATTTTATTTTCTTTTTCCACTGTTGTACTGTACACTCCAAAACCATCGCATTCCTTCTTTGAAGACGAATAACTCCATCTTTGTCAATCAAACGAAGCATTGTGATTTTCTTCTTAAGGAATAACAGCTGCCTAGTTGTTGTGTGATATACAAGAGCTACCATAGAACCATTATCCGCCGCCTTTTCAACGTCAGCAATCGGTGCTCCCATTGATGTTGCTGCAATCTTTTTCAATTCTTCATCTGTTTTCTTAGATGCAGCAAGTTCTTTTGTCCGAAGTTCAGTCGTTCCAATTGCAATGGCTCTTACCTTATTCTGTTGTGTATCTACTTCAATCTTAACCTCAACAGAATCTGGATTAGCCCCTGCTTTTACAACTTTCTGAATCACCTCATATCTAAGTGCAAGAATGTCTTTTTCTGTTGGATTTTGAATGGTTCTTTCCACCATATCTCTTACCATAGCAAGAGCAACACCAATTGGTGATATAACCGATGCATTCTTTGCGATTTTGTACTTTACTCCAAATTCTTCTGCTATGTGAGGAACAACGCTAGCAGCGCCACCGCCACCACCAACAAACATCAAAGTACTTTTATCAAGTCCATAATCTTTAATAAAGCTTTCTACTACTTTCCCATTCTTTGTATTTGCCAGATGAAGTGCTAATTTGGCAGTTTCTTCCACTGTTAGCCCCATATTTTTAGCAAGCGGTTCCCATGCTTTCTTTGCAGCCTCAATGTTTCCATATGCATAATTATCTTTTTTTACATATCCTGCAATGTTCGCTGCACCAGATAAAGTGAGTGCAA
The DNA here is from genome assembly GCF_039832125.1 of Dorea chungnamensis. Classification (NCBI taxonomy): domain Bacteria; kingdom Bacillati; phylum Bacillota; class Clostridia; order Lachnospirales; family Lachnospiraceae; genus Dorea; species Dorea chungnamensis. Next base: position 127,270 of record NZ_JBDOHT010000001.1, on the reverse strand, counting down.
ATTTTTTACCATTACTACATTCAATATAAGCATAAGCAGGATCATCCTTTTTAGGATGTACTTCCTTAAGTACCGGGTCAACAATGTCCTCCACATTCGTATATACTTCATAAGCAAGATTAGCAATATGGGAACTTCTTGGTCCTACATCTGTCATTTTTCCACCAGAAATTTCTACCATACTTCCACCGCCAATTCCTACCGTACGAACATCTAATGAACTTACATATGTCTTATGCCCACCTACTTCCGCATACTTAATTACTACATTTCCGTCCTTCACACAGGAAATATCGGTACTAGTTCCACCAACTTCCATGAATATACCATCCGTTAGTTTTTCATACATTAATGCTCCCGCAACACCTGCCGCAGGTCCGGATAAAATAGTAAGAATTGGACGGCTTCTCACTTCATCCACAGTCATTACACCACCATCGCATCTCATTACCATAAGCGGTGCTTTAATATCTGCATTTTTAATAGAATCTTCCGTCATATTCGCAACTTCCAGCATTTTAGGCAAAATACTTGCGTTAATAACTGCTGTTCTGGTACGCACCTTTAACCCATAAAGTTTAGATACATCATTTCCTGCAGTTGCCGGAATCTGATTTTTATTACACAGCTCCATTACTCGATTCTCATTTGTCGGATCATCTACGCTAAATGCCTCCGATACAACCATTGATTCTGCACCTTTTTCCTGAAGTTTTTTCAGAGACTCCTGAACATTTTGTTCCAAATTCTCAAGATTTGCTGTATTTACAAATTCATTTTCAGTATAAAGCTTCTTTCCTGGTGCTAGTTCAAGATCTCCAATATTAGTATCTGACTTAGATTTTGCCCCCTGAATACCACTTCCAAGAGTAATAATTCCGACTTTAGCTACATCACCTTCCAGCAGCGCATTTGTCGCTTGCGTGGTTCCATGTACAATAAAAACGACATCTTCTGGTCTTACATGACATTGCTCCATTGCTTTGTGGAGAACCTGAATGATACCAGCGGCAACACCTTCTTTTGCCTCATGGGTCGTCGGTGTCTTCGCACTGCCAATTAATTCAAATGTATCATTATCAATAACAACCGCGTCAGTAAAAGTTCCTCCGACATCAATTCCAATTCTTACTTTCATAAATAACTTCTCCTTATTATTTTCTACTAATATTATTGATATTAGTTCTTAAAAAGTAAAGCGGACAAACATTGTCCACTTTACTCCAAAATCAACTATCAAACCCAGGAAATATTAAACATAAATCAATACAACCACGATTACTGAAAGTGCTGTTATAATCCAATTTGGCCAAAATACCTTCATCGCAGCTGTCGTCGGATCATATCCAACAAAATTAGCCGTCCATACTACCTGTGTAGAAGTTGGGCATGCCTGTGTTGGCCACCTAAAAGCTGCATCATTTAAAAATGAAATATGTATTATCGGAGCCCTATATAAAACTGGAACAGAAAAAAGACAATCTTTCTTTTGAAGAAAACGAAAAAAAACGGCGTGATATTCTCAATCACCTGTTTCACGAAGACTGGAATTACAATACCAGCGGAAATACCTATTATGGATATAATTTTTTAAATAAAGATATTCTGGAGTATATTATGGATGAAGTGCCTCTTCACCTGAGCAAATACAACATTGCAATGGAGGATCCGACTCTGGTTTCTCTGAATCTCTCCCTTGCCATCATGTACCACCGTATCCGCTCCGGACATCCTCTGCCCAGTACCTCTCCTGTTCCCAAACCGGATACACAGGCAAATCTTGCAGCCACAAGCATTTTAGATGCACTGGAAGGACAGCTGCACTGCGCATTTAATCAGGAGGAACGAGATGACATCTATCAGCGGATTGCTTCCGGGCATTTGCCTGATATCTCAAACACGGATTCAGCTTCCCTATCCCGGCATTTTGGTCCAAGAACTTTGAATATGGCCGATGCGTATCTCAAAAAAATACAGGAAGTTTTTCATCTGGATTTTGCGGACGATGATGATTTTTATATCACGCTGCTGTCATACCTCCGTTACCTTCAGACACCGGTACATATTTTTAATACGCAGGGGAATCCCAACATTACCAAAAAGAATCTTCTTACAGAATTTGAAATTGCATACCTGTTTCAGGATCTGGCACTGGAATATCTTGGATATTATATGAACCAGACGGAACTTCTGTATCTTGCCCACTGTATTTCCGGTGCTTTGGAGTTCTTATATGAGACGCATCCGGAAGCAAAGCTGAAAACTGTTATATGCTGTCATCTGAATCTTTCTGCCGCATGGGCATTAAAAAGGAAAGTTCTGGGAGCATTTGATAAATATCTTGATATTACTGCACTTTTGCCTGTTAATACAAAAACAGCCTTTGACTTTCAAAACACCGACCTTGTTCTGTCGACCGTTCGAAAAACAATTACGGATCATCCCGGAATAGACACGATACAAATCAGCAATTTCTTGGCACCAAAAGACTACCTGACTCTGTCATCATATATCCAGGAAAAGCAGATTGGAAAGATGTGCTCTTCCCCAAAAACAGCAGTGAATGAATTATTAGAACATGCTTTCTGGCACGAAAAAGAATCTCTGTCAGACCGATTTTCCATTATTGAATTTATGGCATCTGACTTTATACAGAATCGTCTGGTAGAACCTCAATATCTATCAGACATTTTAAGAAGAGAATCCATTTCCACTCGAGCCATCGGCCCCGGAATTCTGTTCCTTCATTCTCTGATACCTTCCACAGAGACGAAACTATCAATCACCACTCTGGATCACAGAATTATATGGAATTCTCATAAAATCCGAATTATCATTATGGCGGCCTTCCATCCGGATGATACTTCTTTGTTATTCCGACTTTTACATACATTCTACAATGATACGATTGATATGGAAGTCCTTCAGATGTTAAAAACAAAGACCGAAATTATCGATTTCTTTTCGGAAACATAAAAAACAACTCACAACGCAGTAAAGCGGGTTCTCTTTTTAGAGGCACCCGCTTCTGCAATGAATCACTATTTATTTTTCAAAATCAAATCCCTGGAAATTGCAGACTCCTGTATATTTTTTTACAGTTTCTTTTCCATCCAGTACACGGGCTGCACCGGAAGCCATAGCCTCCATCTCAAACTCACCCGGATACGCACTGACAGGTGCGATCCATTCGCAGGTATCTTTGATCTGGGCAACCAGCCCTTCATTATACACCATTCCTCCGCCAAGCAGAATGCCGTCTACCTTACCATGCAATACGGTTGCCATGGAGCCGATACATTTTTCAATCTGATAGATCATGGTATTCCACAGCATCTCCGCATACCGATCTCCGTTTTCCGCCCGCTTCGTAAGCTCAATTGCGTCAGAGATTCCAAGGTGATTGACAAACCCACCGTTTCTTGTGCAAAGCTGTTTCACTGTTTTGATATCTTTATCCGCACAATATTTCAAAAGATCCGCAACTGCAATACTTCCGCATCTGGTCGGAGCCATTGGTCCTTCTCCTCCCACAATATCAAATCCATCCACCATCTTGCCTTTTCGATGAGCAGATACAGAGATTCCTCCACCGATATGACAGACTACAAAATTGCATTCTTCGTACTTCTTTCCCATCGTTTCTGCATGACGAATCGCTGTTTCCTTCAGATTTAATGCGTGAAGATGTACTCCCCGATATACTCCTTTGATACCGGTCAACCGCGCCAGATCCTGAAGTTCATCGACATCCGGTGGATTCACTACATAGGCCTTCGCACCATACGTCTCTGCAAACTCATGGGCAATGCTCGGTCCCAGACATGCCGGGTGGATTACTCCATTGGCTGCACGGATAGAGTGTTCCAACACAAGTTCGTCAATCTCGTAAGTACCGCCATCCATGGCGAGCAAACCGCCACCTCGCCCCACACATGCATCCAGGCCTTCCAGATCCACCTGATTTTCCTTCAGTAAATTTTCAATCGTTTCTTTTCTGTATGTAAGCTGCTCTCCCAGTGACTTATATTGTGCCAGCACTTCAGCATCATGACTGACATTTGCAGAATACAGCTTTTTCTCTCCCTCGAACAGTGCAATCTTTGTAGAGGTGGAACCAGGGTTTACCGTAAATACTTTATAAGCGTTCATAATCCTGTCCCTTTATTTTCTGCACTTCTCTTCTTCAGCTTTTACAAATCCCGGTTTTGCAAGAAGTGCAAATGCGATCAATCCTACTAACATCAGCACCGCACCACAGATATACGGAATTCTGTAGCTTCCTGTCATTCCATAGAAGATAGCAAAGAATGCAGGTCCAACTGCTCCAACTGTTTGAATCATTGGCTGAATAATACCATATCCATTTGCAAAGCTGTCACCAAATTCTTCGATACACAGAGATGCCGGCCAGTTTGCTGCACCACCTACAACCATACCGATACATACCAGTGAAAGCCATACACAAACAGTATTACCTGTCAAGTTCAGAACCATTGCAAGAATTCCAAATACATAAGATGTATAAGCGGCTTTTCTTGCTCCGATCTTAGAGTCAAGTACACCACAAAGATAAGAACCAGGCAAAGCAAGAAGACCGGATGCAAGCATCATCATTCCTGCTGTTGCCGGATCGAATCCAATCTCAAGAAGTCTTGGGAATAACTGTACCATCAATCCGCTGGCAAACAAAAGCTGTAATCCCAATGTCACACCGTGAATCCAAACCTGAGGAGTCGCAAGAAGTTTTTTTGTTGTCCAGATACTTTCTTTATTAAATCCTTTTTCTTCTTCCCCTTCAATATGCATTCCATTATCCGGAACAAATCCTTTTTCAGCCGGATTATCTGCAAGAAATATAACCAGAATAATCAATGCTACAACAAATACTGCGATAAACGGAACAAAACCACCGAGAGATCCCATAGCTGCATAACCAGCCTGATACATCATCGTAGCAACACCGGAACAAAGCGGAATACCCATTGTTACAATTCCCATAATAATACCTTTTCTCTTCGGAAACCATCTTGCAATCATAACCGGTGCCAACTGATAACCAAGTGCACATGAAATACCATTTGCAACAAATCAGGCAAACTGCAAACAACCAAAGGTTTGTTGTTACACCCATTCCAACAACGCCTGCGATCCAGATAATACCACAAATAATACTTAACTTTTTAGCGGATGTCTTTGTAGATAACTTACCAAATACAAATCCGGCAACTACATTTGCGATTGCGCCAAGAGAAATAAAACTGGTCAACATTGCTGCATTCCATCCTCTCAACTCTGATAATGTTCCAGATGCTGCATTCATCGCACTACCTACAGCTGTAACAGTAAAATATGCAAGAAAACCATAAAGAATCAGCGCCCAGCCTTTTCCATAACCTTTTTTAACTTTCGTTTCCATACCTCTTTTTCCTTTCTGTATGACCATTTTTCTTAGATTCAAATCGCGATTTTCTTTCATGTATTTAGAATATAAAATTTTAATTCTTTCCTCAACTTTTCTATTTCCTCATATATACGGAAAATTTTCATTATAATAATATTCATACTTCTTTATGGTCAGAAATACAAAAATCCGAGAATATGGATTAACACCTAGCTTCTCGGATAATTATTTGTATCCTTATGATATGATAAAAAAGGTACGCATTTCTGTTGTTTATTTCCAGCATTAATTCTATAATCAAAACCCTTATCTTCTTTCCCCACATCAATATTGGGGGATTCATTACCCCAACCTATCTTTCAAAAATCTTATAGTCTCTTTTAATTCATCAGAAAAATCATCTAAATCTCCGACAGTTATTACACCTTCATGCAGAAGGCGAATCAGATCAAATGGCATGTCCCGTTTACTCACTTCAATCAGGACCCCTGGATATTTCTTGTCTCTCTTAATGCGCTTCTCCATTTCCCAAAACTTTTTGGACGCAGATTCATCACTAGTTAAATACTCAACATATGTGGCCACAAGTCTCTCAATATATGCTTCCTGCCATTCAGGAAGCTTTTCTCTATACAGTTTCCAATCTTTTTTGAAACCTCCATATGCCCTACTCCTTTTCCTTCTGCTGAAGATAAAACATCGCTTTTTGCATTTCAATTTTCTCTCGCAGTTCTTACTCAGATGACAGATATATTATTTTTTTTATCGCAAACAACTGCCCATTTTCATGTAACACAGAATATCTGGCAATATCTTCATCTGTTTCCGTAAAGTTTGTATTCAATGATAAACCTAGAAACTCAGCAATTACAAGATTCTTATTAGATTCCAGCTTATTGGTATCAAAATTTTATAATGTGTCCAAGAAAGAAGTCCTTCAATTTTTCCGTAAGAGACAAACACACTCCACATGAACCGTCTGAGGGAATTGATCTACAGCCCTTACTCGCTCCAATTCATACCCACATCCCCTCAGATACTTCACATCCCTTGCCAATGTTGCGGAATCGCAGCTTACATACACGATCCGCTCCGGCTGCATATCTACAATTGTCTGCAGAAGACTCTCTTCGCAGCCTTTCCTCGGCGGATCCACCACAATCACATCTGCATGTGCCGTCTTGCCGCCATGTTCTCGCTCATAAGCCGCATAATACTCCGGCAGGACTTCCTCTGCTTTCCCGACATAGAATTTTGCATTCGTAATTCCGTTGATTTTAGCGTTGTTTTTCGCATCATCAATAGCCTGCGGCACAATCTCTACGCCATAGACTTTTTTTGCCTTCTGTGCTAGGAAGAGAGAGATAGTTCCGATTCCACAATAGAGATCCCATACCGTCTCATTTCCATGAAGATCTGCATACTCCAGTGCCAGTCCATATAATTTCTCCGTCTGTACAGGATTCACCTGATAAAAAGATAAGGGAGATATCTGATACTTTACATTTCCAATATAATCGGTAATATAAGTCTGTCCCCACAAAGGCTTGATCTGATTGCCCATAATTACATTCGTCTTGTCTTTATTGATGCTTAAAGTAATACTAGTCATTCCAGGAATCTGTGCCAGACGTTCTGCCAAAATCTCCCCATGCGGAAGACTATTTCCATTGATAACAAGACAGACCATGATCTCCTTTGTCGTAAATCCATATCGGATCAGGACATGGCGAACCAGTCCACTGTTCTTTTCCTCGTCATACGCACGGATACCGTATTCTTCCATAAATGCAAGAATACATTTCAAGATCTTCTCATTGACCGGCACGCCGAGGGAGCAGTCTGTATTCGGGATAATACTGTGCGTTCTCCCTGCATAGAACCCCGTAACGATATTGCCCTCTTTATCCGTTCCAACCGGGAACTGAGCTTTATTCCGATAGTGAAATGGTTCATCCATCCCCACAATCGGTTCCATCACACAATCCAGCAACTCCTCCGGCACCTCGCCAATACGCATGAGATTCCCCCTCACCTTATCCATCTTAAACTGCAATTGACGTCCATATTCCATCTCCTGGATCTGGCATCCGCCACATTTCCGCGCCATAGAACATTGCGGATTTTTAACACGATATTCCGAAGGCGTAAGAATATTCATCAATCTTGCATATCCATAATTCTTCTTCGCCTTCATGATCTTAGCTTCCACAACATCACCAATGATTGCATCCTTGATAAACAACGCGTATCCATCCACCTTGCCGATGCCCTCACCCGATGTTCCCATATCTTCAATTGTAACCGTCACCATATCATTTTTTTGCATAAACATACCTCATTTTATCATTTGGGTACAGGGCAAAAGTTAATTGGGGACGTAGTACTTTGCAACAATACTACGTCCCCATTGTTGTTTTTCTTAAGTTGGATTCGAACAACCGATTGTACCCTAGCCAGTCGTTGCTGTTTTTGTCTTTGAATATTTCTGTCAATGTCTGCATCTTGGCGTCTGTGCAGTCTGCGAAGTTGAGTGCCACTGCTTCTGCCAGTGCCGGTTTTTTCGGGGAACCGTATTCGAGTTCACCGTGGTGTGCGATGATGCAGTGTTTGAGTTCGCTTGCGAGCTTTTCTGGGAAGCCCGGGATGGAGCGGATTGCATCGCCGACCATCTCTACTCCGATGACGATGTGCCCCAGTAATTGTCCATCATCTGTGTAGTCATTTTCGGGGAAGGAGGACAATTCTTTGGTCTTACCGATGTCGTGGCAGATGGCTGCCGCATACAGGAGGTCGCGGTTCAGGATTGGATAGGCCCCTACCATGTATTCGCAGAATTTTACTACGCTAAGTGTATGTTCCAGCAATCCGCCTGAGAATCCATGATGGACACTCTTAGCCGCTGAATGTGCTTTGAATCTTTTGATGAATTTTTCATCTTTTACGAAGTAGTATTCCACCACCTGTTTAAGATACTGATTTTGAATCTGTTTCACATATCCCAGTAATTCCTGATACATTTTATCTGTGCTTTTCTCAGTCGTCGGCATATAATCGGCTGCTACATATTCATCTTCCAGAGCTTTGCGGATCTGCTTAATGTTCAATTGCAGGTTGTTATTATAGCTGATAACTTCTCCGTATACTTCAATAAAATCCATCTCGTCATAATCTGCGATTCCGCCGGAATTAGGATCCCAGACTTTGCCATCCAGGGTTCCTGTCTTGTCCTGAAGGATCAGATTGTCATATGGTTTGCCGTTTCTTGTCTCTGCGGAACGTTTTCCCTTGCATAGGTATACATTCCGGATAATCTCCCCTTCATGAAGGGTATTAATATATCTCATATTGTCTGCCTCTTTCTAATTCGTTGTCATTTTTATTTTTTGCTTCCGACAGTCACATTAAATTCTATATCAACATAGCCATCTGCGCCCTGGCGAAGCCCTTTAATAATAATCTTATCTCCCTCTGACTTGCGCATCAGTACACTGTGGTAAATGTCATAAGATGTGATCTGGATATCTTCGATACAGGTAATGACATCTCCACTCTGGATTCCTGCCGCCATCGCCGGAGATTCTACTTCTACTTCTTTTACATAGATTCCCTGAGGAACGCCCGCCTCTTCTATTTCATTTGTAACATCGCCGCCCCGGATTCCAATGTAAGGAACAGATTTTCCATTGGACAGGCATTCAATAATATTCTTAATATCAGAAATACCATATCCTGTGATCAATTTTTCATTGCCTTCTTCTGCCATATTCTGATCAATCACTGCAACAACTGCACCATCTCGATTTACCACAAAACCACTGCCATTTTCAATTCCAGTAATATCTGTGCGAAGCAGCTGATAATGTCCATCTGTCAGTTCTGCTCTATCTTCATTAGAAACCACCAGGCCATATCCTACAGCTTCATTTACCCCAAAAGGCCTTCCTGCTGCGATTACCACATCTCCATTCTTCACTACATTAGAGCTTCCCAATGTGGCGGTCTCAATCTGTGTCCAGGTAGTATCCAGAATATCTGCACGATTCACCGCATAGATTCCAAACCCAAGTATACTGTCACTTTTCTTCAGACTCGCAGGATAACTCTGTCCATCACAAAATACAATCTGTAATTTTTCTGCTTCTTCTTCAGGGATCTTTTTTCCAAATACCAGAAGCTCTCTTCCGTTGTCTGCGACTATAAGGCCAGAGATATTATTTCCTGATGCCTCTTTCGATTCTCCCTGACTTTCTGTCCATCCAACAATCTCTACCATGGACTTTCCTGCTTTTACAGAAGCGGCCTTTAATTCTTGCTGCATCTGTCGATAACTGTCATCATTCAGGATCACCGGTTCCGTCTGTTCTTGATCCTGATTTTCTTCTTCCCCTTCCACCTCATCTTCATCCTGTGGAATGGTTACTTCTTGCGGATTGTCCTGAAATCGTTCGTCTAACATCGGTTTAAGCGCAAAAAAGCTAAGACTGGCACAGACTCCGAATACCAGTCCCCACCCGGCTGCACGGAAAAAGAATTTTCGAATACCACCCTGATTCTCTTTGATGGTTTCCTGAAGAAATGAATACTCCTGATTTTCTTCTTTGGGATCTTTCTGCTCCTCCATAGACGCATTTACTCCTTTACAATCCTTCTTATAGTATAGCGTAAGAATAGCGAATGTTCAATATTTATCCTTTTCTTTGTTGCGCAAATAAGGTAGAATAGGTCTAGGTGAATAAGATGAATAAGAAAACTTTAACAAAACTAGAATACAATAAAATAATTGAATTATTAACAGAGCAGGCTTCTTCTTTCAGCGGCAAAGAGCGCTGCCGGAGACTGAAACCCATGACCTCACTGTCAGATATACAGACGGCTCAGGAGCAGACAGCCGCCGCATTTACGCGAATTGTTAAGAAGGGCCGCCTTTCTTTTAGCGGATGTAATCCTGTCAATGATTCCCTGAAGCGTCTGGAGATCGGTGCTGCTCTTGGAAGCGGCGAGTTGCTTCGTATCTGCAAGCTTCTGGAAGCTGCCGGAAGGGCCAAATCTTATGGTCGCCATGAGAATGCAGACGATTTGGAAGATTGTCTGGACACATTTTTCCAGCAATTAGAGCCTGTTTCTATCTTAACAACAGAGATTCGCCGCTGCATTCTGGAAGAAGACGAGATCAGCGATGATGCCAGCAGTACTTTGAAGCATATCCGCCGTTCAATCAACCAGATCAACGACAAAGTCCACGCAACCTTAACCGGACTGGTCAACGGCTCTCTTCGCACTTATCTGCAAGATGCAATCATTACCATGCGTGGAGACCGCTACTGCATCCCTGTAAAAGCAGAGTACCGCAGTCAGGTATCCGGTCTGATCCACGATCAGTCGGCTACCGGCTCTACACTCTTCATCGAGCCAATGGCAGTCGTGAAGCTGAACAACGATTTAAAAGAACTCTATGGAAAGGAACAGGAAGAGATTCAAGTCATCCTGGCACGTCTAAGTGTAGATGCTGCCGAATATATTGAGACCATTCGCACCGACTACTCTGTACTCAGTGAACTGGATTTTATCTTTGCAAGGGGCAGTCTGGCTCTGGATATGAACGCTTCCATGCCCCGGTTCAACACCGAGGGACGTATTCACATCCGCGAAGGTCGCCATCCACTTCTGGATAAAAAGAAGGTTGTACCGATCACCATTACATTGGGCGACGAATTCGACCTCTTGATTGTCACTGGTCCGAACACCGGAGGAAAAACCGTTTCTTTAAAAACGGTAGGTCTATTTACATTGATGGGTCAGGCTGGACTTCATATTCCAGCACTGGACCGTTCGGAACTGGCTGTTTTTGATAACGTATACGCAGATATCGGCGACGAGCAGAGTATTGAGCAGAGCCTGAGTACCTTCTCATCCCATATGACCAATATCGTATCTTTTTTGAAACATGTAGATGAACATTCCCTGGTACTATTCGACGAATTAGGTGCCGGTACAGATCCTACCGAAGGTGCTGCCCTGGCAATCGCCATTTTGAATCATCTACATCAGCGTGGTATCCGTACCATGGCAACGACTCACTATAGTGAATTGAAAGTATTTGCCCTGTCTACACCTGGAGTAGAAAATGCCTGCTGTGAATTTGACTTGGAGACTTTACGCCCGACATACCGCCTCTTGATCGGAATTCCCGGCAAGAGCAATGCATTTGCCATCGCCGGAAAGCTTGGCCTTCCGGACTATATCATCCAGGAAGCTAAGACACATCTGACCGAGCAGGATGAATCCTTCGAAGATCTTCTGACCGATCTGGAGACCAGTAAACGGACCATTCAAAAAGAGCAAGAAGAGATTGCTGCTTACAAGCGTGAATTGGAACGTTTAAAGACGGAGGCAAAGCAAAAGCAAGAAAAACTGGAAGAACAAAAAGAACGTATTCTTCGAGAGGCAAATGAAAAAGCTCATGCAATATTAGCCGACGCCAAAGAAACTGCAGACGAGACCATGCGTAATTTCCGCAAATTCGGCAAAGAGAATATCTCCGTTGCTGAGATGGAAAAAGAACGTGAACGTCTCCGCAAGAAAATGGATTCTACACGTTCCGGCATGAAGCGGGAGACCCCAAAGCCACGCAAGCAGCATAAGCCAAGTGACTTCAAGCTTGGGGAATCCGTCAAAGTCTTAAGTATGAATCTAAACGGGACGGTCACTTCGCTGCCCGATTCGAAGGGAAATGTTACAGTACAGATGGGAATTCTTCGCTCACAGGTTCCTATTTCCGATCTGGAGATCATCGAAGAAGCACCTTCTTACTCAGCCAAAAAGATGCATCAGACCAGCAAAGGCAAGATGAAGATGGGTAAATCTCTTTCCGTAAGTCCAGAGATTAATCTTCTCGGCAAAACAGTAGATGAAGCAGTTGCTGAACTGGATAAATATCTGGATGATGCTTATCTGGCTCATCTTTCATCCGTGCGAGTTGTTCACGGGAAAGGAACCGGCGCATTAAGAGCTGGTATTCACACCTATCTGCGGCGCCAAAAGCATGTAAAGTCTTTCCGGCTCGGTGCATTCGGTGAAGGAGATGCCGGTGTTACAATTGTGGAACTAAAATAAATGACTGGAATAATTCCTGAGGAGGAGTGATAAAGTGAACAAACAAAAAATATTGATCGTAGACGATGATGAAAATATCGCTGAATTGATTTCTCTATATCTTACAAAAGAATGTTTTGATACTATGATGGTGCATGACGGAGAAAAGGCACTGATCGCCTATGAAACTTATCAGCCCAATCTGATTCTGCTGGATCTTATGCTTCCTGGCATTGACGGCTATCAGGTTTGCCGTGAAATCCGCACAAAATCTAATGTTCCAATCATCATGCTGTCTGCCAAAGGTGAAGTCTTCGACAAAGTACTTGGTCTGGAACTTGGAGCAGATGATTACATTATGAAGCCTTTTGATTCCAAAGAAATGGTAGCCCGTGTCAAAGCAGTCTTACGCCGTTATCAACCGATTCAAAAAGCAGATTCTCCAAAAGAAGATAAGGGAAAATGTGTAGAATACCCAGGTATTACGATTAATCTGACCAATTATTCTGTATTAGTAGACGGTGTAACAGTCGACATGCCGCCAAAAGAACTGGAATTACTGTATTTCCTGGCAGCCTCGCCGAATCAGGTCTTCACACGCGAACAATTGTTAGACCAGATCTGGGGATATGAATATATTGGTGACACCCGAACTGTTGACGTTCATATTAAGCGTCTCCGTGAAAAGATCAAAGATCATCCTTCCTGGAGCCTTAGCACGGTCTGGGGAATCGGTTATAAATTTGAAGTAAAATAATTGCATTTTCACAGGTGAGAAAGGAGCCCTATGCGCAGCACATTATATCTAAAATTCATCATTGTTTATATTATATTCGGGTTTCTCAGTCTCTTTACCGTAGCTACTCTGACTTCCAGCCTGATGGAAACTCCTATGCAGAATTACCTGACTTCAACGATGTATACAGAAGCAAACCTGATTGCCAACAATTATCTGTCCTCTTATTTTTCCAATGAACTGGATGGTTCTGAAGTAGCACTTCAACTATCCGGAATCGAGACACAGCTTGATGCAGCCGTATGGTTTGTTGATAAAGAAGGGAATGTTCTTTTCTCTGCGCAGCCTTACGACTACCCAATGTCTCCTTCTGTCATCGAAGATTTTAATCCGGCCGAAAGTGGAAGTTCCCAATCACAGACTGGCGATTACCACGGTTATTTTGACGAAGATGTTATCACCGTCATTGCCCCTGTCGTGTATAACTACTCTCCAAAAGGATATCTGCTCATTCATAAATACGTATCCGACCTGAATGAATTTCAGCACATTCTGCTTCGCGCGACTACGATTACAATGATTGTGATATATTTGCTCTCATTCATGATACTTCTCGCGTTCCAGTTCTTCGTATACCGACCGCTTCGCAAGGTAACAGAAGCCGCCAAGCAATATGCCTCTGGCAATCTGGAATATGAGATTCCGGTAAACACCGAAGACGAGATGGGTTACCTCTCTGCATCATTGAACTATATGTCCTCACAATTAAAGGATATGGAAGATTACCAGAAGAAATTCGTGGCAAATGTTTCCCACGACTTCCGATCTCCACTGACCTCTATCAAAGGATATGTAGAAGCTATGGTCGACGGTACAATTCCATCGGAATTACACGAAAAATATCTGAAAATTATATTATTTGAGACAGAGCGACTGACTGATCTGACCCAGGATCTCCTGACCCTGAACGAATTTGACACTAAGAATCTGCTTCTCAATAAAGAGATATTCGACATCCACGAGATGATTAAAAACGTGGCCGCCTCCTTCGAAGGCACCTGCACACAGAAAAAAATATCCATAGAATTATTATTTGCCACCAAACATCTGAATGTATACGCAGATAAACGCAAAATTCAACAGGTTCTCTATAATCTGATTGACAACGCCATAAAATTCAGCGACCCAGATTCCTCTATTACCATCGAGACTACCCGGCGGGGAGACAAGATCTATACCTCCGTCAAAGACGACGGTATTGGAATTCCAAGGAATTCCCTGAACAAGATCTGGGAGCGCTTTTACAAATCCGACCTCTCCCGCGGCAAAGACAAAAAAGGGACAGGGCTCGGACTCGCCATCGTCAAGGAGGCAATCCAGGCACATGGCGAAAACATCAATGTTATAAGCACAGAAGGAGTGGGAACCGAATTCATCTTCTCACTTCCAAAAGGCTAATTTGGGACGGGGGTTTTTTCATTTTCCTCCGTCCCAAATTAAAATTACCGTGTCCCCTATGAGTCTTCTCCTGCTAATTTCAGGATATCTCCTAATTCTTCTTCTGTAACTCCAAGCCGTTCGGCAACTTCTTCCGCACTGACTTCTCTTCCGAATTCTTCTTTCATATTCTGAATGGTTTCTTCCAGTTCGGACACCCGTTCTACCATCTTCTTATCCTGGCGCTTGGTCTCTGTCTGTGATTCTATCAGCGTCTGTATTCCGGCACGTACTTCTTCCATAACCTTTGCTTCATCTTCTTTTCCTTCTCCAGTCGCGTTTAAGGCCAGCATAAGGCTGATACTTCCTTCCTGAATCATGTCACCTATGAAGATATCTGGATGATGCATCTCTATTGCTTCCTCAATCACCTTCGGAAGATAATAAGCCATACGTACTTCTTCCATATTGTTATCTCGAAGCTGATCAATATCTCTCAGATAATCTTCGATATATGCCTGTTCTTCTTTACTCAAAGCGACTGGCTCTTCTTCCTTCTCTTTTATGGTTCCTCCCTTTTTCACATATCCTAACACCACCATCTTCTGGGACATCAGATATTCACACACCAGATCCATCTGTTCCTGTGAGAGCTGATCATCTTCAAAATACTTTTCCACATCTTCCAGCGCGATCTTTCCGCCCTTGCTCTTGGCCAACTCTAACACACCGCTTAACTTTGCTCTAAATTCTAATTTTCCTGCCATATCTATCTCCTCCACCGCTTCCGCGGATTCTTTTCTTTTCAGAAATATCTTAACATAGTCTCTTTGTTACGTCAAAAAAAGCCAGCCTTGAATTCTACTCAAAACCAGCCCTTTTTACTATCACAACTATATTTATGAATGAAAAATCTCAATTTAAATTATGACTGCCTACGCATTAAGAAAAATATTCCCCCGAAAAGTCCCATAATAATTCCTGCATAAATTGCCGCGCACATAAGTCTGGTAATACATGTGCCTACAACCGTTCCTGTTATCACACAAAATACCAGCCCCAACACCAATGTTCCTATGGTCCAGCAGATAATATTGACCGCCAGAAATGCACCTATCGCAGAATCTTCACCAAATATTTTATTAACAACGTTCCATAATTCTCTCATCACGAATCCTCCTAAAAGCTCACTATCTACTTCTCTTTCAAGTGCATTATAAGAAAAAAATGTTAAGTTCCAAAAATATTCGTGAAAAATTTGTGTAAAATCTATTCTGGTCTAACTCATTTTACAATTACTGTCGGATACCCAGCCCGCTTCAGGCGACGCTCCATATCGGCAGCTTCATTCAAGTTCTCATATCCACCCACCTGGACACGATAATATGGTCCAGAATCGTTAATATAAGCCGGGAATTCCTGCTCCATCAGTTCATCTAATAATCTTTCTGCATAAGTACGATTGCGAAATGCTCCCACCTGGACACGGTAATTATTCTCCTGTATCACACCTGCAAAATTCAGTGTATCCAAAATGCCGGATGCAATTGCCTGTGCGATTTCTTCGAAATTCTCATCAAACAGCCGATTATCTATATCTGAATTAATAAATCCTACTTCCACCAGTACTGCCGGCATCTCTGTCTTACGAAGCACGACCAGATTCGGCCGCGCCTTGACTCCGAGATTCACAAATCCTATCGTCTCTAATTGTTCATTGATCTCCTGCGCCATCTGATATTTCAATCCTGTAAGACTGTATACCAGGCTTTCCACTCCTGACACTTCATTATCTGTTGGAAATGAATTTCGATGAATCGAAATAAAGAAATCCACTCCTGCATTATTAGCCTCCATTGCTTTTTCATATGGAGTCTCATAGACATCCGTTGTTCGCGTGTACTCTACATCAATATCATTATTCTGCAGAATCTCTCCGATTGCCAGTACCAGACGTAGATTATCATCTTTTTCCCGACGCCCATTGTATACAGCCCCAAAATCACGTCCGCCATGGCCTGCATCTAACATAATTGAATAAGGCATATCTTTACACTCCGAAATAATATTCTTCATGTTAAGATATGCCTTAAATTAAAATATGTTAAATATGTATTATCCTACGATTCTGTACTTCTTATCAACTGCATTCAGAAGTTCATGTCCATCTTCTGTTACCAGTACAAGATCTTCTACACGTACACCGTATTTTCCTTCAATGTAGATTCCTGGCTCAATAGAGAAGATCATTCCCGGCTCTGCAACATTTTTATTAATTGGGCTTACATCTCCGTACTCATGGTCTTCCTGTCCGATAAAGTGTCCAAGACGAATCTTCCAGTATTCGCTGTATCCAGCCTCATCGATCAGATCTCTTGCCTGCGCATCGATATCACAGAAACGAACGCCCGGTTTGATCACTGCCTCAGCCTTCTCAACTGCAGTGCGCACCAGATCATGAATTGCTGCCTGTTCATCGTCAACAGATTTGCAGTAGAATGTTCTTGTCATATCTGAGCAGTAGCCCTTCCATACACAACCCATATCGATCAGCACACATTCTCCGGCTTTCAGAGTTCTGGTATCACTCGGTGTATGATGCTGGTCTGCGGCATTTGGACCGAAGCATACGATTGTATCAAAGCTTACTCCGCTTGCTCCAGCTGCAAAGAATTCAGAATCAATATAATCTGCAATTTCCTTCTCTGTCATTCCTTCTTTGATAAATGCTGCTGCTTTTTCCATAACAGAATCATTAATCACAGAAGCTTCTTTCATGATTGCAATCTCTTCTTCATTCTTTACTGCACGGACATCATCTACACAGTCAGATCCCCATACTGTCTTCATATTTGGACAACGCTCCTGAAGCGGAATCAGGAAACGAGCCGGCCATGTCTTATCAATGCCAAGCGTATTTTCTGTATCAATATGCTCCATGAGAACGCCAATCTGGTCATCCATATCACTGAACCATACTTCCTCAAAGCCTGTGTTTGATACATAATACAGATAGTTCAGGAATAACGTATGCTTTCCATTCGTTCTAAGTAACAGCGCATATAGTCTCTCTCCCGGATTTACCATAATTCCCGTCAGGAAACGGATACTCAGTGGATCCGATACGATCAGCTGGGTCAGTCCTTTCTGTTCCATTTTTTCCAATACTCTGCTAATTCTCTCGTTCATTTCAGTTTCTCCTCTTCTATGTGAATATTATTCTATATAAGTATTATTTCTGTGCAAGTTCGTACATAGCTGCTGCCGTAATCTGGATAGAACGTACCAGATTATCAATCACTGCAAACTCATTTGGTGCATGGATTACTTCTTCTTCGCCTGGAAAGATCGGTCCAAATGCCACCATATTATCAAATGATTTTGCATAGGTTCCTCCTCCGATTGCGATTGGCTGTGCATCAGTATCTCCAGTTTCCTCACAATATACCTTTGTCAGCTTCTGAACCAACTCGGAATCCTTCGGAACATATAACAGACTGTGAAGTTCATTTTCCACTTCAAGCCCATAAGCTTCGATATTTTTCGTCACATTTGCAACAACAGTCTCCTCTGAGATGTTCTTTGGATAACGGATATCCAGTGTAAACTGAAGCTCCTGCCCGTCATACTTAATCATTCCAAGATTTACAGTCGTATTGCCGGTCTCCTCATCTTCAGATGCAATTCCAAGAGCAGCGCCATTCGTCTCCCAGCCGACTTTTTCCATGATAAAATCAATCATCTTCTGAAGATCTCCGCCAAAATGATTTCCTTTCAACGCATCAAACAGACGAACCGCTGCATTTTTACCGAGTTCCGGTGTACTTCCGTGAGCGCTGAGACCTTCTGCAGTTACGATTGTTTTTCCGTCTTTTTTCTCGACCTGGATATAATCTTTTTCCTCTACAACGAGATCACCTTCTGCAACGAGCGTACACTTCGGTGTTACAACATTCTTTGCCACACCGCCTTCGATAGACAATACTTTAATTGCAGGTGCTTCTTCGATTTTTTTAGAAATATACCAGAAAGTCTGACCTTTCTCACAGAAAATTGCAGGGAACTGTGCGTCTGGTGTAAATCCAATAGTAGGAAGTTCTCCGCCAACCTTGATATAATGTTCTACACAGGAAGAACCGCACTCTTCATCACATCCGAACAGCACACGGATTCTTCTGTCAAGCGGAAGTCCCAGATCCTTAATTGCTTTCAACGCATAAAATGCTCCAATCGTTGGACCTTTATCATCCTGCACACCGCGTCCGTACATCTTTCCATCTTGTACTTCGCATCCAAGCGGATCATGGCTCCACCCTTCCCCAAGCGGAACAACATCCAGATGTCCCAGAACGCCGACCATCTCTTCGCCTTCACCATACTCAACATAACCTACTCGATTATCAATATTTCCCGTCTTGAATCCCAGCTTTTCTCCAAGTGCCAGGGCATGATCCAAGGCCTGTTTTACTTCCCTTCCGTAAGGTGCATCTGGCTCCGGTTCCCCTTTCACGCTGCAGATTGCAACGCTCTCGCGGATGCTGTCCAACATCTCATCCTTCAATTCAAGGACTTTCTCATTCAGTCTTTCATAACTCATTGTTGTTTTACCTCTCTTCTTGTTATTATCTCAAGTACACTCTTTGCGCACTCAATTTTTGTTATTCATATAAGTCTAATAGCTGGTCAAACTGTTGAATTGTCACACATTCATCTTCTACGTTGCCAAACCCATATGCCGCATACACCATAGGAACCCCTGCTTCCTTACAGGCATCCGCATCTCCTTGTGTATCTCCCACGTATACGGCTTCTTCGATGCCATTTCGCTCCATAATGATCTTAATATTATCAGCCTTTAATCTTCCCGTATCATCAGGACACAGGTGGTCGGCAAAATACTCCTGTAGTCCTGTATTTTCCAAGAAGGCTTCAATATACCCTGCCTGACAATTACTTACAATAAACAGGGGATACTTCTTCGAAAGCTTCTGAATCGTCTCCTTCATATGAGGATATAACTTACAAGGTGCTTTCTTCATCCACTCATTCTCATATCGAAACAATTGTACTGTAAGGCTTGCTCTCTCCTCGTCACTTAACTCTGGAAAAGTATTCTTAATGACCACATCCATCGGTTTACCAAATTCTCTTACCAACGTCTCTACTTCCAGCGTGACATCCAGATTGGTTTGTTCACAGACCGCTCTTTTCCATGACTTTACTACTTCTTCCGTAGAATCCCACAACGTTCCATCCAGATCAAATATTATTCCGTCCATATCAACATCTCACCTGTCTGCTATTTTTCTTCAATAGCCATAATCATATTGACTCTGTCCTGATGGCGTCCACCCTGGAATTCTGCATTCAACCACTCATCAATAATCATCTTCGCCATCTCGACACCGATCACTCTTGCACCGAACGCCAGAATGTTCGTGTTATTGTGTTGTCTGGACAATTTCGCAGAATATGGCTCGCTACATACAACCGCACGAATACCCTTCACTTTATTCGCCGCAAGTGAAATTCCCACTCCGGTTCCACAGATCAATATTCCAAGATCCACTTCTCCTGCAACCACAGCTCTCGCCACTTTCTCTCCATATATCGGATAATGACAACTCTCTGTAGTATCCGTTCCATAATTCACAACTTCATATCCCAACTCCTGCAGATATTTTACTACTTCCTGTTTCATTTCCACTGCTGAATGATCATTACCAATTCCAATTTTCATTGCATTGTCTCCAATCTTTTTATTTTCTTTCTATATTATAATAGCTGTCCTAAGGAATATCAACGGTTTTGAAAAAAGGGACACGGCAAATTGAATCTGGGACGGGGGAAAACGAAAAAACCCCCGTCCCAGATTCAATTTACCGTGTCCCTTTTTATTTATCCGCCTGAAGACATGTAATTGCTACTACCCCAACAATGTCTTCTGCGACGCACCCTCTTGACAGGTCGTTCACCGGTCTTCGAAGGCCTTGTGTGATTGGTCCATAGGCTTCGGCCTTTGCCAATCGTTGTACTAATTTATAACCAATATTCCCGCTATTTAAGTCAGGGAATACAAGGACATTTGCATTGCCTGCCACATTGCTTCCCTTACTCTTCATCTGTCCGACTTTTTCATCTACGGCTGCATCCAGCTGTAATTCACCATCTATCTTAAGATTCGGATATTTTTCTTTTACCCTTTTAGCGGCGGAAATGATTGGTTCTAATCTCTTGTTCTTGGCACTTCCTTTGGTAGAATAGGACAACATTGCCACAATTGGCTCCTGTTCTGTAATCTGTTCAAAACTTTTTGCCGATGACACTGCGATATCCATAAGCTGTTCCTCATCTGGGAATTCTACCAGACCAGAATCAGCAAACAGGAACACACCATCATTGCCATATTTACAATCGGGAACCACCATAAGGAAATACGCGGATACTGTCTTGATTCCGTCTGCAGTTTTCACAATCTGAAGTGCAGGGCGCAAGGTATCTCCGGTTGAATGACATGCACCTGCCACCATTCCGTCTACCCTCTTCTCTCGTACAAGCATTGCTCCATAATACAGGGGATCTTTTAAAAGTTCCTCTGCTTTTTCTCTTGTCATTCCCTTTTTCTTCCTCAGTTCGCACAACGCTTCTACAAACACCGGAAAATCTGCACTGTTTTTATAATCCAACACTTCTATATTGGATTGCTCAATTTTTTCCTGGTTCGGCATCTTTCTTCCATTATCAGATAATAATAGAATTCGTGCGATTCCTTCCTGTGCAATCTTTACAGCTGCTTCTGTTACTCTTTCGTCATAACTTTCCGGAAGAACAATCAAGCAATTTTTTTTCGCTGCACGTGCCTTCACTTGTTCTATGAAACTCACTTTGTTACCTCCACCCAAAGATTATTTATTCAAAACACCTTCTGTAGTTTCAATTGTATCGATAATCGCAACTACAGTTCGATCTATAGGTCCCAAATGATCACAACGCGCCGCAAGTCTCGCGGAACCTCCTTCTTGAATAATCAAAACATAGTCCCCAATTCCCGCATCTGCATCTGCTCCATCGCAAACAACCATTTCATTACCATATAATTCTCCATTTAGGTCAACCGCACGAACAATTAACAGTTTCTGACCTTTATAATCATCATGCAGTTTTACTTCCTTACGTTATGGAATACAATTCTTCAGAATGTAAAGAACGATATACTGCTATCGCAGCAGCATTAGGAGTCGACACTGTAAATCTGACCTGTGATCAGGCCTCCGAAAAGGCAATCCAATTCATCAAAGAGCTTTCTTCTGATATTGGAATTCCATCACTAAAATCTCTCGGTTTTAGGCCAGAAGATACGATTACATTATCCTTGAATGCTACCAATGATACTTGTATCTCTGATAATCCGAAAGAGGCATCTGTCACAGATATTAAATCTATCTTTTTAAACGCTTATAATAGTTAATAGTGTATCCTCCATGCAGAAAAGATGTCATGACTTTTCTGCACACAAAGTCGGCAAAGAGGCTGTCACATCCATTGATGTGCAGCCTCTCTGTCGTATTATATCTATTCTTTCTCTAATAACAATTGGCGTAGTTTCTCAATTTCGCGGTTCTTTTCTTCCAGTTCCTTATCCTTTTCTGTCAGTTCCTTATCCTTTTCTGTCAGTTCCTTATCCTTTTCTGTCAGTTCCTTATCCTTTTCTATCAGTTCCTTACCTTTTTCTGTTAACTCTTTATTTTTCTCCGTTAGTTCTTCATTTGTCTCCATCAATTTCTGTTGAACATTCAGCAGCTCTTGCAGATTGTCTTCCAACTCCTGTCTCATTTCCTCAATCATGTACTTTGTCGTATTTTCATCTAGCACTTTCAACGCCTCTGAAAACATCCGTATCGCCTCCTTTGGGTGATATCGAAAGTATACAATCTCTCGATACATTTCTTTGAACTTTAGATCACTGGCTAATACTTTTCGAATATGTTCTGGCTTATCTGATCCAATAAAATATAGCCATGTCTCTAACTCACTCATCTTATCTTCTTTCTTTTTATTATCTTCTATATCTAAAAAAATATCAAGCGATACAAAATAAAATTCTGATAACAACTCCAGTTGTAAACCAGTATCGAATTTCCAGGTCCCATGATGAACATAATCATTTTTATATTCTTTGAATTCTTTACTGCTATGTTCCATGATAACGATCGTATAAGATTTTTTCATATCACGATAGTCGAATTTCTCGCCCCGGATACTTTTTTCATGTTCATACTGGCGCATAATCATATCTGCTGCATAACATGCTGCTCTCTGTCCTGGAAAGAGATATCCGATTTTCTGAATTTCTACATTTACTAATTCTCCTTCATCTGTCTCTGCAAGAATATCCATTATTAAGAGAGAACCTTTTTCTGATATTCTACAATGTTCTTTGGGAAGCGCTCTTTTTACTCTGAGTTTTTTCCCCACAATACAACTTATAAAATCTGATAACCGCTCTGGATGTGTCTCTACATCAAATATCTTTTTAAAAAAAGAATCGTAAGTCATCATTACTCCTCTGATACCCATACAAAATTGCACAAAATGTTCTTGAAAATCTTCATTTAAATCAAGAAATTCTGCATATACTGTATGGTTATTTCTGATTTCGTGCATCACCTGTTCTCGGGTCTTTAAATCCCCGAATACGCCTACTTGTCCTGTTGTTTTACTCATAAACATCCTCCTACTTGTTTTTTAATTTTCATTGGAAATTCTTTGATCTAAAGTTCCGAAAATAAGATGCCTTACGGCGAGAAATAACTAGATATCTGAGAAATATCTTAAGTAGTGATACTATAACACAGCCATTTTTTCCTGTAAATAGAAAAGCATTGATTTTTTCAGCGACATAGATATAATAAAAATGGTTCTAAAATAACAGTTTTACTTTACAAGGAGAGAATAATATGATCAAACTAATTGCCAGTGACGTAGATGGAACCCTATTAAAAGAGGAGAGTCAGAATCTGAATCCTAATATCTATGACATTATACGCCAATTAAAAGAAATGGATATACATTTTATTGCTGCCAGCGGCCGACAATACTATAATTTACGAAATATCTTCGCTCCGGTTCAGGACGATATTTCCTATATTGCAGAAAATGGTTCTTTATGCATCTCTGATGGCAAGGTTATTTCCAGAGGATTAATCGATCGAGAACTTGGACTACGAATCTTTCGGGCAATAAAAGAATACGGCAATTGCCACTGTCTTCTTCCCTGTGAATCTACTTGTTATGTCGAATCAACATCAACTGCATTTATCGATCACGTCAAAAATGGCTTATGTTATAATACATGCGTCGTTGATGACTTATCTCAGATCCAGGAACCTTTTCTAAAAATTGCCGTCTGTGACTATAATGGAACAGATGATATCTGGACATATTGCCGAGATTTATTTTCTGATGAAATTAAGGTTGTTACTTCTGGTTATACTTGGATTGATTTCATTGCTCCAAATGCCAACAAGGGATCTGCACTTGCAGAACTTGCCCGCCACTTTAATGTAAAACCAGAAGAATGTATGGCGTTCGGAGATCAATATAATGACGCTGAGATGTTACAGTTTGCCGGTATCAGTTATGCAATGAACACCGGAGCACCGGGAATATCTGATTTTGCAACATATACTACTGATTCTGTGGAAAAAGTGTTGTACGGTTTATTAGACAAACTCATACACGGAAATCAATAATTCCACTTATTAAAAAAACTCTATGCGAATGATTTTATCAATCTGCATAGAGTTTTATTTTTCTTTATATCTTCAATTAAGCTTCTTTTTTCTGGTTAGCCATTGTCTTAATACCATCTACTGCAAGAATCACTGCAAGAATCATTAACAATGCAGCAAGGATTGCACGTACATAACACCAAGTAACGCCTTCTACTCCTGCTGCAATACCAGCGAAGTTAGACTTCAATGTGAAGAACAGAGAAGTAAGTGTTACGATAAGCATAAATGCCATTGGGAACAAGAACATCTTGTTGTTCTTTCCTGCTTTTCCAAGCCATGTTGCAACTGCAAGTAATCCAAGTGCTGCAAGCAGCTGGTTAGAAGCACCGAACAGAGGCCAGATATTTGCATATCCTGTAAGTCCAAGACCAATTCCAAGTACAACTGTAATCAGTGTTGCTACGAATGGGTTTGTAAGAACTTTCTTATATCCAGTTACATCTTTGTAGGTCTGTCCAGGCTCAAGCCAGAATTCCTGGAACATATAACGAGCAAGACGCGTTGCTGTATCCAGGGATGTCAGACAGAATACAGATACAGTAAGGACTAACAGCGTGTAAGCAATCTTTTCTGTTCCTGCAAGTCCTGGAATAGAACCAAGCATCTTAGAGATACCTGTTGCAAATACTACGGTAGGAGTAACGGTCTCACCTGATGCATAATTAGCCCAGATATAACCTACTGCACACAGAGAAATGATTGCAAGTGCACATTCGATCAACATACCACCGTATGCAATTGGCTGTGCATCTTTCTCGTTGTTCAGCTGCTTTGCTGTTGTACCAGATCCAACCAGTGAGTGGAAACCGGAGATTGCACCACAGGCGATTGTTACGAACAATGCCGGGAACATATATCCCAGAGAGCTTCCTGTCGGAGCAACGGTATCTACAAATCCTGTGAATGCCGGAATATCCATATGCGCGCCGCCAGTCAGACCACAGCCGATGATACCAACAACTGCAACTATCATCATGAAGTAAAGCAAGAATGAGCTCAGATAATCACGTGGCTGAAGCAGAATCCATACTGGTGCAACAGATGCAACAAGAATATAGATACCTACAATAATCATCCATGCTTTGTTGCTTAAGTAGATTGGATGCCAGTTTAATCCGATTGCCATACAGATAACGATTGCTGCTACACCAATGATTGTAGATAATCCAAGTCCGGCATTACGACGGTATACCAGAAAACCAAATGCAATCGCAATCAGGATAAACAGAATAGAGATCATAGCAGTTGTTGCATTTGCTGCACTTGCCGCATAATCAACAGCTCCGCTCTCTGTATAAGTTGCCATAAATGTATTTGCTACGATAGAGCCAAAAGCAGCTACTACCAGGATCAGTGTAAGGTAAGAGAAGATAATAAATAACTTCTTTGCTTTAGAACCCATTGTGTCGGCAATAACTTCACCGATTGACTGACCTTTGTGACGGATAGATGCGAATAATGCACCAAAGTCATGAACTGCACCGAAGAATATACCTCCGATCAATACCCACAGAAGTACCGGAACCCATCCGAATACTGCTGCCTGAATAGGTCCATTGATAGGACCTGCTCCTGCGATAGATGAGAAATGATGTCCCATTAATACAGGTGCTTTTGCCGGAACGTAATCCACGCCGTCTTCTTCTGTGTGTGAAGGCGTTTCTCTTGATGGATCGATTCCCCATTGTTTTGCAAGCCATTTGCCGTATGTAAGATAAGCAACGACAAGGATTGCAATGCCAATTACTAATACTGCAATACCATTCATTTTAATTCCTCCTCATTCCTTTATTATGACTATAATGGTTTTGTCTATATGCCAATAAGGTCAGATGACTCCAGCCTTACTATAGCCTTTTACCAGATCCTTGGCAGCACGATTGCCAAAGATTTTTTTATTCTTCAGATCGAAGACGAGCAGCCTCACTTCACTGTAACCTCGAATCGTAAAGCGATAATTCTTCACATAACTGAATCGTTTCACCATCTTCTTGACTTCGTCTGTAACCCCATCCTCTGCGATGAAAATTCCTGTCATATAAGTATACATATGATCTTTTTCCGGACATTTTTTTCCGCCACGTACTAATTGTGGTTCTATGTAAGAAATAACCTGCTCACGATATCTCTCTATATCTTCAACGTTCAATTGGTCAAGAACCCGGAAAAACACATGTTCAAAACAATTCGCCCGCCACAATTCTGCCTTCTTAACAAGGACATATTTTGCGCTGGTCACATTGAAGCTCGCATGTGCATCATATATATCCCCATTGATATCATAGGCTTTTTCTATATCATAGCTTGACTGATAAGATTTCAGTAATCTCTCTAATAGATCTTCACCTGTCATATATATCGGTCTCCTTTGGCCTTATATCACTTTACTCTGCTAAATTCTTCTTTCAAAACAGTATTCATATTACCACTTCTTTCGACAAATTGCAATACTTTTGGAGCGCACTCTGTAATTTTTTTGATAATCAAAAGATTAAATGGATGTCAGTATTGACATATTGGGAAATGAAAAGGGAGGAGCATATGCTCCTCCACAGATTTTACCTTATTCCTTTTTAATCATCTCTATCGTTCGTCAATTTTAACTTATCCAAAATATAGAACACAAGACTCAAAATCATACCTACTACACATGCCAGTACCATACCTGTCAGCTGTACATTTCCAAACTGTACGGCTATTCCAGAAAGGCCCGTTACAAATACAACCGATGTAAGGATCAGATTTCTGGATTTTCCATAATCTACCTGAGAATCTACCAGGATACGAATACCGGATGCTCCGATCATACCATACAGTAAGAAAGAGATTCCTCCAATTACCGGTCCCGGAATAGTCTGGATCAGTGCCGATAATTTACCTACAAATGAACAGACAATGGACAATACAGCTGCACCTGCTATGACTCTTACACTGTATACCTTAGTAACTGCCATAACTCCAATATTTTCTCCATATGTCGTAGTCGGTACAGAACCGATCAGACCTGAGATCATTGTAGAGAGGTTGTCCCCCAGAAGGGAGCGGTGAAGTCCTGGATCCTTTAGCAAGTCTTTTCCGACAATCTTACTAGTCACCACCTGATGTCCAATATGTTCTGATGCAATAACCAGAATAACCGGCAGGATGATCAGAATTGCTTCTAAGTTGAATTTCGGAGTCTGGAAATTCGGAAGTTCAAAAAGAGCTGCATTTGCTACTTCGGTAAAATCTACCATTCCACAGCAAAGCGCCGCTACATAACCTGCGATAACCGCAATCAGAATCGGAATAACCGATAAAAACCCCCGGAATAAAATATTTCCAAAGATTGCTACTCCCAAGGTTACCATAAATACAATAACATTACCGGAACTGATCTTTTCATCTAATAACCCCGCATTGCTGGCCGCACTGCTTGATAATTCCAGACCGATCAACGCTACTACCGGTCCCATAGCCGCCGGTGGAAGTACAATATCAATCCAATCAGAGCCGAATTTATAGATGATCAACGCCAGAATACATCCACAAAAACCTACAACAACAAAGCCTCCCAATGCATACTGATATCCCATCTCACTGATAACAATTCCTGCAGGCGCAAGGAATGCAAAACTTGATCCCAGATATGCCGGCGCTTTTCCTTTTGTAATGGCAATGAATAACAACGTACCCACACCATTCATGAACAATACAATTGCCGGATTGATGCCAAATAAAAATGGTACCAGTACAGATGCCCCAAACATTGCAAACATATGCTGAATACTAAGGGGTATTAATAATTGAACCGGTACCTTGTCTTCGATCTGGATGATCTTCCTACTTTCCATCATGTTTCCTCCTCATCACATTTCCTTTTTTCAGTTCATTTTACACTTCTACTATTCTAACATAATGTTACTCTGAAGGAAACAAAAAAAGGTAAAAAGGGGACGTAGTATTTTTGAAAAATACTACGTCCCCTTTTGACTTAATACAGTTCTTTTACAGTTGGATAAATCTTTCTGAACTTCTGATAACGTTCTTCGTATTTTGCAACTAATTCCGGTTCTGGCTCTACTGTATCCACTACTTTTACAATCTTCTTAGCAATAGTCTCTACATCTGGATATTCGCCGCAGCCTACTGCTGCCAGCATAGCACCTCCGAGTGCCGGGCCTTCTTCACTTTCGATGACATCCACTTTCAGATTCATGATATTGGCGATCATCTTCTTCCAGAGAGGGCTCTTTGCACCGCCGCCGCAGATCTTGGTACGTTCAATCTTAATGCCAAGACTTCTTGCAACTTCCAGAGAATCGCGAAGACCGAAAGCAACACCTTCTAGCACTGCCTGGGTCATATCTTCTCTGGTGGTGTCCATAGACATTCCGATAAACATTGCTCTTGCATCTGGATTGTTGTGTGGAGAACGCTCTCCCATCAGGTATGGAAGATAGAATACGTTGTTTTCACCCAATTTTGTAATTCCTGCCTGCTCTGCTGCGAAATCCTTTGTCTTCAGGATCTCTTCATTCCACCATTTATTGCAGGATGCAGCACTTAACATACATCCCATAAGGTGATAGTTACCATCTGCATGGGCAAATGAATGTAAAGCGTTATTCTCATCTACACCAAAGTTCTTGCTGGAAATAAAGATAGTTCCGGAGGTTCCAAGAGAAATATTACACATTCCATCTCCAACAGTTCCAGTACCTACTGCTGCCGCTGCATTATCTCCTGCTCCGGCAATAACCTTTACATCTGTGGAAAATCCTAACTCTGCTGCAATCTCAGGTTTCAGAGTTCCTACGACTTCATAACTTTCATATAATTTTGGAAGTTGCTCTTCTGTGATGCCGCAGATATCAATCATTTCTTTCGACCAGCAACGATTCTTCACATCCATAAGAAGCATACCTGATGCATCTGATACATCCGTGCAAAAGGAACCTGACAACTTATATGCAAGATAATCTTTCGGAAGCATGATCTTACTGATCTTTGCAAAATTCTCCGGTTCGTGTTTCTTCATCCATAGGATCTTCGGAGCTGTGAATCCTGCAAATGCAATATTGGCGGTATACTCAGACAACTTATCCTTACCGATCACTTCGTTCAGATAATTCGTCTCTTCACCTGTTCTTCCGTCATTCCACAGAATAGCCGGACGGATGACATTGTCATCCTCGTCCAATGCTACCAATCCGTGCATCTGTCCGCCAAAACTGATTCCTGCAACTTCTTCTTTATTGCATTCTGCAGTCAGTTCTTTGATTCCTTCTATAGATTGTGCAAACCAATCCTCTGGTTTTTGCTCAGACCAGCCTGGATGTGGGAAGAATAACGGATATTCTTTTGAAACAATTTTCTTAATATTTCCATCTCCATCCATCAGCAACAGTTTCACTGCTGACGTTCCGAGATCTACTCCGATATACAACATACGATTTCCTCCTATATCCTTCTGTGATTATCTCCAAGGATTCTCTGTTGGGTATCTTACGCCTGCCGGCTGATTGTATCCAATCTCTTCTACTGGAACACCGATATATTTGAATACTTCAAATAATGCTTTTCCGAAATGTCCAAATGCAACTGCTCCGTGATGTGGGAATCCTCCTTCGATCAGTACGTGGCGGTAGAATCTTCCCATCTCTGGAATTGCGAATACACCAATTGCTCCGAAAGAACGTGTTGCAACTGGAAGCACTTCACCATGAGCAATGTAAGCACGGAGTTTATTATCTGCTGTGCTCTGCAGACGGAAGAATGTAATATTTCCTGGCTTGATATCTCCTTCCAGAGTTCCCTGTGTTACTTCTTCTGGAAGTGCTCTTGCCATGATCATCTGGTACTTCATTTCGCAGAAAGATAATTTGCTGGATGCTGTATTTCCACAGTGGAATCCCATAAATGTATCCTGAAGTGTGTAGTCATATTTTCCTTTGATATCTTCTTCGTACATATCCTTTGGTACACTGTTGTTGATATCAAGAAGTGTTACAGTATCATTACTTACTACAGTTCCGATGAACTCACTTAATGCACCATAAATGTCAACTTCGCAAGATACTGGAATTCCCTGTGCAGTCAGACGGCTGTTTACATAGCATGGAACGAATCCAAACTGTGTCTGGAATGCAGGCCAGCATTTTCCAGCAATTGCAACGTATTTGCGATATCCTCTGTGATCCTCAACCCAATCTTTCAATGTCAGCTCATACTGAGCAAGTTTTGCAAGGATTTCCGGTTTCTTATTTCCAGCGCCAAGTTCTTCTTCCATCTCTTTTACAACTGCAGGGATTCTCTCGTCTCCGGCATGTTTATTAAATGCTTCGAACAGATCAAGCTCAGAGTTCTCTTCAATCTCAACGCCCAGGTTGTAAAGCTGTTTGATTGGAGCATTACATGCTAAGAAGTTCAGCGGTCTTGGTCCAAAGCTGATGATCTTAAGATTGCTTAAACCTACGATTGCTTTTGCAATTGGTACAAATTCATGAATCATATCTGCACAATCCTCAGCATCTCCTACTGGATATTCTGGGATGTATGCTTTGATATTACGAAGCTGTAAGTTATAACTTGCATTCAGCATTCCGCAGTATGCATCTCCACGTCCCTGAACCAGGTTATTTCCGGATTCCTCTGCTGCTGCAATGAACATCTTTGGTCCGTCAAAATGTTTTGCAAGTAATGTCTCAGAGATCTCTGGTCCGAAGTTTCCAAGATATACAACTAATGCGTTACATCCTGCTGCTTTGATATCTTCTAAAGCCTGTACCATGTGAATTTCACTCTCTACGATACAGATTGGGCACTCATAGATTCCTTCTGAACCATATTTTTCTGTATAAGCTTTCATCAAATTCTGTCTTCTTGTTACAGAAAGACTCTCTGGGAAACAGTCACGGCTTACTGCTACAACTCCGATTTTTAATTCTGGCATGTTATTCATAATAATTACGCTCCTTTACCTTTTTTATTTTTTAATTTTTTTGTTTCTGCTTTTATTCTCTGATAATCTTCTACAGTGTGATGTTCTCGCCTTTTAATCCGTTGAAGGCACCTTCAATCTTGGCATCTTCATGGGCGATGAGCCACTTATTTCTTGCAGTGATCAACTTATCTTCTCCATCTTTGCCAGGCGTGAAATTCAATTCAAGATTTGTATCCCTTGGCAATACAACTACACAACGGAATCCGTCTTCTCCTGCTGAACATGGTGCATAATGAAGAGTTGTTGCATATAATTCAACTGCTGTACCTGCCGGCACATAGAACGCCTCAATCTTTGCAGTGTCATATGTAAAATCAGCTTCAATATCCTGCTGTCTTCCGATCAAAAGAATCAAATCGTTTACAGCAATATCTACTTCTGAAGAACGATGATATTCAACTGCATTCAACTTCTTATTATTGCCATTGCAGTACCCAATCTGAATTGGCAATCCGCCATATGCGCTCTCAGTCAGATCCTTTGCCACAGCCAGCGCTTCCAGCCCCTCCACAGACGGAACATAGATTACTTCGTCCATCGGACATGGAGTATGTTCCATTTCCTTCAAAAGCCCAGAAAAATCATACCCCTCCAGTACCTTTCCATAGACACCAAAAGATGCATCTGTTACCTTCCGAATCTCCATACTATCTCTCCTCTTTTCTTTGTTTATTTTCCTCATGTTTCTTAATGTCATTTTATCAACTTTTTTTTGATCTTACAACCAAATAATTAGCCTGTTTATGGCAAATTCTTGCCTTTTTTGAGGTAGAAAGTGTAAAATGGGGACGTAGTACTTTGTAAAAGTACTACGTCCCCATTTTACACTTTCTAAACTCACTTGGCAGCATGCCATATTTCGCCTGAAATACTTTTGCGAATGCTTTGCTGTTAGCGAATCCGTTGTTGAATGCAATCTCTCCGATTGTGATCTCTGTATTCATCAAATCCTTTGTCGCGTGTTCTAGCCTGATATTGTCCAGACATGTCTTATAATTGGTCTTGGCGTATTTCTGGAACATTCTTGACAGATATGTCGGAGAATATCCGAAGGTTTTTGCCAGGCTTTCCAGTGATAATTCTTTTTTATAGTTTTCTTTCATATAACTTGTGATTGCGGATAGTTTGTTAAGGTTTTTATTGTGACGTATTAAGTCTTCATTCACTTCTGTTTTTCGGTATTTTGTCACCAGAAGATAGACCAGCATATAGAACTGGCTCTGTACTTTTAGCTCATACCCGCATTTTTTCTCTTGATAGGCAAGATACATTTCTCGGATCAACCGCATGACTTCTTCATCCTGAAGCCTGGAGCTATGGGAGAAATATATGAAGCGTTCATCGGTGTAATATTTCTCAAAGGTAGCAAGTGGTATCTGAAGAACGACTGTCTGGTTCTTTTTCGGTGACAGGATAGAGTGAATCTCATTGGAATTGACCAGCATGAATTCTCCGGGCTGCAGGGGATAACGAATTTCGTTAATGTAGAATTCCAGTTCTCCTTCAAACAGCGCGAATATCTCTACAGATCTATGCCAGTGTTTCTGGCGCACGTAATTACCATCTTTTCCTTCGAACAAAAACATTTTAAAAGGGATATCATCATTGGGCATGATAATTTCATGTGTATATTCCAATTTGCACGCCTCCTTTCTTATATCCATTCGGTGGATCCCATAACTTCTACTGCTTTACCACCACATATATTAGCATACTGTGCACAGTCTTTCAGATTCTGTCCTTCGGAAAGAGCATAGATAAATCCAGCCGCAAAACTGTCTCCTGCGCCTGTGGTATCCACACATTTCACGCCTTCTGCTGCTGGAATCCACATTTTCTCCTGCGCTGTTCTGATATAACATCCTCTTGCACCGCATTTAATAACTGCATGTTTTACTCCAACATTCAAAAGCACCTCTGCCGATTCTTCTACTGATTTTTGCCCAGTCAGAAGCAGCGCTTCTTCATCGTTTGGAAATAGATAATCCACATATCTAAGCGCTGATTCCATCTCTTTTGCCGTCTCATGATTCTTGCATTTTGTCATATCTACGCATAGAATCTTATTCTGCTTTTTCACTTGTGCAAATAAAATCTCTAATTCTCTCGTTCTTATTTCTGGGAAAACAAATAAACTGGCAAAACATACAATCTTCGCACTTTCTGGAAACGGCACAGGAATATCTTCCAACCGAAGCTTCCGAAGACTTCCATGAGGATTCGTCAAAAAGCTACGTCTTCCATCCTCTTCCACCAGAACCACATTAATTCCTGTCGATAATCCTTCCCTTACACTATCAGCTCTTAACAGAATTCCCTGTTCCCGACAATGATCTAGTATCAACTTTCCCGCTTTATCTTTTCCAATTACAGTCTCCAGGCCCACACTTTTACCCATTTTAGCCAGGATGGTCGCTTCATTTAGTGCATCTGCCCCTACAGACATCCGAATATCTTCTGCATTATAAGATCCTACGCGGAAAACGTCCACACCAACCGGTCGTACAAGTATATCCAGAATCGCAGCTCCAATTATAAGAATTTCCGGATTTATTTCTCCCCTAATGTTACATTTATCCATACAATTTGCACCTCTTTATTCTATTCATAATTATATCTTCTATCCTATATGAATTCAATTGCAGCTTTCCAGAAAATATCCTATAATCTTGTTAGGAAGCAATATGCATTAGGAGGGAAAACATATGGAAAGTACATTACACATTGTATATCGGGAACAGAGCTTGAGGATGCAAAAAAGATTGTAGATTTCTACAATTACGTTGGTGGAGAAACGACATTCTTGAGTTTTGAAAAGGATGAATATCCTATGGATGAGGCTGGTCAGAAAGAAGACATTCTGTCTACAAAAGAACAGCCAGCCAGCATCATGATTCTTGCAATGGATGGGGATGAAATCGCCGAAATTGGAACCATTCATTCAGGAAATAAGATAAAGGCCCGTCATCAAGGAGAACTTGGCATCGTTGTTGCGAAGAAATACCAGGCAAAAGGAATCGGAAGCGAAATTATCCGTCAGTTGATTGATTTCTGTAAAGGAAATGGAATTACCACCAGAATTCAGTTAGACACACGCTGTGATAACGAAGTGGCTGTAAAATTATACGAAAGATTCGGTTTTGAAATTGAGGGACGTTTAAAGAATACTACCCTGATCAATGGCGAATATTTCGATCTGTATGTTATGGGGTTGATGTTATAAACTCAAAAGCGGCTGATGCGATAAACATCAGTCGCTTTCATTAACTATAAAAATCAAAGCATGCTAAGTAATTGTTCAAAACTTCCGTGGGGATAAGCCGTAATATCCTTCTTCTGTGTATTGATCAGGCAATCTGTAAGCAAAAAGGCTTGCATTCCCAGTGCCTCTACGACCATGTCCTCTCCCACATCATTTCCTACCATAAGACACTCCTCTGGTCTACAATTGATTCGCTTCAAAATATCACGATAATAATCCAGATTTGGTTTGCAATAGGATGTATTTTCATAAGTAGTGTATAGATCAAACTCTGACGGTTCAAGCCCTGCCCATCGAATTCTGCTTTCTGTTGCTATGGATGGAAACAGCGGATTGGTAGCAAGTACCACTCGGTATCCCTTATCTTTCAACAAACGGACGGTCTCTGCAGCTTTTGGATTAAATCCGCAAAATGAACGGGCATCCTGAAATTCATTCTTATAGAAGTCTTCAAAAACAGGCTTGTCTGCAAGGACCTTATCCCCATATATTTCAACAAATCTCTTCCAGAAAGCATCTTCATTCAATTGGCTGCCATCATTTTTAATCATAGCTTTTATTCCTGCTAAGATCGCATTGATCAACTGTTGTGGTTCATAGCCATAAGGAGCAAGTTTTGCAGCAAGCATCTTAAAATATCCATTTACGAACTTCTCCTGATCCATCGGAAGTAAAGTTCCATCCAAATCAAATAAAATAGTATTTATATCCAAAATTATTCTCCCTTTGATAAAAAACCCCAGAAGTCGAAACTTCTGGGGTTAAATTACTTATCAATTATGATAACAAGCTATGATTACTCGATGATTGTAGCAACACGGCCTGATCCAACTGTTCTACCACCTTCACGATATCAGACCGGTGTATTGCGGTATACGAATAGTGATTTTTTATGTGATTTGTGTGGAAAAATCCGGATTTTCCGTTGTGTCCGTGTGGTTTTCCGGAATTTTTGTTATCATGGTGTTATCACTGTATTTTTAGTTTTTCTGGCATATTTTTTCTTACATTCGTAATCTCTTTATTTAAATCTTTTATATATTCTTTACACACATCTATATATAATCCTGTTTTATATTCTGGTTTTTCCAAAAACTGTAATTCAATTGGATACTTTGTAATCTCCGTAAGTAACTTTACAAATATACTTTTCAAATTATTTTGACTCTCATCATCATTAAGACATACTTCTGCAACTTCTTCAAAGCCAAATACTAAATAATCTTTATTTTCTCTTTTCTCCAAATGTACATTAATCACTTTACTTTCCTGATTCATAAATATCCTTCCTATCATAAAATGCATTTTTACCGCCCTCAAGAGTATGCATACTTTCTTGAGTCCAGTTTTTAGTGTCTGTTTCATCATTTATATTTCTAAGTTCATCATAAAAAGGATTACCAATATACGTTTTATATACTCCATTCTCATGAGTTCTTAGTATACTAATATACGGAAGTGTGCCAACTGCAATATTAGCATTATGTGTTGCTATAATTACTGTTTTTCTCCGTTTTGCAAGATCAGTTAAGTGTTTGCTGTTTACACTTCGGACAGTAGAGTGGAAAGTTCTTTAATTCGGTATCTTCTTGCATTATCGTTCGGGTTTTATTTCCACAGATAGGACATAGAACCCATTTTATAGTTTCCATATTTTTCTCAATCCTTACTTCTAAATATTATCCTACTAAATTTATAAAATTTATCGCAACGGTTTTTAAGTTTTTGCTTCTTGATTACTTAACGGCGGAAAAAGAATGTTTTCACATAGAGCTGTTGTTTACATGTCATTTTTTTGTTTTTTTAATTCTATACCCACCAGTACAACAGATAGCATAAACGCTGAAAAATCAGCAACAGGTCCCGCAAGCAATACTCCCATAATTCCGAAACGAAGCGGGAGCAGCAGGGTAAGCGGAATCAACACAAAGGTCTGCCTTGTTAATGCCAACAGAGCACCTTTTAACGATTTTCCTATTGCGGTAAAAAAACTGGAAGAAAGCAACTGCACACCATTTACCAACACCATGAAAAGATAGGTACGCATGAACAAAACAGCAAATTCAAAATACAGCTCGTTCCCATCTCCGAATAGCGAAATGATAGATTGCGGGAAAAATTGAAATGCGATGAAAGCAATTGTGGAAACAACAAGGTTCCATTTTACCGCAAGCAGGTAAGCCTCCCGTACACGATGGTATTGCCTTGCCCCATAGTTGAAGCCGATAATCGGCTGTGTTCCCTGCGAGATTCCTACAACAATCGCAAGGATTATGGCATTTGTTTTCATAACGATTCCGCAAGCAGCTAAGGGAATATCTGTTCCATATTTTGTTAATGCGCCGTAATAAGTCAACGAATTGTACTGAATGATTTGAATCACGGTAACTGCAATCTGGTTTGAGCTGCTGCTGATTCCCATGCTGCAAATTTTCATACTTTCTTTGATGTCCAATAAAAACGACTCTTTTTCAAAATGGATTGTTTGGAAACGCCATAGATAACGGAGTGCGAGTATGAAGGAAAAAATTTGCCCAATAACTGTTGCCCAAGCTGCGCCGGCAATCCCCCAATCGCAAGCAAAAATAAAAATAGGGTCAAAAATGGTATTGATAATAGCTCCCATAACCATGCAAACCATTGAATACTTTGGTTTTCCATCTGCTCGAATCAAATTGCTCATACCATTCGTTACAATAAGAAACGGCATTCCAATCAATGTTATGCTGGCATACTGCTTTGCATATGGAAATACATCTGTCGTTGCCCCAAATGCCTTTAGGAGCAAAGACAGAAAAGCTTCACCAACCAATAAATAAATAATTCCGAAAATCCCCATCAGAACAATACCATTTCCCGCTGCTTTGGCGGCAGCTTTCGGCTCTTTGCGTCCAAGACAGAGGGAAACACGGGAAGCACTGCCAATTCCAACCAGCAGTGCAATAGCAAGGCAGATGGTAGAGAACGGGTAGGCAACATTGGTTGCTGCATTTCCCAGATAACCGACCCCTTGACCAATAAAAATCTGATCCACAATATTGTAGATTGAGCCGACAAGAGACGCCATAATACTGGGAATGGCAAAATCTTTCAACAGTTTTGAAATTTTTTCATATCCTAGGGGATTCTCAGTCATTAAATTCATCCCCCTTTCTTTCTATACGGAGTTCCGCTGTAATATTTTCACCTGCCTGAATCAGCAAATCAATAAAGAGGTTTTTATCAGATTCCCTGAAGCCTTGCAATAAAAGAGCTTCTGTCTTTTCACATACCGTCTGTATCTCATCAATTACAGACAGCGCACGTTCCGTAGGATACAGCTTACACGTCCGCTTATCCTTATCATTTGGGGAACGCATAATCATTCCCTGCTTTTCTAATGCCGCAACTGTCCGTACAATATTGCTCGGATGAACATAAAACATATCAATTAAAGAATCCTGTAAAATGCCAGGCGAACGACAGATTTTAATCAAAAACATATATTGGCTGTTGTTGATTCCAAAGGGGGCAAGCTGTTTATCCAAATAGATTTTGTAAAATCGGTCTGTTACTGAAAGCCATTTTAATAGTTTCATAGATATATTCCTCCTAACCACCAGTATTATAATACAATATGCGTGCGCACGCAACTACTTTTAACATTATATCTGCCGCTTTGTCCTCCTAAACACAAATCAATTCTACATCTATAATCTCTACTACTCTGCTACGAATATTATTCATTTTCCTAACCCATTCCATCTGATCCTGCATCTTCAGTTTTTCTGTCACGCCCCACTGCTCAGCCATCTGTTCCACCAGCATTTCAACTTTTTCTCTCGCTTCTTTATCGACCTGATTCAAATGCTCCGTCAGTTTCCCGGTCAGCACCAGATACTGATACCTGGCACTCCTGTGTTCTTTCAAAAACTGCTTTCGCATTATTCCATATTTCCCATATGTAGATTCTTCCTCATTGATTTCCAGGTCTGGCAGATAATAATCTCCATGCAGTGTGTAGTTCAGTCCGTTCTTTTCATCATAAATTTGTTTCTTCATATTCTTACAACTCCATTCCTCTGTACTTTGCTTTATTCTTCTTAATTTGTGCATTGTGTTCTTCACTTCGTTCTTTCGCCCACGGTATACGATCACTTATTTTTTTCGTCATTTGCTCTTTCTGCTTTTTCGCCTCAAGCTCCGCCTGCATCCGGATATCGTCCTGCACCAGTCGTTCTACCATATCTTTCCCCAACATGCGTAAAAGTCGGTTATACCTGTCTGCAATTCCCTGCAGTATTTCTTTCTCACCAGACAATTTCTGATAATCTTTCTGAACCTCTGCCAGTTCCTTTTTTGTTTTTTCATGCTCTTGCTTTTTCTTCTGAAATTTACTTTTCCAACTATCTCTTTCTCTTGTGAGTTCTTTCACCTGTGCAGCCATCGCACCGATTTTGTTTTTCATTTCAATGAATAATGGTTTTATTTTCTTATTCCGGTAAGTTACCGCACGTTCCAATGCTGTAGCTTCCGGCAGAAATGTTTTGATCATTCCATATTCTTTTATTTCCTTACTGACATTATCCATCACTGGTTGCAGGAATTCTCTTCTGTCCTCCAGTTTTTTCAATTCCGTTTCTGCTTTCTCCGCATGTTTTTCCGCTATCTCTTTATCTTTCTGGAACTGAATTTTTTCTTCTTCCAGTAGCTTAATATCTGCCCTTGCTTCTGCAATCTGAGAAGTCAATCCTTCATTCTCCACTGTCAGATTTTCTTTTTCCCGTTCCAATTCCTGCACTTCCTTTTTGCGTTCTTTTTTCTTGAAATTGTAAACATCCAGATGTTCTTCATGTGTGCCTTTCTGTTCCCATTCAATTCCATGCTGTTTTGCGATTTCAGCCAGCACTTCCTTTTCATGATTTATCCACTGATTCAGTTCTGTATCATGCTTATTTCCACCTTGAAATCCAAGACTTTTCAATGCCTGTTTCAGTGAAACTCTGGTATCCATTCCTTTTCCCTTCCAGTTGATCACATAAGGAACAAAGTCAATATGCAGATGCGGAGTAGCTTCGTCCTGATGCAGATAGCAGCTAAATACCCGAAGTGTCGGATTCCGTTTCTGGAAGTCTTTCACATATTCGCCCAGTACCTTTACAGCCAGATTTCCTTCTGACGTTCCCACTGCCATATCCTCACAATTACCAATCTGGAATATCACTTCATGAAACAGCTTCTCCTGTTTGCCCTGTCGGATTTTTTCATAATAATTTGCAATTTGCCGGTCCTTTCTTTTCCCGACATTGTATCTCTCGACCGCATCGTCAAACAGCTCTTTATAAACTTCCTTCAGATTCTCATTCTTATAACAAATGTTCAGTTGTACTCTGTCCGGATCTACATTTTCTGCTACAAAATCCCGTCTGTTATGAGCCAGTGAACCGGCTCCGATCATGCCACTGATTGTTCGTTTCATCATAAATTTTCTCACCTCTTTTCTGTTTGAGTGCCAGATATGGCACATAATTTTTATTTACGCCAGACATGGCGATATTTAAGAAACTTTCGCCGGATACGGCGGTTTTGTTACTTTTGTCAAAAGTAACGCAAAAGCACTTTCGACAGCCGTACCGTCCATCAAAAGTCCCCTTGCGCCCTGCCGGGGGCATAACGTCCTTATGGACGTCTGTTCTGCACCGACCGAAGTGGATCATAGATCTGTTTATTCTGGTATCCTCGCCTGCACATATTCCAAATCTCCACAATAAGGCGTTCCCACCAGATACCATTCTCTTGCCAGATTCATCTCCATTCTGGTCTGTACCCATTCATCATCTACCAACACTTCCAGTCCTTCTCCACAGTGAAATCCTGTATCAATCCATAAATCCGATGCTAATAATCCATATCTACCATTGCTGCTGTTATATCCTAATCTTCCCTGTTTCATCATTTTCTGCTCCTTTTCAATTTGTAAACGAAATTTGTAAACGGGGCTCAAAAGATTTTAAAAGTTAACTTTTTAAGTTTTTCCTTCAAGTTCCGTTTACATCGTTTACAATAATCTTTACTCAAACGGTATCTCCAACTGTTCCGGTACTTCCATAAAGCCGTCTTTATCTTTCTTCACAGAATCTTCCATCCTTTTCCATGAACGCTGTATTCCATATTCCTTTCCGAACCGATGTGTACCATGTGGTTTCCAGCCTTCAATTGCATTGTTCATAATATTAGCAATCTCTTTACCTTCCCACTGTTTCATTTCTCCGGTTCGATGTAGCGCTTCATCGAACAGAATTCTGGTACATACATACTCGTCATCGTAGTCATCAAGAAATGCCTGTATGATTCCGGCATTGGTATCTTCCGGCATAAATTCTTTTTGCAGACGCTTTGCCTCTTCCTCAATTTCCTTTGTGAATCCTAAGAACACATTTCCCCGTCGATACAGTACCATTGCCTCCGCCCAGGCCTGTTCGATATAAGCTTTGCTCTCTGCTTCATTATCCAGAATATGAACTTCTGCTTTCGATATATCTGTCATCACCGGAGCAAATCTTCTGTTTCCGGTTCTGTCCAGCGGAAGGAAATTCAGATCATTTGAAGTACCGCAAAATACACACTGTCTCGGTCTGTCTTCCGGGTGAACTTCATAAGGTACTTTATAAGTTTCTTTCTGTCTGCTCAGAAACGATTTTATCTGTTCAATATTCTTTGCTGTGATAGTTGCCTTCATTTCTCCCATTTCGATAATCCAGTGATTTTGCAGTTTTCTGTAAATATTTTCATCATCCAAATGATCCAGATTGTCGCTGAACCATTCTTCTTTTATCGCTAGATATTTGAAAAATGTGGACTTTCCGGCTCCCTGACTCCCAACCAAACACAACATAATATCATATTTTATTCCCGGTTCATAAATTCTTGAAATCGCTGCCAGCATGTGCATTTTCATTACTCCGATTGTATATTTGCTCTTTTCTGCTCCCAGAAAATGTGGAAGCATATTTTCTATTCTTGGAATTCCGTCCCAGACCAGACTCTCCAGATAATCCCTAATTGGGTGATATTTATTTTCATTGGAAACAATATCTACTCCTGCTTTGATCACACGCTCACTTGTCAGTTCATAATTTTCTTCCAGATACATCTTCAAATTATTTTCATCAGTATCTGTAACCGTAGGACTGTTATTTCTCCGTTCCCATGGCACCTCTTTTACAATATCCATTCTTCCAGAAAGTTCATTTCGTTTAATCGCTTTTTTCAATACCGGATCATTTTGAAGTACGGTTACACAATTTCTGATTGTCTGCTTTGTTCTTCCTTTATCCGTATGCTCCAACATATCATTGACATCTTCTGTTGTAAGCATTTCCTCGTTCACAATATCTTCTAATTCCATTAAGGACTTCTCGCTGATATTCGTTAATTCTTTCTTCAATTTTTTCAACCTCCCTTCTTTTCGTCTTGAAAAACTCTACAATCTCTTCTCCTGTTCCAAACATCAGCACGTCCAGATAGTCATTTATCTTTCTTTCATTTGCCAATGCCTCCGTAAATAATTCGTGCCACTCTTCATCTGGTTCTGGTTTGTAAATCTCTTTCCAGAACTGAATCCATTTCAGATATCTGATCAGCACGTCTGTTGCATGTTTCAACCACTGCTCCAGTTTTTCTCTGATCATCACAACTTTAGGTTTCTTTGATATCAAAGTATTCCTGCTTTGGTGCATCCTTTTGTATTTGTTTCTGTCTTCGATTTTTATATCCAGTCCAAAATCTTCTATCATCTTTTTCGCAGCTTCATACTGTGATATTCCAAATAACCTTGCTGTAAAATCTATCGCATCACCGCCCACTCCACATGCAAAGCAGTGATATATTTTATCGGCCTTCATACTTGGGTGTCGGTCTTTATGAAACGGACAACACGCCATTCCATTTCTTTTTACTTTAATCCCGTAATGCTCCGCAGCCTGTCTGGCTGTCACACATTCTTTTACCTGTTCAAATAATGTCACTTCTACCTCCTGCCCCTCCGGACAAGTCTCTGATGAACAGATATTCGGGAATTGTTGTATCGTTCAATTCGTGATATACTGAATCTGCCAAGATGATATATCAGTGAATCTGATTATCA
Organism: Dorea chungnamensis; assembly: GCF_039832125.1. Lineage (NCBI taxonomy): Bacteria > Bacillati > Bacillota > Clostridia > Lachnospirales > Lachnospiraceae > Dorea > Dorea chungnamensis. Next base: position 84,432 of record NZ_JBDOHT010000001.1, on the reverse strand, counting down.
GAGAACTTGCTCAGATATTTTGTCTGGGCTTTTTCTTTTTGTCTGTTAGTAGCCATAGTTCCACTCCTTATACGAATCTCCTTGTTGGGATAATGATAATTTCAAATTTGCTTCCATCCTCTAATTCAAGAAGAATCGCATAATCCGAATCTCGATCCGGTAAAATGGAACTTATCTTCAGCTTCTTACTATAATTGAGCGTATCAAATATTTTTCTGACTACTTTCTTTGTTTTCATGTGTCTTTTCCTCCATATTTAACGTTTGTTGTCCAACATCTCAGCTACCTTTTTTTGCTGTGACGGATACAGGTGACCATAAGTGTTTAATGTCATCTGAATATCTTTGTGCCCCAGTCTTTCCTTGATGATCAGTGGCTCTACACCCTGATAAATCAGATATGCTACATGGCTGTGACGGATATCATGCACTCTGATTGGTTTTACACCGGTCAATGCTTCATACTTCTTAAGCCGTTTCTGCAGTGTTCTCGCCACAATCGGAAATAACCGCTGATTTTCCGGAAATCCATAATGCTTCTTCGCATACTCCTGCACCTCTTCTTTAAGAAAATTAGGAATATCAATGGTACGGACTGAATTTTCTGTTTTTGGAGTATCAATCACATCTCTTTTCCTGATCCGGTTATAAGTCTTATTGATATGCAAAAGATTACCACTCATATCAAAGTCTGAAAGACTCAATGCCAGAAGTTCTCCTTCCCTGATTCCTGTCCAGAACAGGATTTCAAATATCAGATAATCCTCACTCTCTGGCTCAATCCCGGCGATAAAGCTGTCATATTCTGCTTTCGTCCAAAATTCCAGCTTATTAGCATCCGATTTCCCCATCTTTTTTACTTTCTTACATGGATTTTCCTTCAGATTGTAAATTTTCTGTGCATGATTAAACAGTGCATTTAACTGATTCTGAATCATACGCTCATAAGTCTTGCTGTAACCTTTTTCCTGAATGGTGTTCTGCCACTGGATAATCTCTGCCGGTGTGATCTCATTCATTTTTCTTGTTCCAAAATACGGAACAATGTGCTTGTTCATCATGTGCTGCTTGTTACGGATTGAATTTTCTTTCAGTTCATTCTTTTTATCTTCAAAATAGACTTGAATAAAACTGTTCATCTCCATTTTCATATCCGCTGCAGTCTTTCTTATGAATTCCTTTTCATAATTCAATGCTTCTTTCTTTGTCTTGAACCCTCTTTTCAGCTTCTGCGTTTTCTTACCTGTCCAGTCAATATAGCGGAAGCTCACATACCAGGTTCGCTGTGTTTTGTCCTTGTAAGCTGACATCTTAAAACCTCCTTCACACTGCTCTCTGAGAGCATCCATAAAATTTTGTTTCCCAGTAGGGACGTGGAATCTTTCCACGAACTGCCACATATCCTTCCTTTGCCAGTTCATCATTAAGCTGCTTCAGAATGGAATATGCTTTACTGCGTTTCACGCCTAATTCTTCCATGACATCATCAACAGTCATCATATAATTAGTTCTCATAGCGTCCTCCTTTCCAGTCACTTTTGTGACTCTTTCGTTGTTCTCTTATAATAATTCACTTTTGTGAATTTGTCAATAAACATTTGCGAATTTATTTTTTCCATTCCATACCTATTGCTTGCGTATCGGCAATTTGTTAAATCTCACTCTTTTGTATCATTCACTTTTGTGCTAGAATAGAAGCACAAATATTATTAAGGAGGCAGCATTATGGTTGGCAAAAAAATCCGGGCATTCCGGGAATTTAGAGGATACAGTCAGATACAGTTAGCCGAGCTGTCCGGCATTAACGTAGGAACAATCAGAAAATATGAACTGGGAATCCGGAATCCGAAACCGGATCAGTTAGAAAAGATTGCAACTGCACTGGGATTAAATGTAAGTGTTTTTCTGGATTTTAATATTGAAACAGTCGGAGATGTACTCTCTCTGTTGTTTTCTATTGATGATTCGGTGAACCTCTCACTTGCTGAAACACCTGAGCAGAAGGTTGCACTGACATTCGAAAATCCTACAATGCAGGACTTTTTCAGGAAATGGTGTCAATTTAAAAATGTCTATGAAAAGGAAAAAGCTGAAATATTAGCTATTGAAGATGAAGATAAAAGACAGGCAGAACTAGATAAGTTGAACGCTACCCAGGATGAATGGAAACTGCGTGCTATGGGAACCACGATAGGTTGTCATACCATCGTTAAGAAGGGTACTGAAGGCAATGACATCAAGACATATAATCTGACATAAGGAGGTATTAAATCATTTTGCAAAACACACCTGATTATTTATATCATTATACAAGTATTGAAACTCTTGCATTAATTTTAGCAAACCACACGTTTAGATTAACTTCCTTAGATCAAATGGATGATCTTCAAGAAAAAGAAGCATTTGATTTAAAAAATGCTGGTCAATTTTGCTATATAAGTTCTTGGACTGATGATGAAACAGAGAATATCCCTATGTGGAAAATGTATAGTTCTCTAAGTTCCGGAGTAAGAATTAAATTAAAAGCAAATCCATTTAAAGAATTTGAAAATACACCTTCGTCAATATCGGAGGTTACACATCAAACGGTAACTGATAATTCAAATGGATCTTATTTAAAATCTATAATTCCTATTGCAGATATGCTCAAAAACGGATTTATAGCTCCTGGAGCATTGGGTAATAACATTTTACATAAAGTTGAATATACTTCTGATTCAGACAAGCTATATCCTAAGTTATTAACCCAAGACGGTGATAAATTTAGTATTGCTTTAGGTAATCTTGGTAAGCATAAGAATATCCATTGGGCCTTCCAACACGAATGGCGATATATTTTATTACTCATGCCTCTAAATCTAAATCAGGCAGTTGATAAATCAATTCAAGAATTTCAAACAACCAGTACCAAGATTTTACTTGGTCAAGCCAAACAAACTTTTCCTTTTTATGATCTAACCCTAGACGAAAATGCTTACGCACAAATGGAAATTACATTAAGTCCCAAAATCAGTGCCGGAAATCGTCTAATTATAAATTCACTTATAGAAAAATATAATCCATCTGCAATACTTCACGAAAGTTCTTTAGTTGGTTTAATTTAAGATTTTGTTATCATTCTGTTATCACAAACGGTTGTCAGGATACTCTCCCGGCAACCGTTTTTCTACGCTGTTCGTTATTCTTTTCCGCCCTTTTATATATTTCCAGGCAACAGAAAAACCCGTAGAACCGAAGTTCTACGGGTATCTTACGTTTGGACACAACGTTATCTTACGATAACAAATCTATATTCAGATTGTATTACTCGATGATTGTAGCAACACGTCCTGATCCAACAGTACGTCCACCTTCACGGATAGCGAAACGAAGTCCCTGCTCCATAGCAACTGGGTGAATCAGTTCGATTGTCATCTCTACATTATCACCAGGCATACACATCTCTACACCTTCTGGAAGGTTGCAGACACCTGTTACGTCTGTTGTTCTGAAATAGAACTGTGGACGATAGTTGTTGAAGAATGGAGTATGACGTCCACCTTCATCTTTTGTCAGAACGTAAACCTGAGCTGTGAATTTTCTGTGGCATGTTACTGAACCTGGTTTAACAAGAACCTGTCCTCTTTCGATTTCAGTTCTCTGAATACCACGAAGAAGTGCACCGATGTTATCACCAGCCTGAGCCTCATCAAGAAGCTTACGGAACATCTCAACACCTGTTACAACAGTCTTTCTTGTCTCTTCGTGAATACCAACGATTTCTACTTCGTCAGATACATGAAGAACACCACGCTCTACTCTACCAGTAGCAACTGTTCCACGTCCTGTGATAGAGAATACGTCCTCTACAGGCATAAGGAATGGCTGATCTGTTGCACGCTGTGGATCTGGAATGTAGCTGTCTACAGCATCCATAAGTTCCATGATCTTGTCGCCCCATTCTCCAGATGGATCTTCAAGAGCTTTCAGAGCAGAACCCTGGATAATCGGAGTATCATCTCCTGGGAATTCATACTCATCTAACAGTTCACGGATTTCCATTTCTACTAATTCAAGAAGTTCTTCATCGTCAACCATATCACATTTGTTCATGAATACAACGATGTAAGGAACACCTACCTGACGAGAAAGCAGGATGTGCTCTCTTGTCTGAGCCATAACACCATCAGTAGCAGCTACAACAAGGATAGCTCCATCCATCTGTGCAGCACCTGTGATCATGTTCTTAACGTAGTCAGCATGTCCTGGGCAGTCAACGTGTGCATAGTGACGATTAGCTGTCTCATACTCAACGTGAGCTGTAGAAATTGTGATTCCACGTTCTCTTTCTTCTGGAGCTTTATCGATGTTATCGAATGCTACAGCAGCGTTTCCTTCTACTCTCTCAGACAGAACTTTTGTGATAGCAGCTGTCAGAGTTGTTTTACCATGGTCAACGTGACCAATGGTACCGATATTACAATGTGGTTTTGTTCTTTCAAATTTAGCTTTTGCCATTTTGAATATCCTCCTTATTATAGCGCCTTCAAAGGCATATTTAATAATTTACGTTTGCTCGGCTATCTCTGATTATATTTCAAATCATACGGTTTTTCAAGCCTTTTTAACATTTAATTAATCATTTTTGGTTGATAATACTTTTTCCTGTACAGATTTCGGAACTGGCTCATATTTCTCGAAGAACATTGAGTAGTTTCCACGTCCCTGTGTTCTGGAACGAAGATCTGTAGAGTATCCAAACATTTCTGACAATGGAACGTATCCACGAACAATCTTACCACCGCCAAGATCGTCCATACCTTCAATACGTCCACGACGTGAGTTGATATCACCAATAACATCACCCATGTACTCTTCCGGCATTGTTACTTCAACCTTCATAATAGGCTCAAGAAGTACCGGAGATGCCTTCTTCATAGCATCCTTGAATGCAAGAGAACCTGCAATGTGGAATGCCATTTCACTTGAATCGACTTCGTGGTAAGAACCATCGTATACGTTAGCCTTAACACCAACAACCGGGAATCCTCCAAGGATACCAGACTGCATAGCCTCTTCAATACCTTCTCCTACAGCTGGGATATATTCCTTCGGAATAGCTCCACCTACGACTGTAGACTCGAACTTGAATGTCTCCTCACCGTTAACATCCATTGGTTCAAATTTAACTTTACAGTGTCCGTACTGTCCACGTCCACCTGACTGTTTTGCGTATTTGCTGTCAACGTCAACTGGTTTTGTAAATGCTTCTTTGTAAGCAACCTGAGGAGCACCTACGTTAGCTTCTACCTTGAACTCACGAAGAAGTCTGTCAACGATGATTTCCAGATGAAGCTCACCCATACCAGCGATGATCGTCTGACCTGTTTCCTGATCTGTATGTGCACGGAATGTCGGGTCTTCTTCTGCCAGTTTTGCAAGAGATTCTCCAAGTTTACCCTGGGAAGCTTTTGTCTTTGGCTCGATAGCGAGCTCGATAACCGGCTCTGGGAATTCCATAGACTCCAGAATTACTGGATGCTGCTCATCGCAAAGCGTATCACCTGTTGTAGTGAACTTAAATCCGATTGCTGCAGCGATATCACCGGAATATACTTTGTCCAGTTCGGCTCTCTTGTTGGCATGCATCTGAAGGATACGTCCAACACGTTCTTTTTTACCTTTTGTTGCATTCAGTACATAAGAACCGGAGTTCATTGTACCAGAGTAAACTCTGAAGTATGCCAGCTTACCAACGAATGGGTCTGTCATAATCTTGAATGCAAGAGCTGAGAAAGGTTCTTCATCAGAAGAATGTCTTACGATTTCATTTCCATCCTCATCAACACCCTGAATTGGTGGAATATCTGTTGGAGCAGGCATATACTCGATAACTGCATCCAGCATCTTCTGTACACCTTTGTTTCTGTAAGCAGAACCACAGCATACCGGAACTGCTGTACATTCACAAGTTGCTTTTCTCAGTACTCTCTTCATATCTTCAACAGATGGTTCATTACCTTCAAGGTATTCCATCATCAGATCATCATCCAGATCACAGATCTTCTCTACCAGCTCTGAACGATAGAGTTCTGCATCATCCTGCATATCTTCCGGAATATCTACGATAGAAATGTCATCACCCTTGTCATCATTATAGATGTAAGCTTTCATTTCCATCAAATCAATGATTCCTTTAAAGTCATCCTCTTTACCGATTGGCAGCTGCAGACAGATTGCATTCTTTCCAAGTCTTGTCTTAATCTGCTCAACGGCATTGTAGAAATCTGCACCCAAAATGTCCATCTTATTGATGAATGCCATTCTAGGTACGTTGTATGTGTCAGCCTGACGCCATACGTTTTCTGACTGCGGCTCAACACCACCTTTAGCACAGAACACACCAACTGCACCATCCAGTACACGAAGTGAACGTTCAACCTCAACAGTAAAGTCAACGTGTCCTGGGGTATCAATGATATTGATACGATGCTCTAATGCACCCGGTTTTGGCTTGCAGTTTTCTTCCAGTGTCCAGTGACATGTTGTAGCTGCAGAAGTAATTGTGATACCTCTCTCCTGCTCCTGTTCCATCCAGTCCATGGTAGCAGTACCTTCATGAGTATCACCAATCTTATAGTTAACACCGGTATAGTAAAGAATACGCTCTGTCAGTGTGGTCTTACCAGCATCAATATGTGCCATAATACCGATATTTCTAGTTCTCTCTAATGGATATTCTCTTCCAGCCATTGTTGCCTCCTAGAATCTATAGTGAGCAAATGCTTTATTTGCTTCAGCCATCTTGTGCATGTCTTCTTTCTTCTTCACTGATGCGCCAGTGTTGTTAGCTGCATCAAGGATTTCATTTGCCAATCTTTCTTCCATTGTCTTCTCTCCTCTTTTACGAGAATACAATGTCAGCCAGCGAAGTGCTAAAGTCTGTCTTCTGTCAGCTCTGACTTCGATTGGTACCTGGTAGTTCGCTCCTCCGATACGTCTTGCCTTTACTTCAAGTACTGGCATGATGTTGTTCATAGCCTCTTCGAATACTTCGATTGCCGGCTTGTCGGATTTCTCTGCGATTCTTTCAAAAGCTCCATATACGATCTTCTGTGCTACACCTTTCTTACCGTCTAACATAACGTTATTGATAAGTTTTGTTACCACTTTGCTGTTGTATAATGGATCTGCTAATACGTCTCTTTTCTGAGTATGTCCTTTACGTGGCACGGTTCTTCCCTCCTTAAACATTCTGATTAATTCATCGGTACTCACATGTGTCTTTCTAATGATACTGTGTAGTGCTGGGCATACAATCTATATACCTGCAACTTACTTAATCATAGTTCTGTTTGTGACTACATTAGATACTGAAGTTCCTCGTCATTACATTCCGAAGAACTACCCTCACATTAAGTTCATGCTTCGTTTATCACTCGCATTCACTAACTGTTCAGGCATTATTTTTTAGCGTCTTTTGGTCTCTTAGCACCGTATTTAGAACGTGCCTGTCTTCTCTTGGCAACACCTGCTGTATCAAGTGTACCTCTAACGATATGATATCTTGTACCTGGAAGGTCTTTTACTCTTCCTCCACGGATAAGAACAACGCTATGCTCCTGAAGGTTGTGTCCTTCACCCGGGATGTAGCTTGTTACTTCGATACCGTTAGAAAGACGTACTCTGGCGATCTTTCTAAGTGCTGAGTTAGGCTTCTTTGGTGTAGCTGTCTTAACTGCTGTACATACGCCTCTCTTCTGAGGAGCAGATGCATCGATACTCTTCTTTCTTAAAGAGTTATACCCTTTCTGAAGCGCTGGAGCTGTAGACTTCTTTACAGATGTCTGACGTCCTTTCTTTACTAACTGGTTAAATGTTGGCATTCTCTTTCACCTCCTACGATTATAATAAGTTGCTTAATGTGTAAATATTTACGCGCAAAAAAATACTATGCATTCCAATGCACGCTCAATCAGTTTATTACGAATTTCCCTTATTGTCAAGGGTTTTTACATTTTTTCACTATTGTTTTTTGTTTCTTGTTATATATTGTATATGTGCTGAATCATCAGTACAAATATAATTCCGACCAACAATCCTGCGCAGTCAATCAACACATCTGTGACCTGTCCGCTTCGTCCGGGCACAAACAACTGATGAACCTCATCACTGCAAGCATAGGCTGCGCCAATCACGAAAGCCAGCCGTAACTTCTTGCCAATACGATAACTCTCACCCACTGCCATAAGTAGAATTCCCAGAATGATATATTCTGTAGCATGGGCACATTTGCGGACCGGATAGTCAATCCGTTCTGCATAAGCCATTTGTTCGGATTCCGGCCACTTTTCAAAGCCTGGTTCAAACAGCTCACCAATCTTACGCCCTACAGACTGGCTCATCTCTTCAGACTGATCCGCTGGTTTTGCAGAAAAAGAAAAGATTACAGCCATCCACAGAATTACCAGCAATGTAAATATCACTTTTTTCATGGATTTCTGATTATAATCCCAATACATCTGCAATTGCGCCCATCTCTTCTAACGCAACGTCAATTAAATCATCAAGACTAAGTCCGGTAAACTCAATCGCTTCCATATAATCTCTGTTAGCACCCTTTGCAAACCGCATTTCATTAAAACGCTTCATTACGGATTTGTGCTTTACACTTGCAATCTTCTTATCCGGATAAATCTGTGCGACAGCTTTCACAAATCCACTCATTGGGTCTGCCGCCAGAACTGCGTACTGAAGATTCGTCTTTGCTTTTACTCCACTCTTTGGATTGTGTGCACAGATTGCATCAAACAATACCTTATCATCAATTCCCTCTTTTTTCAGAATCTCTACAGATGTTGGTCCATGCACGCTCAGATCGTGCTGCCAGTCGCATTGCTCTTCATCCAGATCATGAAGAAGACCTACGATTCCCCAATATTCTACTTCATCCGGTGCAAGGCGTTTCGCCAGTCCCTTCATAATTGCTTCCACCGCATACGAATGGGTAATATAATTCTCACCTTTCATATATTTCATTAAGATATCATGTGCTTGTTCCCTGTTCATATTCCTATCCTCCTGATCTTGTGTTTCAAAAAATTCGCTTGTATGTTATTGTAACATAACCCTGATAAAATGTGAACTTTTTCACGACTATAATATCTGCTTGATTCTACTGTGTTCTTACTATAAAATAATGATTTGTAAGATTTTTACAATAGAAAGGAACCTATCATGGAATTGTCAATATACACTTTTGCAATCGTCTGTCCTCTCGTATTCCTTGCAGGCCTTGTGGATGCTATCGGCGGCGGTGGGGGATTAATCTCTCTGCCAGCTTATCTGATTGCAGGGCTGCCTCCTCACACCGCAGTGGCTACTAATAAAATGTCTTCTCCTTTTGGGACGGCGCTTGCTACTTTTCGATTTGCCCGCAATCGTCTGATCAATCTGAGATTATCCATACCTTCTGTGGCTGCAGCAATTATCGGTTCATTCATCGGTTCTCATCTTTCCCTGATGATCCCGGAGAAAATATTATCTTATGTGTTAATTATCATTCTTCCCATATCCGCTTTCCTGGTGTTGAATAAGAAGCTGTTCAACGATGAAGGATCTGACGAGATTACACTGGATCGACGTACTTACCTGACAGCTACACTCGCTGCTTTTATCATTGGTTGTTATGATGGTTTCTATGGCCCCGGAACCGGAACATTTCTGATCATTGCATTTACAATATTTGCAAAATTAAGTATTAAGACAGCCAACGCGCAGGCTAAGGTCATCAACCTGACGACAAATATTACTTCGCTGGTTGTATTTTTATTCAACGGACAAGTCCTGATTCCACTCGGTCTTGCTGCTGCCGTCTGCAATATGTTGGGCGGATATATCGGAGCCGGTCTTGTTATGAAAAATGGAAGTAAGATTGCCAAGCCAAGTATCCTGCTCGTTCTTGTACTACTGGGATGCAAAGTTGCAGGATTATATTAAGTGTAATTCACAATTTTATCTCTATAACTTCAAAAAGAGCAGTCAACCAAGTGACTGCTCTTTAATAATACTCTCTGATATTCTACTCTTCTGGTACTACGATCAGATCTTTTGTGAAGCTGTTCAATACTTCGCATCCATCTTCTGTAATGATAACAAGATCTTCGATACGAACACCGATACCTTCTTCTTCGATATAGATACCTGGTTCTACAGAGAAGCACTGTCCAACCTGGATGATATCTTCATTTACAGAAGATACATCACCGAATTCATGATCTTCAAGACCGATGGAGTGTCCGGTTCTGTGTGTAAAGTACTGTCCGTAACCTTTTTCTTCTATGTAATTTCTTGCAGCGAGGTCAACATCGCACATTCTGTTGCCTGGTTTTGCAGCTTCGATACCACGTCTGTTAGCTTCTACAACGATATCGTAGATTTCTCTTGCACGGTCAGATACTTCACCGATGAATACTGTTCTTGTCATATCAGATGCATAGTTGTCTTTGAATGCTCCGATATCAAGGATTACACAATCACCGCGTTTTCCCTTGGAATCATCTGTTACATGATGTGGATCTGCAGCACCTTTTGCGTATGCTGTGATTGGATCAAAGGATACATCCTCACATCCAAGATCTTTATAAATCTCACGAATCTTAGCATTCAGTTCTCTTTCTGTTAATCCTTTTACAACCCATGGGATTAATCTTTCCATAGCGATATCATTCAGTCTGGAAGATTCTCTCATCAATTCCTGTTCTTTTTCATCTTTTACCATACGGATATAGTCGATGATCGGAGAACCATTTACAAACTTGCTTCCTCCGCCCAGCTCCTGCAGACGAATCAAGAATCTTGACGGCCATGTCTTGTCGATACCCATAACTTTATCTTTTTCTACAAATCTGCTTAAGATCTCAACACCGTCTTCGATGTCATCATACCATACAAGATCTACTCCAAGATCCTTCTCCTGTGGGAATAGCTTATTAATTACCAGTTTATGATTGCCATTTACATTCAGATATAATGCTAATAATCTTTCTCCTGGGATAATCCATTTTCCAGTAAGATAGAAAATAGCCACTGGATCTGATACGATCATCTGTGGGATCTCATGTTCCTCCATTGATTTTAATACTCTTGCCACTTTGTTTTGGTCCATTATTTTCCCCAACCTTTCTAATATTAAATATTAAACGTTAGGAAACCGGCAGACCATCTCTGCCGATTTCTACTAGAGACTATTATAGACTGTTGTACAAAAAAAGTCAATTTATCTTCTACATTATCATCATTTTGCTGCAAATCTCAAAAAATTCTTCTCATATATTTTGTCAAGGATTTCTTCCTGTAATCCTAATCCGCACATCTGCCGTTCCTCATTTCCCGCCACATAATATCCATCCGGTTTCAAAATATATGGTCCTTTTGTCTCAAGAAATCCCGTAATCAGATGCATTCTGGATTCACACTCTTCTATAGAAAGAAATGTGGGTTCTTTTTTTATCACTGCACGTGCGCCAATATCCGTACCAAAGCAAATCCGCTCCTGATATCTGTCAAAAAATCGCTTTGCCTTCTCTTGCTGTGCTGACAGATTATAATACAATTCTATTCCTGGTGTAATGTCTATGTAAACATTCTGATACCGGTCTAATATCTCCGAAAGTCGGTCAAGCTGCTTAGACAGGAAGAAAAAATGTGGAAATAAAATGCGAAGCTTCGGATGATTTTCCAACACTTGCAAAATCTGTCGATACTGTTCTTCATTATTGATATAAGTGGAATCATAAAACCACCCAGCCTTTTTCGCAAACTCTGACACTTCTAACGGATTCCAGAACTCCTCCGGATCATTCACATGCATATACACAGGTACCTGTTTTTCTTCCAGATACTCCCAATAATCTTCCCACAATGCACTGTCAAAATCTGGAATCGGATATTGCTTTCGAACATTCGGTTTTCCCTCCAGCATCTTGATTCCAACACACCCGATCTTCATAAGCCTGTCCGCTTCCTGAAGAAGCGCCTCCTGCATCCGATCAGGATGTAGACTATATATTCTCCGATCCAGGCCTCCAAATATATACACCGGAATTTTGCAGCTCTTCCTGAATTCAAATGCATCCTGCTCAACAGCCATTCCATTTCCTCCTGGAATACACTGGAGTGCAATTGCTGAGAAATGATACTTTTGGATTACATGCTGTAATCTATCCAAACCAATACTTTTGGCATAATGAATATGTCCGTCAATCATGTAGGCCACCCCTTTCTGATATCTATTTTAACATATTCCTTCTATAATAAACACATCGCAACTGCAAAGAAGAGAAGATGAACTCTCCCCTTCTTTACAAAGCAAAAAACAAACTATATTGTGAGATAATCAAGTTAATATTCGATATCAACCGGCACTCCTGTATCTGCTGATTCATGTATAGCGATAATAGCCAATGCGGTCTTTCTTGCATCTTCTAATGTCACACGAAATTCTCTTCCATCTACTAAACGATCAACAAAATCTCGGATGCTTTCATACGATAAACCTTTACACCTGTCAAAGACCATATTAGACACCAATATATCAGGTACACTTGCCTTTTCTTCAGTCACTTCTTCTATCAGATTATGACTGGAAAGATCCAAACTGATCATTCCCTCTGTACACATTACACTACATCGAAAATCATTGATATTCCGATTTCCATTTGGTGTAACCCATCCATTTTCCATATGTGCGATTGCACCATTTTCAAATTCAATCGTTGTTAAATACACATCTGGAGTATCCACTCCCAGTTCTTTCAAAATTCCTTCTTTTTTTACGGAGTATACTCTTTTTGCTTCTGAATCGAGCAGCCACCTAAGCGAATCCAGGCTATGACTTCCAAGGAACCATAAAATAGATGATTTTGATGCCCACGAAAGCATATCTGTAGCTACCCACTTCACATCACTATGCCGAATATAGGCAGTATACGGCTTTCCTAACTTACCCGAAGAGATCTCTTGTTTTGCCGTATTGAACGGAGGATTCCAGCGGTTATGCAGATCCACCATACAGCGTACCTGATTTCTCTCCACTGCCTCACAGATTCTTGCAATGTCTTCCCTTGTCGTTGCCAATGGTTTTTCTATCAAAATATTCTTTTTTGCATCTGCCATTGCCACAGCAATATCTGCATGTGCAAAATCCGGGGTTACAATCGCAACTGCATCTACTTCTTCATCAGCTGCCAGATCATGATAATCTGTATATACTTTTCTAATACCATATTTTTCTGCAATCTCCCTTGCCCGTTGTTCATTCATATCACAGATAGCGACTGGATCTGCAAACAAATGCTCTGCATAGATTGAAGCGTGTGTCTCGCCCCATGTTCCAGCCCCAACAATTCCCATTCGAACCTGCTTAATCTCCATATTCTTTTCCTTCTTTCATTATCATTATTGTTTTACGGCACCGGCAGTCATTCCACTTACCAGATGCTTCTGCAAAAGCAAGAACAAAATTACAACTGGTATTGTAATCAGAACTGCACCCGCCATAAGCGTTCCCCAATTCGTCGTATACTGTCCTTGAAAACTGGCAATACCAACAGGCAATGTCCAGTTCTCATAACTTTTCATAAAAGTACTTGCAAATAGATATTCGTTCCACCCATTAATAAAAGAAAAAATTCCGGTTGCCACTAACCCAGGCACTGTAAGAGGTAAAACCACAGTCGAAAAGATACGGAATCTTCCGGCACCATCTACCCGGGCCGCTTCTTCTAATGAGATGGGTATAGTATCAAAAAATCCTTTCATCATCCAAGTACAAAACGGAACAGAAAAAGTACAATAGGCTGCTACCAGACCAATTCTGGTATCCAAAAGCTGTAGATTTCCCATAATTACATATAATGGAATAATTAACAGTGATCCAGGAAGTACTTGTGTTGTCAAAATAAAGTATGATAAAAATCCTCGACCTCTGAACCTGAATCTAGATAATCCATATCCCCCCAATGTTGCTATGATCATCGAAAATACTGTTGTTAACAGAGCGACTATCACACTGTTTGTAAGCCATTGCGGAAAGTCAAATGTAGAAGATTGTGTCGTAAGCATTTCCGTATACCCTTCTACAGTTGGTTCATTCGGAATAAATGATGGCGTCTTACTGTAAACTTCATTTGCAGGTTTAAAAGATGTCGATATCATCCATACAAATGGGAATAACGCAAACATACACACGAGAATCACTAGTATTACTGTTATTATTTTTTTTACTCTTTTTTTCTTCACACTTACCCCTCCTCCTTACTCAACACTTTGAAATAGAAGAATGTAAATGCTAATGAAACGAGCAACATCAACATTCCTGCAGCTGCGGCTTTTCCAAAATCAAAATATTTGAATCCTGTTTGTTGTATGTAAATTGTTAAAAGTTCTGTTGCTCTGGAAGGACCACCTTTGGTTAAGACATATGCAATCGCATAATCTTTAATCGTCCAGATAATCAACAAAAGAAATACTGTTGTTGATACCGCTTTAATAGACGGAACTGTAATATACCGAATCTTTTGAAATGTTGTTGCCCCATCAATATCTGCCGCTTCATACAAATCAGATGACACACTCTGCATGCCCGCCAGGAGCATGATTGCCACATACGGAAAACCTTTCCATATATTTACAACCATTGCTGCTGGCAGTGCAACCGTCGGATCTTGCAAATATGCGATATTCTGTGATAAAATCCCTGCATTATTTAACAAGAAATTTATGATTCCATAATCCTGATCATACATTAATATCCATACAAGACATGCGACTACTTCAGGAACGGCCCATGGGATGATGATCAATGCTCTTGCAAGCCCACGTCCCAGAAACTTTGTATTGAGCAGTAATGCCGTAATAAATCCTACTATATATCTTCCTGCCACAGTAACTACTATATAGATCAGTGTCACTTTAACCGAATTAAAGAAATATTCGTCAGAAAGAACTGACTGGTAATTCTTCAAACCTACAAAATAATGTCCTGCTGGTGAAGGTTTTGTCACATAATAATACTGAAAACTCATAATTGCTGCTTTCACAATCGGAACCACCAAAAACAAAAGCAAGATAAGAATTAATGGCAGAAGAAAGAAATAGGGTTCTATTTTTTTATTTAATCTCTGAGGTTTTACTGCTTTCATCAACGGACCACTCCCTCTACTTTTTCTTATTCTGCTGCGTCTCTATTCATTACCTCTTCAATCTTCTCCTGAGCCGTATCCATTTCACTCTGTACATCTGCTGCCTGCTCGGAGAACATCTTCTGAGCTGCATCCAGCATAATCTGTGAAATCTCACCGAGCTGTGGAATATTAGGGTCTGCAACAAGATCTGTATAATTATTCTGCATAAAATCAACAATTGCATGTTCCAGTTCATGATTATTGATATATTCTTCACTGGTAGAATAATCTGTGTTACTTGGAATCATTCCGCAATCTGCAATAATCTTCTGTGCTTCATCAGTCGTCATCCACTCAAGGAAAGCATATGCCTCTTCTGGATGTTCACAGTTTTTACTGATCATAGTAACTAACGGATAGTTCGTTGGATTTGGTTTATAAGTCTCTCCTTCATACACAATATCAAACTGTGGAATAATACCTATATCTTCCATCAATGACTCGTCTCTTTCTTTGGACATGCCTACGAACCAAGGTCCATCCATATTAAATGGCACTTCGCCATTCCAGAACATCTCTCTGGAATCTTTTTTATCCGTCACTAATTTTGCAGCTTTATCTTTTAAGATAAAATCCTGCCACCATTGAGCAGCCCACACATTTTCTGGAGCATTAACATTGACATTTTCTGCTGTGTATGGTTCTGATTCTCCGTTCGGGAAGTA
Source organism: Dorea chungnamensis (assembly GCF_039832125.1). Classification (NCBI taxonomy): domain Bacteria; kingdom Bacillati; phylum Bacillota; class Clostridia; order Lachnospirales; family Lachnospiraceae; genus Dorea; species Dorea chungnamensis. The sequence goes on along the minus strand of NZ_JBDOHT010000001.1, from coordinate 68,544 downwards.
CAATCCATTAGACACCGGTCTTGCAATCAGACGATTCCACTCGCTAACAGTAAATGCATGTGTACCTGACACAACTCCCATTGCGTACTTACCTTCCGAGGTGAATTTCTCACAGGCTTCTCTAAAATCTTCTTGTGTTTTAATAGATTCAGGATCTATTCCTGCTTCTTCCAACATTGATTTGCGATAAAAGATTCCTGTTGTTCCCCAGGCATAACTGGAAATCGCAAGTGTTTTTCCGTCCACATCACACATCTCCTGTCCGACCAGTTTTTCTTTTAACTCATCGCTCATATATTCGGAAAGATCAATAAATGTGCCTCCCTCGCGAATCGCATTGTAAGTAGATATGTTTTCTGGGTACACCTGGATCATATCACTTTCATTGTTGGCCAGTATTTCAGTCGTGATATTGTCCCAATAACCATCATAACCTGCACCAAGAATTTCAATACTTACGTTTGGCTCTTTCTTACTGTAAGCTTCCAGGAGTGCATCAATTGCCTTTTGATGGGGCTCTTCTACATATACTGATGTAGAAAAAGTAAGTTTTATTTTTCCGTCTTCATTTCCATCATTTTTCTTGTCCTCCTTCTTGCTTCCACATGCAGCTAAGCCACCCACCATAGCTACACATAACAGTACAGAGAGAATCCTTACTCTTTTTTTCATAGCTTTTCCTCCTTCTTTTTTTGTTTCTTTTATATGAAAATTATATGAGATTGTTCTTTGGGATAACATGTAAATTATTCAGATTTAACATTTTATTTTGTGAGTATTTTACATTTTATCAGAAAGTACGTGATATATTTTTAACATTTTCTAATTTTTATTGCGTTTCATCTTTTTTTACAGTATACTTACCTTTGTATTACACAGGAGGCGTTACTATCATGTATACTGTAATGATAATTGATGATGAACCTTGGACAATTATTGACATTGAAAATACTTTTGCACTGGATGAAATGGGATTTGAAATCATTGATTCTTTTCGAACTCCCTTAAAAGCACTTCCTGCCATCATTGCAAAAAAGCCAGATCTTATAATTACTGATATTCGTATGCCAGGAATAAACGGTCTGGAACTAATGCAAAAGGTCAGAGAGCAAAACATAAATTGTGAATTTATTATTGTCAGTGGATACAGTGATTTTGCTTATGCTAAAGAAGCAATCTCCTATGGTGTTGCCGGTTACTGCCTCAAACCATTGAATCCTAACGAAACATCCTTATGTCTGGAACGGGTAAAAAAGGCTCTTGACAAGCGGACAACTCCTGTCACACCACCCGCATATATTGACGATAATTTTGAGAAAATTCGAAATTATATGATTACTCATTTTTCTGAAAAGCTTACCTTAAAATCTCTTGCCAGCCATTTTGACATAAATCCAAATTATTGTTGTTCTTTATTCAACAAATATCTTGGACAGACATTCTCACAATATCTGACTCACTTGCGCGTCACAGAAGCACAGAATTTACTCAAGACAACAACGCATTCTCTGGAAACAATTGCCTCAATGGTCGGATACAGCGACTATTTTTACTTCAGTAAAGTTTTTAAAAAGCATTGCAGTTACTCACCAAAAGAATACCGAAAGTTATTCTCCACCCCGAAGGAGTATAAATTATGAAAAAAACATTATCACATCAATTTATAGCCATTTTACTAATTCCAATTCTTATCATTTTGGCATTCAGCAGCTATACGATGTTTCAGATGCTAGATGAACAAACTGAGAATTTAAAGGGATATTGCTCTTCAACAATTGAGAATGTCAAGATAAATATTGTTTCCATGACTACCAGCATGAAAAAAACTTCCACTATATTTGCTTCGCAAGAAGAAACCCAGTCTTATCTGTTAAGTGCATCTACAGATACGCATCAATTACAGCGGCAATCATTCTCCACCTTGATCGGCATGGCACACTCCTATACGCCTGGTCTTGTAGATATCATAGTCTGGGACAAGAACTCTCCAACAAGTATGGTCAGTTATATTCCTGCTGATATGGAAGATTTTACGGTTGAACATTTTATGGATGAACAAAGAAACACCGAAAGTTATTTTGAGTTCTATATCCAACCTGTCACAAATACGCCTTATATGATCTATTTCAGCCCAATATATATGACAACTTTTTCAAAAGATTTTGGAAAACATCTTGGTAATATTGCTATTATCTGTAAAACAGATACTTTGAACCAGCTTGTGAACTCGACAACAGATATGTCTCTAAATATCACAGATGACACAACAGGCAATATATTATATTCAAATAGTCCCGAAAGTTCCTTCTCTAAGGCTACAACCCAAGAACTTTTTTATGAAATCGAAAACATACCGAATACGAATCTGTCTGTTACCGGCACCATTTATAATGAGCAATTACATCTATTCAAAGACGAACAATCCGAATTATTGATTGCCTTGGCATTTTTGCTCTTTTTCTGCATCCTTTATCTTTCAATTGCCGTTCACCATATAATTATCAAACCGATTCATCAATTGAACGAAGCAATCGAGTCTACCGATTATATGCAGCACGAACTTCAGCTTCACACAAAACTGAATAATGAGATCGGCTCTATTGCTTCCCATATTAATGCTCTTCTTACAAGAATCGCTTCACTGAATCAAAAAAATATCACTTCGCAGGCCCGGCTTTATGAAATGGAGATCAGTAAAAAGCAGACTCAGATTTATGCCTATCAAAGCCAGATTAATCCACATTTTTTATATAATATGCTTCAATGTATGCGAGGCATCTCTTTAATCCATGGCATACCCGAGGTTGCACAAATATGTACTAATATGGCAGATCTTTTTCGCTACTCTATTAAAGGAGCATTTCTGGTCCCTCTGAATGATGAATTGACAATTATTGATAAATATCTCTACATGATTCAGGTACGGTTTCAAGATCGTATCTCCTACAGTCTGGATATTCATGATGATACAAAGCAATGTCTGATTCCTAAGATGATTCTTCAGCCACTTGTAGAAAATGCTATTTTTCACGGATTGGATTCTATCGAGAACAATGGAATGATTCAGATATCTGCTTACCGTAAAGGCTCAGAACTTTATATTCTTCTGCAAGACAATGGAATTGGATTTGATGAAAATATATTAATAGAATTGAATAAGATACTGACACAAGACGCCCCGGCGGATATCAATGCCTCATTTAATGGATCCGAAGGAATTGGAATTATCAATATTCATAATAAAATTCGATTATATGAAGGAATAGAATATGGAATATCTGTTGAAAGCTCACCGGGAGATACACGTCTTTGTATTCATCTGAATGCTAACCAAACTTTAACTGAACAGACAGATGGAGCAGGATCATAATAATCCTGCTTCATCTGTCTATTCTTAAGATATAATTCACTTATAACTTATCCTTCTCCAGATCTTTCCCCTGGCACTGTCCAGAACAGCCGCTACACCCACAGCCACATCCTCCGCCTGATTTTTTCTTTTTCCACATACTTCTGATAATCAGCGCAACAATTACTAATAATACAGCTCCTACAATTGTTGTTGACACGATACTGCTTACTGCTAATGCCATAGAATCTCCTTCTTTCTATCTAAATAATCCTCTTATTATGCCTTTGCTTTTCTTGCCTTGACGCTGGATATGTTCATATTCAGTGAAGTGCTCTCTTTATACGGTCTGAACAACAGATAGAGGAATCCGATAACTACCAGAACCGCTGCAATCGTTCCAATTCCAACTCCTCCACCAGTGAAGAGAGAGCCAAACTGATAGATACACAATGACACTGCATAAGCAAATACACACTGATATCCGATTGCAAACCAGGTCCATTTTGCACTGTTCATCTCACGCTTGATCGCTCCGATTGCCGCAAAGCAAGGTGCACACAGCAGGTTGAATACCAGGAAGGAATATGCTGCGATCGTTGTCATACTTGCTGCCAGAGTGCCCCAGATCTCAGAACCATCTTCTGCTACTTCAGCGAATCCATAGAGGATACCGAATGTACCCACGACATTTTCCTTTGCTACCAGACCAGTAATTGCCGCAACGGCTGCTTTCCAGTCTCCCCATCCAAGCGGAATGAATATCCATGCAAAGATTTTTCCGATATTTGCCAAAAATCCCTGGCTCAAATCATCTACCATACCAAAGTGTCCGTCTACAATGCCGAAGTTTGAAGTAAACCATACGAAGATCGTAGACAGTAAGATGATGGTACCTGCTTTCTTGATAAATGACCAGCCTCTTTCCCACATGCTTCTAAGGACATTTCCTACAGTTGGAAGATGATATGCAGGAAGCTCCATTACAAACGGTGCCGGATCTCCCGCGAACATCTTTGTCTTCTTCAGAATGATTCCAGAGCAGATAATTGCAGCGATTCCCACAAAATATGCACTTGGCGCAACCCAGGATGCTCCATCAAACAATGCACCTGCAATCAATGCAATAATCGGTAATTTTGCTCCGCACGGGATGAAAGTTGTCGTCATGATCGTCATTCTTCTGTCGCGCTCATTTTCAATTGTACGAGAGGCCATAATTCCAGGAACTCCACATCCGGTACCAATCAGCATTGGGATGAAGGACTTACCGGATAAACCAAATTTACGGAAAATTCTGTCCATGATAAACGCTATACGAGCCATATATCCGCAAGATTCCAGGAATGCCAGGAAGATGAACAATACAAGCATCTGTGGTACGAATCCAAGCACTGCTCCAACCCCGGCTACAATACCATCCAGGATCAATCCCTGCAGCCAGTCTGCACAGTTAATGCTTACAAGGAAGCTTTCGATTGCCGGCGGAATGATCTCACCAAACAGCACATCATTGGTCCAATCCGTCACGAAAGTTCCTACTGTTGTAACGGATACATAATACACAATCCACATAACGACAGCAAAAATAGGAAGTGCAAGCCAACGGTTCGTAACGACTCTGTCAATCTTATCAGATGTCGTCAACTTCTCTTTATTTGCCTTCTTCAGACAGTCACCTATCACAGAAGATATGTATGCATAACGCTCATTTGTAATGATACTTTCTGCATCATCGTCAAACGCTTTCTCAGCTGCTGCAACAATATTTTCAACATCAGGCGCCTGTTTTAACTGTTCCTGAATCTTGTCATCACGCTCAAAAAGTTTGATCGCATAGAAACGCTTCTGCTCTTCCGGCACATTCGTCAGCACGGTTTCAATCTCATCTAACACGGATTCTACTTCCGCTGCAAATTCATGGACTGGTGCAGATGCTTTCTTTTCTGCAAGTTTTACTGCTTTCGCTGCGGCTTCTTTTACACCTTCTCCTTTTAAAGCAGATATGCTTACAATTTCACATCCCAGTTTTTCAGAAAGCTCCTTCGTGTTGATCTGGTCACCAGATTTTTTCACCACATCCATCATATTGATTGCCATCACTACTGGAATTCCAAGCTCCATCAACTGTGTAGTCAGATATAAATTACGTTCCAGGTTGGTTCCATCTACAATGTTTAATATCACATCCGGGCGTTCTGTAATCAGATAGTTTCTTGCCACTACTTCTTCCAGTGTATACGGTGACAGGGAATATATTCCCGGCAGATCCATGACGGTGACATCTTTGTTATCCCTTAACTTACCTTCTTTTTTCTCTACGGTTACTCCTGGCCAATTACCCACAAACTGATTAGAGCCTGTAAGTGCATTAAATAATGTTGTTTTTCCACTGTTCGGATTACCGGCAAGTGCAATTCTTACTCCCATTTTCATTCCTCCTGTACGACTCATCTATTCTACTTCAATCATCTCTGCGTCTGCTTTTCTAAGGGAAAGTTCATATCCTCGAACAGTCACTTCCACCGGATCCCCCAATGGCGCAACCTTTCTGACATAAATTCCTGTTCCTTTTGTGATTCCCATATCCATGATCCTGCGTCTTGTTGCTCCTTCACCATGCAGTTTCACGACCTTTACGTTCTGGTCACATTTCACATCTCTTAATGTCTGCATCCTCTCTTCTCCTCCTATATCATAATCTTATTCGCAATCCCTTTACTTACCGCAACTCTGGAGTCCTTTACCTGAACGATTATGTTGCCTCCATTACTCGACACAATCTTCACCTGTTCCCCTGTCACAAATCCCAGATTTTCCAGAAATTTTTTCACTTCGTCATGTCCGCCGATTCTTTTAATCGAAGCGGTTTCGCCTGAACCTAACATTGTCAGTGGCATCATAATCACTCCTTCTTCCTTATTTGGCTCTTATATCCGCACTACCATTTCTTTATGAATCAGTTCCATATCCTCCAGCAATTGTATTGTCCGATAGACGGTAGCAATACCCACCTTGTCATCAATTTTCTTTGCGGCGAAATATATCTCTTTGCAGGAGGAATATTCGTTTGCTAAAATAATACGAAGCAACATCTTTCTCTGATCTGTAATTCGATAACCTTTTTCTTTCAATTGTCTGATTACTTCTTCTACCTTTTCTTCCTGGCTCATATTTCACCTCACTTGATTTGATACTGATTATCATTTACATTGGAATTATATTCTTATTGATACTGATTGTCAATATCGTTAATGATAAGTTTTATCAATAACAAAAGAGGAGACGAATTTTTTTAAATCCGTCTCCTCTTTTATCTTTTATCTTTTATTCTTCTACGAAATCAATCATTTCTTCCATATCATCTATGTCTTCATCTAACATGATTTCATCATCCATGGACATCTCTGTATCGAGCTTGATATCGCGATATTTTCTCATACCTGTACCAGCCGGGATATGCTTACCGATGATTACGTTCTCCTTCAGACCAACCAGCGGATCGATCTTACCCTTAATTGCTGCCTCTGTCAGTACCTTCGTTGTTTCCTGAAAGGATGCAGCTGACAGGAAGGAGTTCGTTGCAAGTGATGCTTTTGTAATACCAAGCATAATCTGCTCTCCTGTTGCCGGCTCTTTACCTTCTGCAATTAATGCCGCGTTCACATCTTCAAATTCCAGTCTATCTACATTAGTTCCTGGCAGGAATTCTGTATCACCAGCTTCTTCCACACGAACCTTCTTCAGCATCTGACGTACAATGACCTCGATATGCTTATCGTTAATATCAACACCCTGCAGACGGTATACACGCTGCACTTCCTGAATCATGTAATCCTGTACAGCTCTCAGACCCTTGATCTTAAGGATATCATGTGGGTTCACACTACCTTCCGTCAATTCATCTCCGGCCTCTAACTCTACACCATCCTGAATCTTGATTCTTGATCCGTAAGGAATCAAGTATGCTTTTGACTCTCCGGTCTCGTTATTGGTTACAATAATTTCACGTTTCTTCTTTGTATCATTAATGGTGGCTCTTCCTGCAAATTCTGTGATGATTGCAAGACCCTTCGGCTTTCTTGCCTCGAAAAGCTCTTCGACACGAGGAAGACCCTGTGTGATATCATCACCGGCTACACCACCCGTATGGAATGTACGCATGGTCAACTGTGTACCAGGCTCACCGATAGACTGTGCCGCAATAATACCTACTGCTTCACCAACCTGCACCGGCTCACCGGTTGCCATGTTAGCACCGTAACATTTTGCACAAACACCATTGTGAGATCTACAGGTCAGAATCGTACGGATCTTGATCTTCTTCAGTGGTTCCCCGTTCTCATCCACACCTTTCTTCATGATCAGCTCTGCACGCTTTGGTGTTACCATATGGTTCGCTTTTACAAGAATGTTGCCATCTTTATCTACGATATTTTCACACAGATAACGTCCGGTAATACGCTCCTGTAAGCTTTCAATCTCTTCATTACCATCCATGAACGCTTTTACATACATTCCTGGAATCTCAGCACCCTTTTCCACACAATCCATTTCGTGAATGATCAGTTCCTGTGATACGTCAACCAGACGTCTGGTCAAGTATCCGGAATCGGCGGTACGAAGCGCTGTATCGGACAGACCTTTACGAGCACCATGAGCAGACATGAAGTACTCCAATACATCCAGACCTTCACGGAAGTTTGACTTAATAGGCAACTCAATGGTACGACCGGTTGTATCAGCCATCAGACCACGCATACCGGCCAGCTGTTTGATCTGCTTGTCAGAACCACGGGCTCCGGAATCGGCCATCATGAAGATATTGTTGTATTTATCAAGTCCAGACAACAGTGCTTCTGTAAGAGCATCATCCGTTGCCTTCCATGTCTCAACAACTTCTTTGTAACGTTCCTCTTCTGTGATCAGACCACGCTTGAAGTTCTTTGTGATCTTATCCACGGTATCCTGTGCCTTCTGAATCATCTCTGGCTTCTGCGGAGGTACCGTCATATCTGAGATAGATACGGTCATAGCCGCTCTGGTGGAATATTTGTAACCGATGGATTTTACTGCATCCAGAACTTCTGCGGTTGCAGTGGATCCATGGGTGTTAATAACTTTTTCAAGGATCTGTTTTAACTGCTTCTTACCTACGTGGAAATCAATCTCCAGCAGTAATTCATTGCCTTCTACTTCACGGTCTACAAATCCAAGATCCTGAGGAATGATTTCGTTAAAGATAAATCTTCCCAGTGTAGATTCAATGGTTCCTGTCTTCACAGTTCCATCTGGCATTGTCTTAGATACACGTACTTTGATACGTGAGTGAAGCGTCAGGGCATCATTTTCATAAGCAAGGATTGCTTCATTCACACTCTTAAATGCTTTTCCTTCTCCTTTTGCCCCAGGTCTTTCCTGTGTCAGATAATAGATACCAAGTACCATATCCTGTGAAGGAACGGCAACCGGTCCACCATCAGATGGTTTCAACAGGTTGTTTGGTGACAGCAGTAAGAAACGGCATTCTGCCTGTGCTTCTACAGATAACGGAAGATGGACAGCCATCTGGTCTCCGTCGAAGTCGGCATTGTATGCAGTACATACCAATGGATGAAGCTTAATCGCCTTACCTTCTACAAGGATCGGCTCGAATGCCTGAATACCAAGTCTGTGCAGTGTGGGGGCACGGTTCAGCATAACCGGATGTTCTTTGATAACATCTTCCAGTACATCCCACACCTCTGGCTGTACTCTTTCTACCATCTTCTTGGCATTCTTAATGTTATGAGCAGTTCCGTTCTGAACCAGTTCTTTCATGACGAATGGTTTGAACAGCTCAATTGCCATTTCTTTTGGAAGACCACACTGATAAATCTTCAGTTCTGGTCCTACGACGATAACAGAACGTCCAGAATAGTCAACACGTTTACCCAAAAGGTTCTGACGGAAACGTCCGGACTTACCTTTCAGCATGTCTGACAAGGACTTCAGAGCTCTGTTACCAGGTCCTGTAACCGGACGTCCACGACGTCCGTTATCGATCAGAGCATCTACAGCTTCCTGCAGCATTCTCTTCTCATTTCTAACGATAATATCTGGTGCGCCTAATTCAAGCAGGCGTTTCAGACGGTTATTTCTATTAATAATTCTACGGTACAGATCATTCAGGTCAGAGGTAGCGAAACGTCCGCCATCCAGCTGAACCATTGGTCTAAGATCTGGTGGGATGACCGGAATTGCTGTCATGATCATCCACTCCGGCTTATTTCCAGACTCACGGAAAGCTTCTACGACCTCCAGACGTTTTACGATTCTTGCACGCTTCTGTCCAGTTGCACCTTTCAGTCCTTCAGATAATTCTTTGTATTCCTTATCCAGGTCAATTGCTTCCAAGAGCTCTTTGATGGATTCCGCACCCATACCTACACGGAATGCACTGCCCCATTTTTCTCTCGCTTCCTGATATTCCTGCTCAGACAACACCTGTTTATACTGAAGATCTGTCTCCCCTTTATCTAATACGATATAAGAAGCAAAATACAGTACCTTCTCCAGAGTTCTCGGAGACAGGTCAAGAATCAGACCCATACGGCTTGGAATTCCTTTGAAGTACCAGATGTGTGATACCGGAGCAGCAAGGGCGATATGCCCCATACGCTCACGACGCACACTCGCTTTGGTGACCTCAACACCACAGCGGTCGCAGACTACACCTTTATAGCGGATCTTCTTATACTTACCGCAGTGGCACTCCCAGTCTTTGCTAGGTCCAAATATTCTTTCACAGAATAAGCCGTCTTTTTCTGGCTTTAAGGTTCTATAATTAATTGTCTCAGGCTTTGTAACTTCTCCCCTTGACCATTCCAGAATCTTCTCAGGCGATGCCAAACCGATTTTGATTGCATCAAAAGTCATTGGCTGATATGTTTGTTCCTTATTGTTTTCTGGCATACTGGCACCCCTTCCTATTCATTATCTGACATATCGTCATATCCATAGTCATCAGTTTCTTCAAATTCCATATCGAAGTCATCATCTTCAGGCTCTTCTTCCACATCTACCAGTTCTTCACCCTGGAATTCCTGTTCTGTGTAGCCATGTGCCCCAAGATCATCATCCTGATGGTACCTTCTGTCTCCTTCAATTAATGAGCGGAAATCAGTTTCACCCATATCGGCAGTTTCCATGATCTCTACTTCTGTATTGTCATCACGCAGTACACGTACATCCAATCCAAGAGACTGTAATTCTTTCAACAATACCTTGAAGGATTCTGGAATTCCCGGCTCTGGGATATTCTCACCCTTAATGATTGCCTCGTAAGTCTTCACACGGCCGACAACATCATCTGACTTCACAGTCAGGATTTCCTGCAATGTGTAAGATGCACCATAAGCCTCCAGTGCCCATACCTCCATCTCACCGAAACGCTGTCCACCAAACTGTGCCTTACCACCTAACGGCTGCTGTGTAACCAGTGAGTAAGGACCGGTTGAACGTGCATGGATCTTATCATCAACCAGGTGATGCAGTTTCAGATAATGCATGTGTCCGATGGTTACCGGGCTGTCAAAATATTCTCCGGTTCTTCCGTCACGCAGACGAACCTTTCCATCTCTGGAAATCGGAACACCTTTCCACAACTTTCTGTGATCTCTATTGTCGGACAGATACTGAAGCACTTCTGGAAGCAATTCTTCCTTATGCTTTGCCTCGAACTCTTCCCAGCTTAAATTTACATAATCATTTGCCAGGTCAAGTGTATCCATAATATCATTTTCATCTGCACCATCAAATACCGGTGTTGCAATGTTAAATCCTAATGCTTTTGCTGCCAGAGACAGGTGGATCTCCAATACCTGTCCGATATTCATACGTGAAGGCACACCCAATGGGTTCAGCACGATATCCAGAGGACGTCCGTTTGGCAGGAACGGCATATCTTCTACAGGGAGTACTCGGGAAACGACACCCTTGTTACCATGACGTCCGGCCATCTTATCACCAACAGAGATCTTTCTCTTCTGTGCAATATAGATACGAACAGACTGGTTCACTCCCGGAGACAGTTCGTCACCATTATCTCTTGTAAATACCTTTGCATCAACAACGATACCATATTCTCCGTGTGGCACTTTCAGGGAAGTGTCTCTTACTTCACGTGCTTTTTCACCGAAGATTGCGCGGAGCAGTCTCTCTTCTGCAGTCAGTTCTGTCTCTCCCTTCGGAGTTACTTTACCAACCAGAATATCTCCGGCACGTACTTCTGCACCAATACGGATGATACCTCTCTCATCCAGATTCTTCAGGGCATCATCACCAACACCCGGAATGTCTCGAGTGATCTCTTCTGGTCCCAACTTGGTATCACGTGCTTCTGCTTCATATTCTTCAATGTGGATAGATGTATAGACATCTTCCTGTACTAATCTTTCACTTAATAATACCGCATCCTCGTAATTATAACCTTCCCAGGTCATGAATCCGATCAGAGGGTTCTTACCAAGAGCCATCTCACCATTAGATGTAGATGGTCCGTCAGCAATTACATCACCGGCTTCTACCCGTTCACCCTTGAATACAATCGGTCTCTGGTTATAACAGTTGCTCTGGTTACTTCTGAGGAACTTGGTTAATTTATACTTCTTAAGACTTCCATCGTCCTGACGAACGGTGATCTCTGTAGAAGTAGAGCGTTCTACAACGCCGCCTGCTTCTGCAACAACACATACACCGGAGTCAACCGCAGACTTCTCTTCCATACCGGTACCTACAACTGGTGCTTCTGTCATCATAAGAGGCACTGCCTGACGCTGCATGTTGGATCCCATCAGCGCACGGTTCGCATCATCATTTTCCAGGAAAGGAATCAATGCTGTAGCAACAGAGAACACCATCTTTGGAGATACGTCCATGTAATCGAACATTCTTCTTTCATATTCCTGTGTCTCTTCACGGTAACGACCGGATACATTCTTATGGATGAAATGTCCTTCTGCATCTAACGGCTCGTTGGCCTGTGCTACATGATAGTTATCTTCTTCATCAGCTGTCATATAGACAACTTCTTCTGTTACGACCGGATTGGCCGGATCATCATGATTAATCTTACGATATGGTGCCTCAATAAATCCGTACTGGTTGATTCTCGCATAGCAGGCAAGAGAGTTGATCAGACCAATGTTCGGACCTTCAGGTGTCTCAATCGGGCACATTCTTCCATAATGTGAATAGTGAACGTCTCGAACCTCGAATCCGGCACGGTCTCTTGACAGACCACCTGGACCAAGAGCAGACAGACGTCTCTTATGGGTCAACTCACCCAGTGGGTTGTTCTGATCCATGAACTGTGACAACTGAGAAGAACCAAAGAACTCCTTCACAGCAGCTGTAACAGGCTTAATATTGATCAGTGACTGTGGTGAGATACCTTCCAGATCCTGGGTTGTCATTCTTTCACGGACAACTCTTTCCAGTCTGGAAAGACCTATTCTGTACTGATTCTGTAACAACTCACCTACGGAACGGATACGTCTGTTGCCAAGGTGGTCGATATCGTCATCATTTCCAAGACCATATTCCAGATGAATATTGTAGTTGATAGATGCCAGGATATCTTCTTTTGTGATATGCTTTGGAATCAGATCATGGATATCTCTCTTAATCGCATCTTTCAGCTCATCAACATCACCGGCGGTCTCTTCCAAGATACCTGCCAGAACCGGATAATATACCTGTTCGGTAACTCCGACTTCCTTCGGATCAATATCTACGATTGCTGCAAGATCAACCATCATATTAGAAAGAACCTTAATATTTCTCTCTTCTTCCGGTCTTTCGATCCATACATATGGAATGGCTGCATTCTGAATCTGATCTGCCAGTTCTCTGGTAATCTTAGTTCCGGCTTCTGCAATTACTTCTCCTGTAATTGGACTCACAGCATCCTCTGCCAGCACCTGACCAGAGATACGGTTCTTAAGAGCCAGCTTTTTATTGAATTTATATCTTCCTACTTTTGCAAGGTCATAACGTCTAGGATCAAAGAACATACTGGTAATCAGACTCTCTGCACTGTCCACTGCCAACGGTTCGCCTGGACGGATCTTCTTATATAATTCCAGAAGACCTTCCTGATAGTTTGTAGCCGCATCCTTCTCAAAACTTGCAAGGATCTTCGGCTCCTCTCCAAAGAGTTCAACAATCTCTGGATTTGTACCAATTCCCAGCGCACGAATCAACACGGTGATCGGTACTTTTCTTGTTCTATCTACACGTACATAAAAAACGTCATTGGAATCCGTCTCATACTCCAGCCATGCACCACGGTTCGGGATAACAGTAGATGAATACAGTTTCTTACCTACTTTATCATGTGCAATTGCATAATAGATACCTGGGGAACGCACTAACTGGCTTACGATAACACGTTCTGCTCCATTAATTACAAACGTACCTGTACTGGTCATCAACGGCAGATCCCCCATGAAGATTTCATGCTCGTTGATTTCGTCTGTCTCTTTGTTATGAAGTCTTACTCTTACTTTTAATGGTGCCGCGTAAGTCGCATCACGCTCTTTACACTCTTCGATTGTGTACTTCACGTCTTTTTCACACAAAGTGAAATCAACAAATTCCAGGCTCAAATGACCACTGTAATCAGTAATCGGGGAAATATCATCAAATACTTCATTCAACCCTTCATCCAGGAACCACTGATAGGAATCCTTCTGGACTTCGATCAAGTTAGGCATCTGAAGAACTTCTTTTTGTCTGGAATAACTCATGCGTGAACTTTTTCCACTTTTGATAGGACGAATTCTGTTTTTCTCCATATTGACGTTTCACTCCTCATTTATATTTTAACTAGATTCCGAACGATATCACGGTATAACTTTCCACAATAGCGCATTTTTTACTATATCATAAACTTTTCGAGCTTGTCAATCACTTTTTTTATTTTTTCAAAAAGGTTTCAAAAAGGGGGGCGGAGGTTTTTGAAAAGCCCCCCGTCCCCTCTCTGCTACAGACGTATCTGCCGGATTAATTTACGGATCGGTAATACGAATGATGGTGATACGGACAGTTCATCGATTCCCATCTTCAGGAACGTCTCTGTCAATGTCATATCTGCGCCAAGTTCTCCGCAGATACCTACCCAGCAGCCATGCTGGTGTCCATTATCTATGGTTGTCTGAATCATACGAAGCACTGCCGGATGGTGTGCATCGTAGATATTATCAAGTTTCATATTCTGGCGGTCGATCGCAAGTGTGTATTGTGTCAGATCGTTCGTTCCGATACTGAAGAAGTCAACTTCCTGTGCCAGCAGATCACTGATCATGACCGCTGCCGGCGTCTCTATCATAATCCCCTGCTCAACTTCTCCGTAACGAATTTCTTTTGCATCCAGTTCTTGCTTAATCTCTTCTACAATCGCCTTGATCTGCCTCACTTCATCGACGGAGATAATCATCGGATACATAATTGCAATATTGCCATATGCGCTTGCACGAAGAAGGGCTCGCAGCTGAGTCTTGAATATTTCCGGTCGATCCAGACAGATGCGGATCGCACGATAGCCCATAGCCGGATTCTCTTCTTCTTCCATATGGAAGTAATCCACTTGTTTATCCGCACCGATATCAAGCGTCCGGACAATCACTTTTTTGCCCGCCATATTTTCTGCAACCGTCTTATATGCCTGGAACTGTGCCTCTTCATCCGGATAATCGTCAGCTTCCAGATACAAAAACTCACTTCGAAATAGGCCGATACCGGCCGCATCATTGGCCAACACCCCAGCAACATCCTTCACACTTCCAATGTTCGCATACAGACGAATCTTCTTTCCATCCAGGGTTACATCTTCTTTTCCCCGGAGCTGCTCTAACAATTCTCTGGCTTCCAGATCTTCTCTTTGCTTCTGCTGCATCTTTGTAAGCACTTCTTCTTCCGGCTCAATGTATAGTTTTCCTTCATAGCCATCCACTACTGCCAGTTTTCCATTCCAGTCTTCCTGAATCTCTACTCCGATCAGCGCCGGGATATTCATGGTTCTTGCAAGAATTGCCGTGTGCGAATTAGAAGAACCATAGCGGGTAACGAATGCCAACAGCTTCTCCTTGTCCATCTGCACCGTCTCACTTGGTGCCAGGTCATCCGCCACAACGATGACAGGTTCTGCTCCCAGATCCCCACCATTATTTCTCCCACTCAGGACATTCACAAGCCGTTCGGATATATCCTTGACATCCACTGCTCTGGCTTTAAAATAATCATCATCCATCTCTGCAAACATTGCAGCAAAGTTATCCCCAGTCGTCGCAACCGCGAATTCTGCATTGACCTGCTGTGTTTCGATGATATTTACTATAGAATCTACATAGTCATCATCTTCCAGCATCATGGCATGAACCTCGAAGACAGCTGCATTGACCTCTCCTACCTCTTTGACTGCTTTCTCATACAGAACATTCAGCTGTGCGATCGCTTCTTCCCGTGCCGCTTCATATCTCCGGAGCTCTGCTGCAGTATCCTGGATCTTCTCTCTCTTTACGGACTGTTCTCCCTTCTGGTAGAAGAAGAGCTTGCCTATGGCAATGCCTTTCAATATTGATTTTCCCTGATAAACTTCCATCTCTGCTACCTCTGGTCTTTTCTGATTATAAGTTTGCCCTGAAAAATGCTTCCATTGCTGCGCATGCCTCTTCTTCATCTGCGCCGTTAACTTCTACAGTGACTTCTTCGCCACATTTTACCCCCATGCCCATCAACATCATCAGTTTTCTGACATCGGCCTGCTTGTCTCCTTTTTTGATCATAATCTGTGATTCATATTTCTTTGCTTCTTTTACCAACATTCCTGCCGGTCTTGCATGGATTCCCACTTCATCTGTAATAACGTAATTAAATGTCTTCATAATTTTAATCTCCTTTTTGTTTTTATTCTTTCCTATTTATTATCAGAACTTTCTCGTTCATCACTTGTTACTCTTTCAATATGCATGGCCAGATATCCGATCTCCACTTCACTTAGATTACACTTCAGACTTTTTCCAACCCGCTCGCAGATAACCTTCGCTGTCCGGAAAGCCTGTGGAAACTTAATTCCCATGTAATCATTCATGTTCACCTTAAGCTGCTCTCCACTGATTGCCCTTGCAACCATATATCGTATATGATTCATCAGACGATTGTAAGACAGCGACATGACATCGATCGGCCTTCCAATCTCTTCTTCCACCAGCGAAATACATTCCCGGACTGCGCGCGCCATCTGCATAGCCTGCGACACTTTCTCATCTTCAATCGCCGAATGAATATGAAGTGCAATATAGCCCACCTCATCTTCATCGATCCGAAGATTCATTTTTCTTGCCAGGATCGGTGCAATACAGCTTGCAGCCTTGAATTCCATATGGAACAGAATTCGGATATCTTCTGTTAACGGATTGCTGATCTGCTCACCGTTTTTCATTCTCTTTATTGCAAACTCAATGTGGTCTGCCATGGGGAAAAGTATACTTCTGTCAATCTTGCCAAATATTTTCTCTGCCTCATCCAGAACCTCATTCGCAATCTCCAGACATTCCGGCGAGATCTCTTTCACCAGTTCACGGGCATCTCCACGATCTGTGGATGCCTGAAGAGAATAGATGGCATCTTCTTCTCTTACCTCCACTCTTTCACTCACCTTTTTTCCAAAACCGATTCCCTTGCCCATAATAAGATATTCTTGATGATTCTCGGTCTGAATTCCTATGATCGTGTTATGATTCAACACCTTTTTTATCCTGTACATACTTTTCCCCACTCACACTTTCTCTTTATTCGCAGAAGTCCACTGCAAAAAGCGGTTCACCCGCCTGAATTTCGCCTTCCTTCAACAGGCGGATCTTCTGATTTTCCTCCAGTTCCGTACAAAGTACCGGTGATGCCATAGATGGTGCATTTGCCTGCAGGTAATCCAGATCCATCTTAAGCATCGGCTCACCCTTTTTCACCTTTTGTCCGTTCTCGACTAACACTTCAAATCCATTTCCTTCTAATTTAACGGTATCAATTCCCATATGAATCAGAAGACCAATTCCAGAATCTGTCTGGAATCCAACCGCATGCTTCGTCTCGAACACAAAGCACACCTCTCCGTCTTCCGGTGCGCACACATATGCATCCTTCGGTGTCACAACCGCACCATCGCCCATCATTCTTCCGGCAAAAGCCTCATCCGGTGCCGTCCCTAGATCAGCCGCCACACCCGTTACCGGGCTGGAGATGGTGATCGTCTTCACAACTTTCTGTTCTTTTTCTTCATTCTGGTTCTCTATTACCGTCTCTTCCTGAACATCAGCCACATATTCTTCATCTGGTGCTGTCTCAAGATAATCTTCCAGATTAGACTTAATAACTGTAACTCTCGGTCCATAGATAATCTGTACTCCATTTCCTTTATGAACGACTCCAGATGCTCCTGTTGATTTCAAGAGTGCGTCATTCACCAGTTCCGCTTTATAGACCGTACAGCGAAGTCGGGTAGCACAACAGTCCACATCTGAGATATTTTTCTTGCCTCCAAGACCCTGACAGATTGTCTGTGACAATTCATCTACAGCAGTTCCTGTCGCTGAACCTTCCCCTTTCTTTCTTGCCTCCACATCACTTCTTCGATATAACTTCACTTCTTCACTGTCATCTCTTCCCGGTGTCTTCAGATCCAACTTTCGAATCAGGAAACCAAAGAGGAAGTAATATACAATAAAGTATCCAATTCCCACGATTACGATCCAGATCCAATTGGTCTTCGCGTTTCCCTGAAGAATACCGAACAAGAACATATCAATCAGTCCGCCCGAGAATGTCATCCCCACTCCAACATGAAAGACGTGCATCAACATATACGCAAGTCCTGCAAACACACAGTGAATTCCATACAAAAGAGGTGCTACAAACAAGAAAGTGAATTCCAATGGTTCTGTAATTCCTGTCAGCATGGATGTCAACGCTGCTGACAGCAGAAGGCCTCCTACTTCTTTGCGCTTCTCCGGTTTCGCTGTTTTGTACATTGCCAAAGCTGCTCCAGGAAGTCCGAAAATCATAAGTGGAAACTTACCAGACATAAATCTTGTCGCAGATACAGCAAAGTGCTCTACTGTAGGATCTGCAAGCTGTGCGAAGAAAATGTTCTGTGCACCTTCAATCGTCTGCCCTGCAACTTCCAATGTTCCGCCTAGTGCCGTCTGCCAGAACGGAAGATAGAACACATGGTGCAGACCGAATGGAATCAACAGACGCTCCATCAATCCGTAGACCCAGGTTCCAAAATAACCAGAATTCAATACCACATCACCGATTGCGTAGATGCCGCTCTGCACAACAGGCCATATAAAGTACATTGCGATACCAACTCCAGTGTACACCAAAGAACACACGATCGGAACAAATCTTGTCCCGCCGAAGAACGAAAGAACCTGCGGCAATTCAATCTTGTAATAACGATTGTGGAGAGCTGCCACTCCAAGTCCTACGAGCATACCTCCGAACACTCCCATCTGAAGAGATGTAATTCCACATACAGATGTTGTCGCTCCATTCAGCAAGGTCTCTGCTCCGCCGCCAATCTCAATCATCGCACCAATGGATGCATGCATGATGAAGAAAGCGATAACAGCCGCAAGAGCAGCAACTTCCTTCTCTTTCTTCGCCATACCAATCGCCACACCCATGGCAAATATAATCGGAAGATTCGTAAAAACAATATTTCCCGCATCCTTCATAACCAGAAAAATGGCGTTAAATACGGTTCCCTCACCCAGGATTCCGTCCAATCCATATGTTGCGAGCATCGTTGCGTTACTGAAGGAACCACCGATTCCCAGTAACAGTCCGGCTACAGGCAGGATAGCAATCGGGAGCATAAAGGATCTTCCCACGCGCTGCAGCACACCAAAAATTTTGTCTTTCATCTTTTTTCTCCTTTTCCTTTTTGCGTTCAGACATCTATGTACATCAGTAAGAGAGTAGATTCCATAAAAAATGGTATAAAAAAAGGCACTAACACACATAAATATCTTTTACATTTATGTATAGTTAATGCCTCGTTTTTCAAAAAAACAAGTAACATGCTATCACTGATTATTAAATTATCATTTGAAATTGGGTTTGTCAAGCCATTTTTCTGATTTTACAACACTTCTTCTAAAAAGACAAAAAGAGCCATTCCAATTGGAACAGCTCTTTGAAAAATCATCTTTTTGATTATTTAAGGTTAACTTCTGCACCCTCAGCTTCAAGTTTAGCTTTGATTTCTTCAGCTTCTGCCTTAGAAACAGCTTCTTTAACTACCTTCGGAGCTTCGTCAACTACTGCCTTAGCTTCTTTTAATCCAAGTCCTGTGATCTCACGAACAACTTTGATTACTTTAACCTTAGATGCGCCTGCAGATACTAACTCTACATCGAACTCATCTTTCTCTTCTGCTGCTGCAGCTTCTCCGCCTGCTGCTGCAACTACTACACCTGCTGCTGCAGAAACACCAAATTCTTCTTCACATGCTTTTACTAAGTCATTTAATTCTAATACTGATAATTCTTTGATTGCATCAATAAATTCAGCTGTTGTTAATTTTGCCATTTTATTTTCCTCCATTTTTGTTTTATTTTTTAATTAATGAAGTTCTTTTCGTTAATCTCAAAGAACAACTTCGCACTAAGTTCAATCTTAGCTGACACTCGATTTCACTAAGTTGCTTTCGGTCTACGCCTCTGTTGCCGGAGCTTCTTCAGCAGGAGCCTCTGCAGCTTCTTCTGCCGGAGCTGCTGCTACACAGTTCTCAGCGCCACCCTGCTCTGCGATCTGGTTAAGAACACGAGCAAGATTTGTAATAGGTGACTGTAAGCTTCCAAGTAACTTGGACAGTAACTCTTCTCTTGATGGGATCTTGGACAATTCTGTCAGTCCAGCTACATCGTATACTGTACCTTCAATCACACCTGCTTTTAATTCAAGGGCTTTTGCATCTTTTGCAAACTTGCAAAGGATTCTTGCCGGAGCTGTTGCATCATCTTTAGAAATTGCGATAGCGCTTGGTCCTTCCAAGTGTTCGTCTAAAGCTGCGAAATCAGTTCCTTCAAAAGCTCTCTTCATCATTGTGTTTTTACAAACTTTGTAGATGATTCCTGCTTCTCTTAACTGTTTACGCAGTTCTGTGTCCTGAGCAACAGTTAATCCGCGGTAGTCTACTAATACAACACTTGCTGCATCCTTGATGTCATCTGCAATAGCCTGTACGATTGGTTGTTTTAATTCAACTTTTGCCACGAATGGTGCACCTCCTTATATTATTTGTCCGACTGCTTATAAGGAATATTCAAAAGACACCCCTATGTCCAAAGACACAGAGGCGTTATAATTCACAAATTCGAATCTAACTTTCCTCGGCAGGCGATTGTAATACTTACGCTTTCGCACCTGCTGTCTTCGGCAGTCCTGTAATATGTTATCACTCAGTCCGTGATTTGTCAACTTGTTTTATATTATTTTTTTGTAATATATTTTTTTGTAATATATTTTTTTGTAACTCCTTGTTTTCATCCCAGTAGATTACGCAATACTTCTTCCTATCCCTTTTACTTCACTCTGCCTGTATCCGTCCAGAAATTCTCCCATACGTCTTACCGCATCTGAAAGTACATCTGCTTCCGGCAGCATTACGATTCTGAAGTGATCCGGATCATGCCAGTCAAATCCACTTCCCGGCACTAACAATATATTGGTCGCATGAAGAAGGTCACTCGCAAACTGCTTGTCATTTGTAATATGAAACTTCTTCACATCCAGTTTCGGAAAAATATAAAAGGCACTATTATTTTTTACAAAAGAGATACCATTAATCTTCCCCAATTCTCTTACAGTCGCCTCTCGCTGCTCATAAATCCTCCCTCCCGGTCTGACCATAGAAGCCGGAGTGTCCATATCATCAAGAGCCGCCGGTATTACAATCTGAGCAAGTGTGTTTGCACACAATCTCAAAGATGTAAGCTGAATGATTCCCTGTCTGTAGTCTTCTGTTAAATTTCTTGGTCCACTGATCACCATCCATCCACACCGGTAACCACATAAGCAATGAGATTTTGAAAGCCCATTCATAGTCACCACCGGAAGATCTTCTGCAAGAGAAGCAAGCGATATATGCTCAAGGCCATCCATAACCAATCTATCGTAAATCTCATCTGCAAAAAGAAGAATACCCTCTTCTCTTGCCACCTGTACAATCTCTTCCAACACTTCTTTCGGATATAGCATTCCTGTCGGATTATTTGGATTGATGATTACCATAGCCTTTGTCTTCGGGGTGATCTTAGATCGAATATCCGCAACATCCGGATACCAATTAGACTTTTCATCACAAACATAGAACACTGGTTTCCCTCCGGCCAAATATACCGAATTTCCCCAAATCGAATAACTCGGCGTCGGCACAAGAACTTCGTCACCGTCATTCAGCAATGGCATAAGCGCAAAGGAAACGACTTCACTGACACCATTTCCAATAAACACATCATCCGGTGTAATTCCTTTGATTCCTTTGGACTTCTCATATTCACAAATGGCTTCTCTTGCTTTTGGCATCCCTTTAAAATCACAATAGCCAACTCCTTCAGCCGTGTGTCTTTCCAAAGCCCTCTCAACACTCTCCGGCTGTTTAAATCCGAAAGTTGCAGGATTCCCTGTATTTAATTTTAATACATCAATTCCCCTGGCCTGCATATTCATCGCTTCTACAAACAACGGACCTCTGATATCCGAGTGAACCATTTCCATTCTTTTTGCTCTTAAAATCTCTTTCATATCCTTCCCCACCTTGTCAGAAAATGATTTCTTTATTTGCTTTTATCATACGACAGAGATATAATATAATCAAATACATATAATCATATAATAATTATATCATTTTATCTATAAGGAGGCCTCTATGTTTACATGGAAAGAATATGTATATGAAGTGTATCGTGAAAAGAGTTTTTCCAAAGCCGCACAGAATCTTTACATCAGCCAGCCATCATTAAGTGCTCGAATCAAAAAAGTAGAAGAGCGTGTTGGGTTTCCTCTGTTTGACAGGAGCACGAGTCCTTTGCAGCTTACCGAAATAGGACAAGTCTATATGGAAGCAGCGAAAGAGATTTTCCAGATTGAGCAACGTGTAGAAAACTACATCAACAATCTGTCCACGTTAAAAACCGGCAGCTTGTCTCTTGGTGCCAGCAACCTTTTTGCCGCATATGTCTTGCCACCACTGATCACAAATTTTAAACAGAAATTTCCCGATGTACGAATTCAGGTTACAGAAGGGAACACCACCCAGCTAGAAGCAATGTTGGGAAACAACTCTCTGGATTTCGTAATCGACAATTATCACTACGACAGCACACTATACAACCGGGAACTTTATTGCAGCGAAAACATCCTCCTTGCAGTGCCAAAGCATTTTTCCATTCATGAAAACCTGAAAAAATATCAACTTTCTTACGAAAGCATCAAAAACAAAAGCTACTTGAACGAGTCATATCCGGCCGTTCCTTTAAAAAACTTTTCTACATTGCCCTTTATCATGCTCGCCCCCGGTAACGACACCCGCATCCGCGGTGACCGGTTATGCAGAGAAGCCAGATTTCATCCTTACATCATCCTTGAACTCAATCAGCAGTCAACTGCCTATATGGCTGCATCCACTCAACTCGGAGCTACATTTATCAGTGATATTCTCGTTAGTCAGCTTCCGTCTTTTGAAAATCTTGTCTACTATAAACTTGATGGCGATGCCGCCAAACGACAGGTTTTTTTCTATTACAAAAATCATAAATACAAAACTCGGGCAATGGAAGAATTTCTTGTCATGATGCACGAAAGAAGAGAGCTTTTCTGATTGATTCAGCAAAAAGCTCTCTTCTCTTTACTACACATAAGTTTTCAGATTAATCGTCGTAAAGCATTCCCTCAAGTCCAAAGTCTTCTTCCAGATTCCATTCTCGCATCTCTTCTGCCCACGGAGGCTCGTACATGCCCTTCCTGCTAAAACACCATCCGGTCTTTTCCCGAAGTTCCAAGAGATACTCCGCATGTTTAAGTCCTGCAATCATCGAATCGCTTTAAATCCTTTTGGACTATTCGGGTCAAGTTCATTCCAATATTCTGTTCACAAAGAACATGTGAATTTGCTGCATATTCTTTTACTTTATACGGGCCACTTCCTGCATCATTTTCCAAAAGAAATGCTTTTCCATAATCTCCCTTGTCTCCGTAATCAGCTGATGCATAATTCTCTTCAACAAGTTTGCTGTCAAGAATATACAATCTGACAAGTGTTGCAAGAAGAGTTCCTGTTGCTTCCTTACATTCGATTTCAACTGTTGTATCATCAACTGCTTTTACTCCTTTAACAGTTGAACTGAAAAGATATCCAAATCCTTCTCCATATCTAGAAGTCTCTGTAATGTATACACAACATCATTTGCGGTCAAAGGATTTCCACTATGGAATTTGATATCATCTCTAAGTGTAAATGTCCATATTTTTCCATCGTCATCTACTGACCACTCTTTTGCACCCCATGGTCCAACACTTCCATCCTTCTGTAGCATTACAAGCAGATCATAAAGATTGATCAATACTGTCGCAGCACCCAGATCCGCTCCCACGCCCGGATCGATCTGCGGTGTTGCTGTCAGTGTATACCTCACATATCCATCTTCAACTCCCGCGGAAGCCTCAGAACCTGTTGAGCCGGATGATCCATCTTCTCCGCCCGAAGATGATTTTCCGCATCCTGCAAACAGCGTCACTACCATAGCTACACATAAAAGACTTGCAATAATTTTCTTCATACATTATCCTCCTTTATATTGTTTTTTTGTAATTATCAGAAAATAGTGTCGTCTTTTTCTGTTTTATTGTTTATTGACAATTTATTTTCCGATTGTCTTAATTTATCATCGATTATATCAGCTTTTTTACTTACAATAAAATTATAATTTGTAATTTATCTATTACTACAAATAATAGAAAAAGGAGCCATTATGCTAGACCCAAGATTATACACTTTCTTAACCCTTTGTCAGACAAAAAGTTTCACAAAAACAGCAGAAAAATTGCATATTACACAACCAGCAGTTTCCCATCATTTAAAATATCTGGAAGAGTATTACCGCACAAAACTTTATACCTATAACAACCGAAAGTTTCATCTGACCCCCTCGGGAAATACACTCTATCAATATGTCAATTCCGTACACTCTGATTCAGAACGCATTAAAGAACAGCTTTCTCTCCTATCCTCTTCGCCGAAAGAGCTGCGTCTTGGTGCGGAGCAAGCTGCCGGCGAATCTTTTCTACCATATTTAATTATTGCCTTTATGAAAAATATCCTGACTATAAAATCAGAATTGTCACTGACTATTACGACGAACTATCCAGAATGTTGAACGAAGGTGAACTAGATTTCTTTTTAATGGACGGAATCATATCAAAAACCGGGCACGATTATTATGAGCTGTGCAGCAGCACAATCTGCGTCTGCTCCCCCGAACACCCGCTCGCGGAAAAACACGTATCTATAGATGATATATATGATAATACGCTTATTTTAGGTGCTGATAAAACACCTTCGCGCCGACGGTTAGAAACAATTTTCAGAGACAATCATATATCAACAATGCTTTTTGCTAACCTTATTGAAATCAGCAACAGTCTGACTATTGTAAAACAACTTCTTCTTCAAAATATCGGCATCTCTTTTTTATTTAAAAGCGGTGTTGCAAGAGAACTAAAAAATGGAACTCTGCAGCAAATCTATATCGATAATTACTACGAGTTCCATACTTATAATCTTATTTCTCTGCATAACAGCTATTTTCACGCAGAGCATGCAGACTTTATTAAATTTTGTCAGGAATTTCTGAAACAATGGGATTCTGACATTTAGCCTTCCGTGCAAGTTGTTGTCCCAGTGCGAAGGCCTTTTCACAATCTTTCGGGAAAAGTTCTTGTTTTATCAGGAACTTTTCCCGTTCCGGAAACCGCTCTGCTTTATATAAACTATAATCATCAAATTGATATGTATCATAACAATACAAAATTTCAGGTTTTGTAAAAACAATCTCTGTATATTCTTCCATTGCTGATAGCTTTATGGGATAATTCATTTTTTTCATTTTTTCTTCTGTAGCATTCATGGTATAAATAAATGCTGTCGGCATTTTACGCGGTGCTATGGAGCAGCACTCCTTTCCATATACCAAATAAGGATATAATAAACGTTCCATAAAACTTCTAAGCTGTCCCGGAATGTCATGAAAATATACCGGAGAACCGATCACAATACCATCAGCTTTTGACAATTCATATAGAAGTTCCGAAATATCATCCTTTTTCGCACATTTTCCATATGACTTTCCGTTCATTCTTTTACAAGCATAACAACTGATACAACCTGTATAGTTGTAATCATAAACGTATAGTTTCTTTACTTTTGCATCCGGTATGATATCCATAATTCCATTTAAAACAAAATCCAAAAGTTGATCTGTATTATGTTTTTTTCTTGGGCTCCCACAGAGTGCATAAAACATGTCATGATTCCCCCTTTTTTCTTTTTTCACAAAGATTTACAAGAGATTCCCCTCGGAAGCCCAAAAACACTGCTTAATCATCAGATACTCCTGAAGAAGATTATATTTCTATTTTCTTCATTTCTTCCAGAAATTCCCGAATATAATCCACCGCAAGATCAAGTGCTGCCTGTCCAAGCTCTGCCGAAGAATCTTTGGGATCAAAGGGTCCAAACCATCCACTCGGCGCGATTTCTTTTGTATCTCGCACAAGTCTGACTGTACCACCTTTAAAATTCACAGCCTGAATATATGCAGCTTTCATCTCGCTTGTCGGATTTTGCGCATTAATCGGCTTACCAAGTTCCAAATGTACTGATTCTGGATCTATCGCCATCATGGCAGACGTCTCCAAAACATCTCCGTGTCCTCCCTGAAATCTATCATCAAGCTGTGCTACCAAACTCCACCAGTCTACACTAGCACATACACCACCTTTATGGTACACCTCAAGTGCCGCCCTATCAATCGAAGGAGTATTTCCGCCATGTCCATTGAGAACTACAAATCTTCGTACACCATGTTGCATCAATGAGTCCATTATTCCATGAAGCACAAGATATAAGCCCTCATATCCAATATTAATACTACCTTCAAAGCTCAAATGATACGGGCATACGCCATAAGGAACAGTCGGTGCTACGATCACATTGTCCACATCTTCAATATGATCTGCCAAATATGACGGAACCATATAGTCAGTTCCAAGTGCGCTCTGTGTCCCATGCTGTTCTGTGCTTCCAACCGGAATCACAATAATTGGATCATTTTTGAATGCTTCTTTCGCCTGAGCTGTCGTCATCTTTCCAAGATACATATCATTTCCTCCTTCTTGTCTTCGCTTTTATTTTTTTTGAAAAATTGCGAAATGACGTTCAATTGTCTCCTGCGGCGGTGCCTGAGTCATATTACTAACAATAACCATAGTAATTGCTCCCAGAATTGTTGACGGGAATAATGCATGGAACCCAAACGCCATCGCCTTCACAGACGGAATCAATGTAAAGCACAAAAGAGCAACTACTCCTACTACAACCGCCGCAATTGCACCCTTTGCTGTTGATTTTTTCCAATACATTCCAAACAAAATCGGCACTACAAACACTGCCATTCCAGAAAACGCAAATAGATTAATTTCAAAAATGCTTCCCGGCTGAAATACTCCAAAACAAATTACGATGATACCGATAAGTACTGTTACAACTTTTGATAACTTCATGACGCTTTCATCTGTCGCTTTCTTATTAATAAGCTTCTGATAAATATCTCTTGTTACCGCACCAGTTGTAGTAACCAAAATACCATCAATTGTAGACATACCTGCCGCAACAATTCCAGAAATAAAAATCGACGCAAGGAATGGATTCAGTCCTCTTTGAAGAATCATCGGAACAATCTGATCTGCCTTCTCAATATTCTGGATCGATGCTATTCCATTTACACCAGCCCACTCAATCAAAGTTGCTGACAAAAACATACCGCCTGTACCCAGGAGAACTGCCTTAAACATTGTTTTGTGATCTTTCATAGCGAAGAATTTCGTAAACAAATGTGGTTGTCCCATAGTAAAGAATGACCACAGTACAATGTTAGAAACATAATATGTCCACGGCATATAACCATTTGCACCTGGGAATGTCAAATAAGCCTCATTCATATTCTGCAATGTATGATTAATGTTTTCAAAGCCGCCTCCCATCACTATTGACACAACAAACGTAACAATTGCGGTTCCTATCATAAGAGAACCTTGAATGACATCTGTCATCATCGCTCCTTTCATTCCACCTGCCATACAATATAATATAACAATTATACCCATTCCTACAACTCCTGCCCACTCAGGAAGTCCAGTAAATACATGAACAATAACTCCTGCTCCAATGATCTGCGCTCCCATCATAGGAATCAGGAAGAACAACATCATAACTCCCAACACTCCACTCATACTTTTTGAATGATAACGGTCAGTCAGATAATCAGCCATTGTGAGAAATCCATATTCGTGTCCAAGAGTAATCAATTTTCGTCCAATCAAAACAGCAGGTAAAATCATACAAAATACTGCACCCGGTACAGAAATTGCCATTCCTGCATATCCCACTCCATAAATTGTTCCAGGAGTTCCAAGGAATGTTCCCATAGAAAACTGAGTTGAAAAATATGCAATACCGCTGACAATCACACCAGCTTTTCCGCTAAGCACAAAGAAGTCTCCAAGACTGCTTGTCTTACGACTTGCATACCATCCGATAAATGCCATGATTCCAAGATAAATCACCAGTACAGAATAAAACGGTATTGGTGATGGCTGAATCGCTCCATTCATATTTATTTTTCCTCCTTTTTCTCTTTTTCATCTTCATCGTAAACATGGTATTCTTTTCTCTTCATACACATGCGAAAATATACAATGATCAACGTAAATGTAACAGCTGTATGTGCAAACCATCCGAAAAGATAACTCGGAATGCCTCCCACAAACGGTATATACGTCTCACTGTAGAAAAACGGGAACGGAATCATAATCAGGAAAAACATAAACAAAAAGATAATCAGCCATGTCCGTTCAAAATATTCATCAAATAGTTTCTTCATAGGTATTTCTCTCCTCCTTTACTTTCGAAGTAAATTTCTGTACAATAATCACAAAAATACTTCATAAAATTTGTCACGTTTCTTTTTATGTAAAGCATACACTTTACTTTGTATTTTTTATTATACATGTTATAATGATTTTGTAAAGCTATTACTTATTTTTTATGATTATATTTAAAATTTTTATGTTTTCAAACATTAAAGAAAGGAGAGAAAATGGATATTTTAGAACGAATCGAACAATTATATCCCAGCTTAACTCGAAAACAAAAATATATCGCTGACTATTTAAAAGCCAATCCAGAAGAAATCAGCTATATAACACTTGCACAGTTAAGCCATCAGACATCTACATCTGAACTTACACTTCTCAGATTCTGCCACAAGATAGGATGCAATACTTTTTTAGAATTAAAAGAACAATTTCGCGATTATACGCAAAAAATGATTAAACTTACCTCTACACCTACTTTTTTCACTCCTAACATCGCCTCTGGAGAAGCTTCCGAGCGCGCTGCACTGCTTCGTGAAATCTGTAGTGCAGAAGCATCTGCTTTTTCCGATTTCTTTTCAAAACTTTCACTTGCTCCAATCATTGCAATGTCAGATGAAATCAGAAAAAGTAATCGAATATTTATTTTTGCTCATGATATTTCAAAAGTATTGGGGGAGTTTCTGGAATCAAGGTTACGCATTTTATATTTTAACGCAACCCTCATTGATCTATCTGATTTGGACGAAACACAACTGATATTAAAACAACTTTCAGAGGGCGATCTGGTTATTTTCTTTTCATTTCCAAGATATTATTTCCCAATCGGAAATATTTCCAAAAAAGCTTCTGATTCCGGAGTTCCGGTATTAACCATAACCGACAGCGAGTCTTCTCCGGCAACCAAGCACAGTACGCACCTTTTGATTTGTCCTACTTCTACAGAATTATTTTATAACTCGTTGACATTACCCATGGCAGCACTGAATCTGTTGGCATCCTGTCTTGTCATAGATAGTGTAGCCCCTTCAGAGCGTCAAGATTTTATCGACACTTTGTCTTCTTAGAGGTTGCCTATGTGTGAATTATTTGGAATCACTTCGGCCGAAAGCCATGAAATTAATAACGATTTAAAAGAGTTTTTTTCCCACAGCAACGCCCATCCTCATGGGTGGGGACTTGCCTGCCTGGAAGCAAATAATGTTCAGATAGAAAAAGAACCGATTCAAGCAAGTAAAAGCAATCATTTGCGTGAAAGACTTTCTACTCCGATAATAGCAAAAACTGCGCTTGCACACATCCGCTATGCTACAATTGGAAACATCGACTATAATAATTGCCATCCTTTTATTGCCAAAGATCAGCAGGGCAGAACATGGACTTTAATTCACAACGGCACAATTTT
Organism: Dorea chungnamensis; assembly: GCF_039832125.1. NCBI lineage: Bacteria > Bacillati > Bacillota > Clostridia > Lachnospirales > Lachnospiraceae > Dorea > Dorea chungnamensis. Next base: position 38,533 of record NZ_JBDOHT010000001.1, on the reverse strand, counting down.
TAATGGTAAACCACTAAACAAATATGCAGATTTTCAAAATGGAGATACAGACAGCGAAAGGATTTTGCTTTATTTGGTTGATCAGATTAACCAGGCAGAGAGTAGAAAAAAACAGAAAATGACGAAAAAAGAACGATTTAACCTTCTGGATTTTGCGATTGCCAAAATATCCAAAGGAAACAAACTGAATTTGATAGTATATGACGGAGAGTTGCTATATGTACATACAAATTACAAAAATTCTTTATATGAACTAAAAAAAGAAAAACAGGTCCTCTTTTCAACAGTTCCGTTAGGAAAAGAAGCATGGCAACCAGTTACATTCACAACTCTGCTTGCATATCAAAAAGGCAAGAAACTCTTCATCGGAACGAATCACGGTGAAGAGTATAAAAACAGCACACACAATATACAATCTTTATAGGAGGTAGCTATTATGGAAATAGGCGGATTTTTCCCTTATGAACCGACCCTTGAAACTGAAAACAATTATATCTCTCGCACATGTCCTGATGCCGGCGACGTGGCTCATCTTATGTCCGGACGTTGTTCCATCTATTATTGTTTGCAAGACATCATGTTGACCGACAAAAAACGTGTGGCATATCTTCCCGCCTACGATTGCGAAACAGTCATCGGATGCTTTGTAAAAGCAGGATACAAGATCTATTACTATGATTTTGACAATAATCTCGTCCCACAATTTGATGAATCCCTAATCCCCAAAATCAGTTTCTTACTCATATGTGGGTACTATGGATATTCAACTTTTGACACGGAATTTGTAAAGAAATGCAAAAAGAGCGGCGTCACAATTATGCAAGACACGACTCATACCGCATTTTCACCAATTGGAGCCTGTAAAGATGCCGACTATATTTCTGTAAGTCTACGGAAATGGATGGGCGTCATCTCAGGTGGCCTGGCAATTAAAAGAACCGGTAAGTTTCATGTTTCACCTATCCCACCAAACCAAACACAGTTATCCATTAGAGACAAAGCTTTAAAATGCAGAGCAGAATACGAAAAAACAGGTAATGAATCGCTAAACCGAGAGAGTGACGAAGCTTTCTGGGAAGCCGAATTCATGCTACGCAAAATATTTGATATGCAAGCCGGGGACAACGAATCACTAAAAACCATTCAACACTATCCGTTGGACAATTCAATCCACAAAAGGCGAGCGAATTACAATTATCTTCTGGAACATTTGCCATATAATCCTTCTGTACGTCCTGTCTTTCCAGAGCTTCCGGATGATGTGTGTCCTATGTTCTTTCCTCTTTTCGCAGATAATCGTAATTCTTTGATTGACCATTTGAAAAAAAATCAAATTGTACCAAAAGTATATTGGCCTGTCCCTCCATTTATTGATATCGAAAAATATCCCGGAGCACAATACATATACAATCATATAATGTCCATCAGTTGTGATCAGAGATTTTCAATTGAAGATATGCAAAAAATCGTAGACGTTTTTAAGAAATACAATTAATCATCATAAAAGGGAGAAGCATCACCACAGCTTCTCCCTTTTATAACTAAGTATCTCCTATTCGTATGTCCCATTCCGAATCAGTTTTTTCTCTTTCATAAAGATTTTCCCTTTTGCAATGTATGTGCTCAAAGTCATATCTTTTTCGAGCAAAAGCAGGTCTGCATCCGAACCTTCTTTCACCACTCCTTTTTCAGGCAACAAATTGAGTGCTTCTGCCACCTGACTGGTCATATATGGTAACGCCTTCTCAAGAGGCATTCCCAGCTCTTTAACCATAAAAGTCAACTCATTATATAACGCATCCACTTTGGACACACCGATTTTCAGAAGAGTTCCATCCTGGGCATATTCCGACCAGCTTCCATGCCCATCCGAACTTATTGTAATATGTTCCGTCGAAAGTCCTCTCTCAACAGCTTTCACAATACATTCACCAGGAGCAAAATGCTCATTGATTGCGCATGTCAGATCAATATAACCGCCTTTTTCAAGAAATCTATATGCCTCTTCCAAGAGATTTTCATTTCTATTAACATGTGTCGGTCTAAAAATACGTATTGGAACAGAACTATCTGAAAGCGCGCGAAAAACTGGTTTTAACCCGCACTCGGCATCTCCCATATGCAGCACCACAATTCCCGGCTTTCCACTCAGCATGCCTGCAACTCTTGCCTTACTCGCTATCTGAATTAACTCATCTTCCGTAACATTCGGCGCACGATGATCAGAAACAGCTAATTTTACCCCCAATACTTCTTTTATAAAAACTATATCTTTATCAATCTCTCCTGTAATTGTCGGCGATGGATATCCATATGCGCCCGTTAGCATATATGCACTCACCCCTTCTTCGGTAAGAGCTGCCGCTTTTGCGTATAAATTTTCTACACTTCTTGTAAGGCCATCGGTTCCCAGAAGCCCAATTACAGTTGTAATTCCGCCTTTTATCATTTCTGACAGATTGAGTTCCGGCGTTCTTGTATGAAAACTCCCTTCACCCCCACCACCAGTAATATGAACATGCTGATCAATCAAACCAGGTGTTAATATCTTATTTTCTCCGTCAATAATCTCACACCATCCGGGTAAATCCTCAATTGAATCCTTGATGCATTCGATTTTCTCACCACATATCAGAACATCTTTTTTCCCCATATACTCCGGAGTATAAATCTCTGCATTTCTTATTAATATCATACGATTAAACCTCTTCTTTTTCAGAAATCTATTTTCATGTTGAACGATTTTCAATGATTTGTCAACATCTTTTTTCACCAATAACAAACAGAGGCAGGAATATACATTCCTGCCTCTGCATAATTTTATATTATCTCTACAATCAAATTAAACAAGCTTCATTGGGTTAACTTTTACGCTCGGTCCCATTGTAGAAGTAAGAACCACGCTCTTTAAGAACTGGCCTTTTACTGCTGCAGGTCTTGCTTTGTTGATTGCATCGATCAGCGTCTGGAAGTTGTCCGCAAGTTGTTCTTCAGTAAATGAAGCTTTTCCTAATGGCACATGGATAATGTTTGTCTTGTCAAGTCTGTACTCAATCTTACCAGCTTTGATCTCCTGGATTGCTTTGGTAACATCCATTGTTACTGTACCAGCTTTTGGGTTTGGCATAAGACCTTTTGGTCCAAGTACACGACCGATACGTCCTACAACACCCATCATATCTGGTGTAGCAACAACAACGTCGAATTCAAACCAGTTTTCTTTCTGGATCTTCTCGATCAGTTCCATTCCTCCAACGTAATCTGCTCCAGCTGCTTTAGCTTCTTCAGCTTTTGCATCCTTTGCGAATACTAAGATACGAACTTTTTTACCTGTTCCGTGTGGCAGTACAACTGCTCCACGAATCTGCTGGTCAGCGTGACGTCCGTCACATCCGGTTCTGATATGAGCTTCGATAGTCTCATCGAATTTTGCTACTGCAGTCTTTTTAACTAATGCCACTGCATCTGCAACATCATAGAGAGTTCCTCTGTCAATTGCTTTTGCAGCTTCAACATATTTCTTTCCTCTTTTCATCTAAATAACCTCCTTGTGGTAATGTCGGGATAACCCTCCCACGATTCTTGTTTACACGTTTATTCAGTAACTTTAACACCCATACTGCGGCATGTTCCTTCGATCATGCTCATAGCACTCTCGATTGTTGCTGCATTTAAGTCTGGCATCTTTGTCTCTGCGATCTGTCTTACCTGTTCCTTTGTGATCGTAGCTACTTTTGTCTTGTTCGGAACGCCTGAACCAGATTTGATGTTGCAGGCTTTCTTAATCAAAACAGCTGCCGGTGGTGTCTTTGTGATGAAGCTGAAGCTTCTGTCATTGTAAACTGTGATAACAACAGGAATAATCAAATCTCCCTGATCTGCAGTTCTTGCATTAAACTGCTTTGTAAATTCAACGATATTTACACCGTGCTGACCAAGTGCTGGACCAACCGGTGGTGCCGGTGTAGCTTTTCCGGCAGGAATCTGTAATTTAATATAACCTGTTACTTTTTTTGCCATTTTAATTACCTCCTTGTGGTACTCCCGGGAATCTTTGTCCCTCCCACTTTTTTGTTTTACTTATTCCACAGTGCCAGCTCGATTGCGCTGCGCTTCATCTCGCTGAGGGCTGTCGCCCTATACGGTTTTCATTATATGTCTGTCGGTGAGCGAGCTCCCCTGCAGCCAATAATGTAACCCGTGCACTGCTTATAGCAGTTACATCTTTTTAACTTCTGCGAAACTTATTTCAACCGGTGTTTCACGGCCGAATAATTCAACATTGATGGTAAGGCTCTGCTTCTGCATGTTCATAGACTGGATAACTCCAACTGTATCTGCCCATGCACCGGCAATTACCTGAACAGTATCGCCCTCTTCAAAATCTACGACAATATTCTCTTCCCTGATTCCCAGCGATGCCATCTCTGCATCCGTAAGCGGAACCGGCTTAGATCCCGGTCCTACGAACCCAGTTACACCTCTTGTGTTGCGGACAACATACCATGTATCATCGTTCATGATCATGTGAATCAGAACATAGCCTGGAAACATCTTCTTCTGCGTCGCCTTCTGGACACCATTCTTCATCTCAACGACATCCTGCATTGGCACCTGAACTTCCAGAATCTGATCTTCCAGATGTCTGTTTTCAATTGTCTTATCAATGTTGGCTTTTACTTTGTTCTCATACCCAGAATAAGTATGAACTACATACCATTTTGCCTCTGACATAAACTCACCTTTCTTGCGTGCAGATTATCAGTTATCTTACTAATAAATCCACTCCGTACTGGGCAATAAAATCAATGATCGCAATGATCGCACCCAGAACTACGGTTACAGAAACAACTGCTGCCGTCTGCTTTGCTACTGTCATCTTATCTGGCCAAATGATTTTCTTAAATTCTCTGCTAAGACCTTTGAACCAGCTTTTCTTCTGCGTCTTATCGCTCATGACACCCACTCCTTTGCAGCGACTATTTTGTTTCTTTGTGCAATGTGTGTGACTTGCAGAACTTACAGTACTTCTTAGTCTCCATGCGTTCCGGATGAGCTTTCTTATCCTTCGTCATGTTGTAGTTACGCTGTTTGCATTCTGTACATTCCAATGTGATTCTTGTACGCACAACTTCCACCTCGCTTTGTTTGTCTAAATTAACTTGTTACTTGGTAGCTTGCGAGGCTACCCTAATTTTAGGCATAAAAAAAAGACCTACTTCCATTCGCTAGGATAGTGTACCATACCACAAGCCAAAAAGCAAGTCCTTTTTCTATATTTAACCCTTTAACGTACTGATCATATGCCAGATTGCCATCCCCGGATGATACAGAAGCATTCGCGGTCCCGAGAAGCGCATGACCTTTCGAATCTCTTCTTGCATCTTTGGCTGATAGCAATGAACCTTGCACTGATTGCAGAAAGTCTTCGTCTCCATGAATGGGCAGCGATCCACCCGCATCCTTGCATAGCGTCGTAATTCTTCACATGCACTGCATAATCCATTCTCCTTGTGCAGATGCCGATGATTCTTTCGGCAATATATGGCAATCATCTGATCTATAACTTGTTTTTCTTTTTCTCGTTTTTGCTGACTATTCTTTGCTGACATCTTATCCTTTATGCCCCTTCCCTGATCGTGCGGATGCATGTAAAGAAATAGATATATTTGAATAGAATCAAAAACAGGATGAATCCTCTGCCATAGACATTCTGCATCGCCGCAAATGCCAGCAAAAGCATTGCAGATGCCGGGAAAAGTATCCCCAGCTTGGTCTTAAGTGTCATCGCTCTGTTTCTTACAAAGCTGTCCAGATGGTTCTGATATAATTTGGTTCCTACGAACCATTCATGAAGTCTTTTCGATCCCTTTGCCAGGCAAAAGGAAGCAAGCAATAAAAACGGCGTGGTCGGAAGCACCGGAAGTGCAACACCTACTGCTCCTATCCCCAGAAATACCACACCTGCTGCCATCCAGATTATTTTTATTGGATTTTTCATCATCTCTTTTTCATCACTTCTCTCCTTGCATATTATTGATAATTAGTTATCGCTAACTCGTGTGTAAAAAAATATTTGCACAAAAATATCCCCCAGGGTAGTTAGTTGTTTCTAACTTCCCAGAGGATATCAAATTTTAATTATCCTGTCAATATAAATACCCGTTTCTTTACTGGATAATATTCTCAATAACTTTCTATTAATTTTTTCCACTCAATAACTTGTCAATACTTACCAGTTTTACACCAAGAACAAAGATCTCTGCTGCCACTGCCAGTTCCTCAACCGTCGGGAAAGATGGTGCAATACGGATATTGCTGTCTTTTGGATCCTTTCCGTATGGATACGTTGCACCGGCACCTGTCATGACAAGCCCTGCTTCCTTCACCTTTGCAACGATTGCTTTTGCACAGCCTTCCATCGCATCAAAGGAGATAAAGTATCCGCCAAGTGGTTTCGTCCATGTACCAATCTCGAGTCCGCCAAGTTCTTTTTCCAGAACTTCTTCTACTTTCTCAAACTTCGGGCGAAGGATATCCGCATGCTTACGCATATGTGCATACATACCCGGCATATCTTTGAAAAAGCGTACATGGCGCAGCTGATTCAGCTTATCATGCCCGATCGTCTGGAACTTCATATATTGTTTTGCGTCTTCAATATTTGCCTCAGAAGCTGCCAGTGCGGCGATTCCGGATCCTGGGAATGACACCTTGGAAGTGGAGATGAACTTCAGAACCATGTCCGGGTTACCTGCCTTAATACATTCATTTAACAGTTCAAGGATCACATCTCTCTTATCATCGTAAAGATGATGAATGGAATATGCATTGTCCCAGAAAATACGAAAATCCTCTGCAGCCGGCTTCAATCTTGCAAATCTTCTTACCGTCTCATCGGAATAGGATATTCCAGTTGGATTCGCATACTTCGGTACACACCAGATTCCTTTGATGGAATCATCCTCAGCTACTAATTTCTCCACCATATCCATATCCGGTCCGGTCTCCAGAAGCGGAATATTGATCATCTCAATTCCGAAGAATTCTGTAATTGCGAAGTGGCGGTCATATCCTGGTACTGGACACAGGAATTTTACATGGTCTAACTTGCACCATGGAGTACTTCCCATAATACCATGTGTCATAGCACGTGATACGGTATCGAACATAACATTCAGACTTGAATTACCATAGATAAGAATATTTCTCTCCGGCACCTCAGACATGTCTGCCAATAATTTTCTTGCATCACTGATTCCGCAGAGAACTCCATAATTTCTGCAGTCTACGCCATCAGAACTTACCAGATCTGATTCACTGGTCAAAACGTCCATCATTCCGATGCTCAGATCAAGCTGTGCTTTTGACGGTTTGCCTCGAGACATATCTAACTTCAGGCCCTTGCCCTTTATATCTTCAAACTGCTGCTCCAGATCACTTTTTAATGCTAATAACTCTTCTTTACTCAACTGACTATATGGTGTCATCGGGGTTCCCTCCTGTATCTTCATTCATTCGTAGCGTCACTATCTGCTATTTTACGTATATATTGAAAAAATGTCAATATATACTTGCATTTTTATTGTATTTACATTGTTAAAAAGCTGACTTTTTCGTTTTGATATGCAATTTTTTGTTCGAAATCTTGCAAATTCTCATTATTATTCTTCCCGGTATTTCGAACAAATATTGTATTTTACCAGGGGCTAAGTTTTGTTATACTTTATCTATACTTATTTTTTATATAAAGAGGGATTTTTATGAAACCTTATCAAAGATTTTTACAATATGCAACAATACAAACAGCAAGTGATTCTACTCAAAAAAGATGTCCTTCTACTAACTCACAATTTACATTAGCCAATCTATTAGTCGAAGAAATGCATGGTCTTGGAATCAATAATGCAAGAGTAACTGAACATTGCTTTGTATACGCATCTTTACCAGCAACACCTGGTTACGAAGAGAAACCAAAGTTAGGATTTTTAGCTCATCTAGATACAGTTTCTGACTTTTGTGAACATCAGATTAACCCTGTCATTCACCCAAACTACCAAGGGCAGGATCTCCCTCTCGGCAACAGTTACCGTACTTTGAAGGTGGAAGAATATCCCCATCTTTCTCTTTATAAAGGACAGGATTTAATAACATCCGACGGGACTACAATTCTAGGCGCTGATGATAAAGCCGGCATTGCTGAAATCATCACAATGGCAGAATGCGTCCTGACATCAGGAATTCCTCACGGAACTATCTGCATTGCATTCACACCTGATGAAGAAATGTATAACGAAGTGCACTATTTTGATTTTGAAGAATTCGGTGCTGATTATGCATTTACACTTGACGGTGAAAGGGAAGGAGAAATTCAATACGAGACTTTCTATGCTTGCCAGGCAGATTTTACCATTCATGGATGTTCCACCCACCCCGGCAGCGCAAAAAACACGATGGTAAACGCCAGCCTTATAGCAATCGAGATTAACAACATGTTGCCGCAAAATGAGACTCCAAGAGACACAGAATTGTATGAAGGCTATTATCATTTAACAAACATAAGCGGAGATTCCGAACATTCTGAGCTTCATTATAGTATCAGAGATCATAACCAGAAACATTTTGAGGAAAGGAAGACAATACTTCGCCAAATCACAAATGCATTAAACAAAAAATGGAGCCCCAATACCATCTCATTGACTCTGACCGATACTCACAAAAACATGGCGGAAGTCATCCAGCACCACATGCATTTAATCCAAAATTCCAGCCAGGCATGCATAAACGCCGGAATAGAACCTAAGGTTATTCCGCTTCGAGGTGTAACGGATGGTTGCTGGCTTAGTTTTCACGGTCTCCCATGCCCCAATATCGGGACAGGCGGTCATGCTTTCCACACTCCTTTCGAACACATAACCATAGAAAGTATGGAAAAAGTAACCAAGATGTTAGTTGAGCTCATAAAATTATATTCTCGATAATGAATCACCAAATGCCAGAATGACCTCTTAATCATTCTGGCATTTTGCTACTGTAATAATTCCAAAAACTTACGAGTTCTGTCATTTTGAGGATTCGCAAATATCTGTTCTGGCTTTCCTTCTTCTATAATAACTCCGTCATCCATAAACAAGATTCTGTCTGCTACTTCCCGAGCAAAGCGCATTTCATGAGTAACGATCAACATGGTACGTTCATGCTCACGAGCCAATTTCTTAATAATATCCAGAATCCCGGTCACCAGTTCCGGGTCCAATGATGAAGTCGGCTCATCAAGTAATATTACTTTTGGATTTACAGCCATGGCTCTGGCAATACCTACCCTCTGTTGCTGACCTCCCGACAAACGTGATGGATACTCGTCAATTTTATCAAGCAATTCTACCTGCTTTAAATATTCCAGTGCTTTCTGTCTAGCTTCTTCTTTTTTCATCTTTTGCACAGAAGTCATTGGAAGCATTACATTTTCAAGCACTGTTTTATTTTTAAATACATTATAGTTTTGGAATACCATAGAGGTTTTCATACGTAATTTTTTAATTTCTTTTTCTGTGCATTTCTGAACATCCACACGAACATTATCAATTTCGACAATCCCCTTTTCCGGACGTTCAATAAAATTAACACAACGAAGAAATGTAGACTTTCCCATCCCGGAAGGTCCAATAATTGCAACTACTTCTCCCTTTTGGGCCTGAAAATCAATTCCTTTTAACACATGGAGTTCACCAAAACTTTTGTGAAGATTTTCTATTTTAATCATTCCAATTCCCCACTTTTCAGTTTTTCATACATATCTGGCCTGACATATTCTTTTCCTAATTTACCATAATGAAGGTTATCATCTACCGGCACTCCTAATTCATCTGGAGAAACCAACCTTGCCCGTATTGCGTCTTTTTGGTTCGGATAATCTATATAATTCATTGTCTGTATGATTCCTTCTGTTAATGGTTCAAATTGTTGAATTGGAAGGCCAACTCCGATTTCATCATCTCCCCATGCACACATTCTTCTTGTTCCTGCACAAAGTACTGAGAAATTCAAGTCATTTTTTTCAAATGGTCCTGCAGTCAGATCTGCACATACTCCTTGGTTTCCCGCCATGTATAAATGCTTCGGTATGCCCCATTTATACGTATATCCCTGCACAACACGCATGAGTTGATATGCATTTACCATTAGCATGACAACATCTGCATCTTCAAGCTCATCTAGTGGTCCAATTTCTATTCCATATATTTTCTGTTTAATCCTTGAAATATCACGTGTCACATCTTTTGCAACAGCCCTGCTTTCATACAGATTTAAACTATAATATCGCTGTCCGGATTCCACTCCTTCCATCTCATCCGCAAGTCCCAACGCCTCTATCGCACAGCGACATGCAAAATGTCCCAGATTTGCCTTAAAATGATTTCCATCCATCGCATGCTTCACCATCATACAATAACTGGTCTTTCTCCCATATTCATTGATTTCAAGATTATGGTATTCATGTTCAAAATAAAGGAATTTAACTCCTACAATACAGCGTTTCAATCCTAACGCTTTATTCATTCTATTCACATCTCTATTTTTCATATTTCACCTACAAATATCTACATATTTTTGATTCTATGTATTTTAACAGCTTATCAATCAGGACCAAAATGATCCAATAAACAACACCTACAGAAATATACGCTTCGAAAAAATTCAATGACGAAGCTGCTAATATCTTTGCCTGCGCTAAAATGTCCACAACACCTATCGTGAATCCAATGGCTGTATTTTTGATCATCATAATAAAGGAATTCCCGAGAGATGGAAATGCCGCAACAAACGCCTGTGGAAGAATAATCTCTTTATACACATTGATTGGACTTAACCCTATAGACAATGCAGCCTCTCTCTGTCCTCTATCAACAGCCAGAAGTCCACCTCGTATTACCTCTGCAATAAAAGCTGCAGAATTCATGGCGATTGTTATAACAAGAGCCGTCGCACCTACTACATTTCTCATTGCCGGAATAATCTGCGGCAGTCCAAAATAAAAGATAAACAGCTGCGTAATATATGGTGTCGAACGGAAATAAGATATATATAATCCGGCAATTTTTCTTATGATCACATTCTTCGATGTATAACATATCTCCAGAATCAGCCCCAATACAAAGGCAATTGCAAAAGCAATACAGCCAAGCCATAATGTATAGGGGATTTTAAGAATCAATTTAGGGATAATAGAAAAGAAAAACTTTACATCAAATTTCATTTTTACTCCTTAGGAAACAAAGGGCAGCCAGTATGTATCTGACTGCCTTCTTCATCTATATTATTCTGTTATTTCTTCTTGTGTAATATCACGTTTGAAGTATTTCTCAGATAATTCTGACAATGTGCCATCTTCTTTCATTTCTTTAATAGCACTATTTACAGCTTCAAGCTTGTCCTGATCACAATCTTTTGCAAATGGAAAAGCATTTTTATCGATCAGAATCGGATCTCCTATTAATTTGAAATTATATTCTCCTTTTTCATTAATCTGATCAAAGGATAATACAGTAATCGGGAATGCATCATAATGTCCACTTGCCAGTTCATCATAAATATTTCCTTCTGTTGTAACAAGTTCAATCTGCTTATCCTCAGGGTAACCAGCATTTATTTCAGTTAAAACATCCTCTAAAACAGTACCAAATTCAATACATACTTTTCTTCCCTGAAGATCTTCCACAGATTCCGCCGGATCATCTCCGCGAACTGCCATTTTAATTGCATTATACCCATATATTTCACTAAAAATATACTTTTTCTCACGTTCCTCTGTTACAGATACCTGACCCATCATAGTGTCATATTTTCCGCTATCGATTCCTTCAAACATTGTAGACATGTCCCCAACAACTTCGTATTCCATCTCATAGCCGGATCTTTTGCCAATTTCTTCCATAATGTCATACTCAAATCCTGTCAGATTACCGTCATCATCCGCATAAACAACCGGAAAGAATGCATTGGTTGTAGCAACAGTGATCACTTTGTCTTCTTCCGTATCTGCAGCCTCTTCTTTTTGACTGTCATCTGATTTTCCCCCACATCCTACGAGTATTCCTGCGCACATTGTGATACACAAAAGAACACTGATTAACTTTTTCTTCATACTTTTTCCTCCATATACCAAATAATAATGTTAGATATAGAATAGCATTATCTTATCTTTTTATCCAATCGATTATCTGTATATAAAGGACGCACTTATTGTAAAAATCAATACAACATAAACTGATCCATACCAATCCATTTATTCTATACCCAAATCAAAAGGGACAGGGTAAAATAAATTGGGGACACCCTTATTTTAATTTGGGACGGAGGAAAATGAAAAAACCCCCGTCCCCTCCACTTACATCAACATCAACCATGCCAGTCCGTAATATGTGACAACTGCGACCAGGTCGTTGACAGTCGTGATCAATGGCCCGGAAGCGACCGCGGGATCAATCTTCAGTTTTTTGAACAGGATAGGGATGATTGTCCCGGAGATGCTGGACAGCAGCATGGATACAAGCAATGCAATTCCGGTACACATAGAGACGGAAAATGCAACTGCTGCCGGTTCTCCTTTGAAGATCAGCAGATACAATCCGATCAGCACGAAGGAGAGTATCCCGAGAATCGCGCCATTGCAAAGACCGACTTTCGCTTCTTTAGCGATGAGATACAACTTCTGTTTTCCGGTAATCTGTTCATCCATCAGCACACGGATAGTCACCGCCAGGGACTGGGTTCCTACATTTCCCGACATATCCAAGATCAGTGACTGGAAGCAAATGACCAGTGTCAGGCTTGCCACCACCGCCTCAAATAGACCTACTACGCTGGATACCACAAGCCCCAATCCAAGCAGCACGATCAGCCATGGAAGGCGTTTTCCGATGCTCTTCTTCATAGGTTCATATAGATCTTCTTCCGCGGTCAGACCGGCGAGTCTTGCATAATCTTCTCCAAGTTCTTCGTCTACAATCCCGGTAATATCCTGTGCGGTCAGTACACCTCGCAGTCTATTCTTCGCATCCAGTACAGGAATTGAATCTTCCGAATAATCTTTCATCCGTTCAATACAGTCTTCAATCTGTTCGTCCGCATAAACATAAGGATAGGATGTCATCGTAATTGCCTCAAGCGCCGTATTCTCACGGGCAATGATCAGATCCTTCAGATCGATGGCCCCTGCCAGCATTCCGCCATCATCTAACACATAGATTGTAGAGACATTATCATTTTCCGCTGCCTGATCCACCAGTTCCCGCATTGCCTGGCGTACGCTGATCCCTGCCCGGATGGCAATATAATTGGTCGTCATCTTACTTCCGATCTCATCTGCATCAAATGAGCTGAGCAGCATGATCTCTTTTTTGACCGACTCATCCATCAGATCAAGATGGGCATTGCGCTCCGATTTCTCCAGTTGGCGGAGATATTCTGCCGCTGCCGAAACTTCCATCTGTGACAGAACTTCGATTCTTTTACGTATTCCCAGTTCCCCGATATAGTCATTCGGATGATCCGAATATTCCATTACATTTGCAAGGGTTTCCGTGTCCAGAATACTATAAAGCCGGTAACGCTCATCCTTTTTCAGAAGTTCCATCGCTGTAGCAATATCATTTTCATGATAATCCTGAAGCCGTTTCTGCATTAACTTCGGTGTCAGATTGCTTCGGATGATATCTGCAATCTCCATCTGGTAATCCGGGTGCTGTACATGCCCTTTTATCTCTGTCAAATTCATTTTCTTTGTATTCATTGTTCTACGCCTCCTTTTCACCTGACCCATGGTGCAATTCAAGACCCATCTGCGAGTCCTGATGCGGGTTACGAATCTGCAAAGCAGGCATGGAGACAGCATATAATAAGTAAAAATGGGCATAAAAATACCATTGTCAGTTATAATACGACATGCTCCACACTCGCCTTGCGCCAATGTAGTACAGTTTTAGAAACGGACAATGGTACTCATATATCTTACATCTGTTCTATACATCTATAAATTCTCACAACAAAATCAGTCAGAATACGAACGGGCCATAGCCGCAGGAATTCTGACAATATATGAATACCTTGTCTGTACTTCGACCACTACTACCGTCCATAATCTCACCTCTCTTACTTACTGATATTTGCTATTTTGCTTCTATTATATTAACACAATTCTATCTTTGTCACAACCTTTTACTTCCCAGCCGAAGAATTTTCGTGAAGACAACGCTCCTTTTTGGACGTCTCTACATAAAATGCTTTCCAGAAAATCAACCCTTTCAGCACACTGGAAATGGTAAATGCCCACCAGATTCCATCTGATCCAAGCGCGGTCTTACAGAGTATCCATGCAATCGGCAGGCGAATCGCGGTAAATGTTATGCTGATAATACTGCAAAGCTTTGTATTCCCAAGCCCTGAGATTGCTCCCACTGACATCAATTCCAGACACATAAATGCCTCTCCCAGTCCTATAATCATAAGATAATGGGAAGACATGACAATCTCATCAGGCTGATGGAAAAAGATACTGGAGATTTCTCTCGGGAACAGAAGAAATACTACTGAGATCAGGCCTCCCCAGACGAGCACAGATATCACAGATATTCGGTATCCTTTTCTGACGCGGTCCATCTTCCCTGCGCCATAATTTTGTGCCGCAAATGCGTTCATCGCGGATGAAAATCCATTTGCAACGTTCCATGATATGGACTCTACCTGACCACCCACTCGCAAAACCGCGATTGCAATATCCCCAAAAATTCCTGCCATCCGTGAAAGCAGCATGGAGATCATGCAGTAGACCACCCCCTGAATCGCACTGGGGCCACCAATCAGGCATACACGTTTCATATAGGAGGCATCTATCTTACGGATATAATTTACACTTCTCAGAACATTTGCCTCGGATCTGTCCAGCCGCATGCCTGCTGCCAGAACCCCCACCACGACTATCTGGGACAGAACGGTTGCGATTGCCGCCCCCGCAGCTCCCAGTGCCGGGAAAGGCCCCGGTCCCAGAATCAAGACCGGATCCAATAACATATTCAGCATTAACCCTGTGAAATTCGCTTTCAAGGGGGTCTTGGAATTCCCCTGTGCAGTATACAGGCCCGTTAGCACCAGCCCCAAAAAGGAAAACAGAATCCATCCACAGGCAATCTTAATATAGATATGTGCCGCATTCACTGCATCCTGATGTTCCAGTTGGAAAAACGACACCAAAGACTCTGTGAAAAACCCACATACCAGCCCGAAAAGTATGCCTAAGATTACACATAACTGTATCGCAGCTGCCGCATATGCCTGCGCCTCTTTGCGATTCCCCCGTCCCAGTTCCTGTGCCATATAGACCTGCCCGCCCATCCGCGGCAGTGTTACCACTCCCTGAGACATCCAGATATACATGCTGCCAGCGCCGACTCCGGCAAGCACTTCTCCGCCAAGCTGCCCGACCCAGGCCATATCCATGATACTGTAGGCCGTTGACAAAAAAGCCGAAGCCATAATCGGCAATGCAAGTCTGGTCAGGACATTCAAGATAGGACCTTTTGTCAAGGCACCTTCTGTATTAGGCATGTGTTCACAGCTCCTTTCTACTAAGATTCTTCCAACAATTTTTGTGCAACTTCCAGATACCGACAATTTTACATCATATCTTCCACTTGCGCAACTGCCTCCTGGTAATTCAATTATAATAAGTGACACGGTAAATCGAATTGGGGACAGGGATATTTTAATCTGGGACGGAGGAAAATGAAAAAACCCCCGTCCCCATATGGAATTTGCACAAAAAATCTGCTATTATTTAAGAAAATAAATATTAGCAGAAAGAGGGAATATTATCATGTTGGACAAAAAGGTTGTAGAATTGCTGAATCAGCAGGTGAATAAGGAATTGTATTCTGCATATTTGTACCTGGATTTTTCGAACTATTACTATGACCAGGGATTGGACGGATTTGGTAACTGGTATAAGATCCAGGCGCAGGAGGAGCGTGACCATGCGATGCTTTTCATCCAGTATCTGCAGAATAATGGGGAGAAGATTATACTGGAAGCGATTGACAAGCCGGCTGTTGAGCTGGTAAGTGCTAAGGCTGTTCTTGCGGAAGGATTGAAGCATGAGCAGTATGTGACCAGCCTGATCCATACGATTTATGATGCGGCTTATTCTGTAAAGGACTTCCGTACCATGCAGTTCTTAGACTGGTTCGTTAAGGAGCAGGGCGAGGAAGAGACGAATGCTGATAATCTGGTTAAGAAGTTCGAGTTATTCGGAGACGATCCGAAGAGCCTGTATATGCTGGATAGCGAGCTTGGAGCACGTGTATATTCAGCTCCTTCTCTGGTACTTTAATATGAATCCAGATAAGATTATCTGCCCTTGTCATAAGGTAACCAAAGGTGATATCGCCCGCGCCATAGATCAGGGTGCCTCTTCATTTAAAGAAGTCAAAAAGGCCACCAAGGTTAGCAAAGCCTGTGGCAAATGTAAAAAGAAGGCTAAAAAATTAACTAAGAAATTATTAGGAAAATAATGGGTATTGCAAAGTCGGGAGAATGATTTGATTCTCCCGACTTTCTTCATGTTTCTATCTTTCTCCTACAATTATGTATAGTTTTTCATATAAGATGTCGTGGGCTTTTGACACTAACACCATATATTATACACAATTTTCGGGTCAAAAACAGGGCCGTAAGCTTTTTAGGCCCACGTCCCTGTAAAAAATAGATTTATTATAGATTATTTTGCACGTTTCTTAGATTCTACGTCGAAGATTACAGCTGCAAGTAATACTGCACCTTTAACAACCTTCTGCCAGTTAGCATCTACACCCATGATAGACATACCTAAGTTGATAACACCCATCAGAGTAGCACCGATGATAACTCCAGGAATTGTTCCGCTTCCGCCGTATGCAGATGCACCACCGATGAAACAGGAACCGATAGCATCCATCTCGTAGCCATCACCTGCAGTCGGGTTTGCAGAATTCAGACGGGCAATAACTACCATTGCTGCAACTGCTGCCAGAAGTCCCATGTTAGCATATGCAAAGAAATATACTTTGTTCGTATTGATACCGGACAGTTCTGCTGCTTTTTCATTTCCACCGATCGCATACAGATGACGTCCGATCGTTGTCTTGGATGTAATATAACCATAGATCAATACGATGACTACAATCCAGAGAAGGATATTCGGAATACCTTTGTACTGTGCAAGTCTCCATGCAAATGCTACGATAACTAAACTGATGATCGCACATTTGATGATATCACTGCTTGCAGGACCTACTGCGTATCCTTTTTTCACTTTTGTTGCTCTTCCACGGAAGGTAACTGCCACAAAGATTAACGCAACAATGATACCGAACAACAGACAGGTAATATTAAGTCCGTCACCATGGAAGAAATCCACAATGTACATATTAAACAGTGCCAGGTAATTCTCCGGCATTGGTGCAATTGTAAAACCGTCCAGAACGATATTGGAAAGTCCACGGAACATTAACATACCTGCCAGAGTTACAATAAATGGAGGTATTCTTCGATATGCAATCCAGAAGCCCTGCCATATACCAATTGCAAGACCAGTAGCCAACATAATAATGATGGTCACAAATACATTCATTCCTTTATTTACCATGAATGTAGCACCTACGGCACCTACAAAACATACAATAGAACCGACACTTAAGTCGATGTTACCACCAGTCAGGATACAGAGCAGCATACCTGTTGCAAGAATGAATACATATGCATTCTGAGAAATCAGGTTATTTACGTTCTGTGGAAGTAACATTCTTCCGCCTGTCTTCCAGGTGAAGAATAAAGTAACAACGACCAGTACAATGACCATTGTATACTTCTTTAAAAATGTAGAAATATTCGCACTCTTCATAATTTATTCTCCTTTGCTTGATTTCAAAATACTTGCCATAATCAGTTCCTGAGTTGCTTCTTCGCCGCTTAATTCTCCTGCAATACGTCCCTCATTCATAACATAAATTCGGTCTGACATTCCAAGAACTTCCGGCAGCTCAGAAGAAATCATAATTACGGATTTGCCCGCCGCTACCAATTCGTTGATGATACAGTAGATCTCGTATTTTGCACCAACGTCGATACCTCTGGTAGGCTCATCCAATATCAGAACATCCGGCTCAGCGAACATCCATTTTGCAAGGAGAACTTTCTGCTGGTTACCACCACTTAAGTTTCCTACGTTCTGTTCAACACTCGGGCATTTTGTCTTTAATTTTACTCTGTACTCCTCTGCCACGGCAATCTCTTTATCTTTATCAATGACACCGTGACTGCTTACACCTGCCAGATTTGCAAGTGTTGTATTCACACGGATTGGATTACTTAAGATCAATCCATTTCCTTTTCTGTCTTCTGTAACGTATGCAATCTTATGTTCAATGGCATCCTGAACGGAATGCAGTTTTACTTCTTTTCCATGAATATATAATTCACCGGAGATATCCTTGCCGTAGCTCTTTCCGAAGATACTCATAGCAAGCTCTGTACGTCCGGCACCCATCAGACCGGAGATTCCCAGAACTTCTCCTTTTCTTACATACATTGATACATTATTTACGACCTTACGGTCTGTGTATACCTGATGATGCACTGTCCAGTTCTTTACTTCCAGTGCCACCTCGCCTATATTTTTATTCTCTCTCTTCGGGAAACGGTCTGTAAGCTCACGTCCTACCATTCCCTTGATAATTCGGTCTTCTGTAAAGACATCTTTATTTTTATCCAGCGTTTCAATCGTGGAACCGTCACGGATAACTGTAATTTTGTCTGCTACATAAGCAACCTCATTCAATTTATGAGAGATAATAATCGAAGTCATACCTTGCTTCTTGAATTCCAGCATCAGATCCAAAAGTGCCTGAGAATCTGACTCATTCAGAGAAGAAGTAGGCTCATCCAAGATTAATAGTTTCGCATTTTTTGCAAGTGCTTTTGCAATTTCAACAAGCTGCTGTTTACCAACACCGATATCTTTGATCAAAGTACGGGAAGATTCCTGTAATCCCACTCGTTTCAGATATTTATCCGCTTCTCCGTACGTCTTGCTCCAGTCAATGGCGAATTTCTTACCCTGCTCATTGCCCAGATACATATTTTCACCGATCGTCATCTCCGGAACTAATGCAAGCTCCTGGTGAATGATAACGATTCCCTTTGCCTCACTGTCCTTAATATTATGAAATTTACAGATTTCTCCGTTATAAATAATGTCACCTTCGTATGTACCATATGCGTAGATACCGCTCAATACATTCATAAGGGTTGACTTACCGGCTCCGTTTTCTCCAACAAGAGCGTGGATTTCTCCTTCTTCTACCTGCAGATTAACGTTATCAAGTGCTTTTACACCGGGGAAAGTCTTGGTAATATTTTTCATTTCCAATAAAATCTTAGCCAATTGTGTCCCTCCCTTTCTTTCAAAAATGCAGGCGGACATCTGCCCGCCTGCCCGTTCACGCTTACTTCTTACTAACTATTTGATATCAGCTTCTGTATAATATCCAGAATCAAGCAGCATCTCTTCGTAGTTGTCGATTGTTACAACTGTAGGCTCGCAAAGGTAAGAAGGAATGACACCTGTTCCATTGTCATATGTCTCGTTATCATTTGTCTCAGCTTCTTCGCCGCTCATGATAGCATCAACCATCTTAACTGTCTGCTCTGCAAGTTTACGTGTATCTTTGAATACTGACATAGACTGTTTTCCAGCAACCAGATTCTTAACGTTTGGTTTGTCACAATCCTGTCCTGTGATGATTGGCCATTCACCATTGTAGTTTGCTTCCAGAGAGTTCTCAACACCAAGTGCTGTAGAGTCGTTAGAACACAGAACTACGTCAAGGTCTTTGTCTGCATAGTTAGAAGCAAGGATTGCATCCATTCTTGACTGTGCTTTTTCTGTTGACCAGTCAGCTGTAGAACACTCTTCTTTTGTAACCTGTCCAGACTGAACAACTAATTTTCCAGCGTCGATGTATGGCTGAAGAACGTCCATAGCACCACCAAAGAAGAAGTTACAGTTATTATCACCAGGGTCACCTGTGAAGATTTCCATATTGAATGGGCCATCTGCATTGTCAAGATCAAGAGCTTCTACAATATATTCGCCCTGTTTCTGACCTACCAGATAATTGTCAAATGTTGCGTAATAAGAAATTGCAGAAGAGTTCATGATCAGACGGTCATAAGAGATAACCGGGATTCCTTTTTCTTCAGCTCCTTTCAGTGGTGTTCCAAGAGACTCTCCATCGATAGAAGCGATCACTAATGCATCACAATCACCAGAAATCATATTTTCAACCTGAGAAACCTGTGTTGCAACGTCGTTACTTGCATACTGTAAGTCAACTTCGTATCCAGCTTCTTCTAACTGTTTCTTCATGTTCTCGCCATCCTGGTTCCAACGCTGAAGATCTTTTGTAGGCATTGCCACACCAATCTTACCGCTTCCAGCAGAAGTCTCTTTCTCTTCGCTTGAGCTTGAGCTGTCAGATCCACTTGTACAAGCTGCAAGTGAGAATGCCATCACTGCAACAAGTCCGATTGATACCAGCTTTTTGAATCTTTTTTTCATAGTTTTTTCCTCCATTCGATTTATTTGATATCATTACTATAACAACTATCAGACAGGACATGTTTGCAAAGGCTCGCACAAATTCAGAAAGTTACCGGGCAAAAAAATTGAGGGTAGCACTTTTTTGCGCTATCCTCAATTTAAAAATATGCTAGGCTATTTTTATTTATCTACATTCAGATACACTTCATCCCTTAGATGGAACCCAAGATCAATGATCACATCATCCATATTTTCTGCGGTCACGGCAATCGGAGGCAATGCCCAATACGGAACCTCATATCCATCCTGTGTCTTTTTCGTTGCGGTTCTTCCTACTTCCTCTCCAACCACAGCTTCCCCTTTGGCCATCTTAACTGCACATTGAGCCGCAACCTTCGCCAACCTTTCAATCGGTTTGTATACCGTCATTGTCTGTGTACCTTCTACTACCCTCTGGCAGGCTTCCAAGTCCGCATCCTGTCCAGTCACAACCACCTTTCCCGCAAGCTGCTTCTCACTCAATGCTTTGATTGCATAACCCGCAAGGCCATCGTTCCCACACATGACTGCATCTACATCTTCCGCATCAGACAGTGCTTCGTTCGCTGCCGCGAATCCGTTTTCCGGAGTCCAAGACTTCACATATATCTCTTTCACCACCGTCAGATTACTTCCCCCGATTCCTTTCTTAAATCCCGTCACCACATCCGCAGAATTGGTGTCCATCTCCGGTCCACAGAGCATGACTACGTTACCGCCTTCAGGAAGATTTTCGTTCATTGTCTCAGCCATCAGTTCTCCAACTGCTTCGTTATCTACAGTAATATATAGATCCGTTGTACATTCTTGAATCAATCGGTCGTAAGAAATAACATCAATTCCGGCATTTCTGGCCTTTGTCACCTCTTCTGTTATCTCAAAACAGTCAACTGCCACAATGACGATCACATCCATATCATCTTCAATAAACTTCTGAATCTGCTCTTTCTGCTTTTCTACGTCTCCATTGGCATTCTGGACATCAACGGATGCCCCTAACTTCTCCGCGGTCGACACAAACACATCACGGTCTCTCGTCCATCTCTCTAGCACAAATGTGTCAAATGTGATTCCGATTCTTAATTCCTTCTCTTCTTCACTTTCATTTTTATCCTCATGCTGATCCTTCGTATTACAAGAGCTAAGCATCATTGCCGTTAATATGATACACATCAGAACTGCAATGCATCTTTTCTTCATGACAATCTCCCTTCCCGGTACTCTGTAGGAGTTACTCCTGTCCATTTCTTAAATATTCGGCTAAAATAATTCGGATCACCATACCCTGATTCATGGCAGATCTCTTTGATACTTTTATCACTGTTATTCAACTGTTCTTTTGCATATTTTATTCGAAGTCCTGTCAGATAATCTATGTAATTCACGCCTTCCGATTCTTTAAACAGCTTACTCAGATAATAAGGACTAATCCCCAGTTCCTTGGCCATCTTCTCCAGAGATAAATCTTTGGAAAAATGTTCTCCAATATATTCCTTGGCCTTTTCGACTACGCTATTCGTCTTTTCCTGCTGTTTCATAGCGATATGGCTGCTCGCATCTTCCATTTTCTTCACGAACCATCCTGTCAATTCATCATAGGTCTGAAAAGAGATCAGGCTTTCCCAATATCCATCCCTGGCTCTGAAGCGATACATCATTCCTCCTTGCATATATGCAAGATGTTCTGCCCACAGTACAAATTCTATTGTTTTCAGACGAATACTTCCAGTAATCTCTGCCGATTGGCTTTTCATCCACAGAGCAAACTCTTTGCTTCGTTCTCTGGTCTTCTCCTGATTCCCTTCTTCTATAGCAGCAAAAAGTTCTTTTTCCAATTCATACGGGTATCCTTCTTCATATACACAAGTCACAGGCATATCCTTTGCATGTGTAACTTTTCCAACACCTTGACGTTCTGTATCCAGTGCCTCCTGATACGATTCATTGACCTCATTCCATCTCTTCACCGAGCCTATTCCTGCTTTGAACTTCAGATCCAGCTGCTGCTCCAGCTTTCTCAGCATGCCTCGAATGTTATCAATCTTAACAACCCTTTCATCATATTCTTCTTTCTCCAACTCACTTGGCACCAGAACAATCACCTTATTGGCCATCAGTGCACCTACAATTCCTCCGGTCGTCTCTTTGAGCATCTCCCGCATCACCATATAATGCTTCTGCAGACGGATTCCGGCACCCAAAGTATTGGACAACACACCTTTATGGAGCTCATCTCCACATTCTATGACCATCGCATATCCATAATCTGTATCAATATTTAAAAGTTCCCGATAATTCTGATTCATCTCCTTCCCCGGTCCGTCAAACAACACACTGTATACGAAGCCATTTTCAATCATCGGAATGACAACTTCCAGCTTTTCTTTAATCTTTAGGTCATTTCGTACCTTCTCTTTCCGCTCTCTTACCAGCTTCATTGCCTTTCTAAGTGTCTCTGTAAGAGTATCTCTGTTGATCGGTTTTGTCAGATAAGACATCACCCCTATATCGATAGCCTTCTGTGTATACTCGAACTTGTCATAAGCAGTAAGCACAATAAATACAATATTTTTATTTTCTTTTCGGATTTCCTGCATCGCTTCAATCCCGTTAATTCCAGGCATCTGAATATCCATCAATACAATATCCGGGTGAAACGATTCTGTCAGTTCAATTGCCATTCTTCCGTTTTTTGCCGATTCTACTTCACATTTATCACCAAAGCTTTTTTGAATTATGAATTCCAGGGATTGCCGGACAATTCCTTCATCGTCACAGATCAAGATCCGCATCATTTTTCTTTCCTCCCTCTCTCTTCTGTATATATAATATTACTTCTGTACCGCCATTCTCTCTCCTGCGAATATCAATCACATGCTCCATATTATAATATCGGCGCAATCGGTTGATGACATTGTCCATACCAATTCCCGCCGAATCTCTCTCACTGTTGCTGTGAGCACTCTCTCCACGGAGAATCTTATCTGCGATCTCCGGATCGATACCAACTCCATTATCCGCAACCTTGATACATACATTTTTATCGTTATTATATACGCTTACTTGTATTCGTCCTTTTCCTTCCATCTCACGGATTCCATGATTGACAGCATTCTCGATCAAAGGCTGGATAATCATACTGGGCATAACCGTATCCAGGAACCTCGCATCAATCTGCTTACTATAATGAATGTCACCGGAAAACCTTACATTCAATATATATACATAATTATCTACCAGCTTCAACTCTTCCCGAAGCGTTGTATCCTTATCAATCTTTCGTACATTATACCGAAAAAAATCTGCCATATTCTCAATAAAAAGGCATGCTTTTTCTGCACCTTCCATCATGGCAAGCTGCGCTCCTGCATTCAAACTGTTAAAAAGAAAATGAGGATTGATCTGCGCCTGAAGATACTTTAATTGAGCTTCTTTCAACTCATTCTTCATAATCAGTTCATTCTCAATCAGTTTATTTTCACGTTCATAATTTTCCTTTGTCTTTTGAATATATACACGGATACTGTCTATCATCTTGTTGCATGCTTTTGCCACCGTCGTGATCTCATCCCCAGTCTCCACGATGGGGAAATCGACTTCCATATTACCTCTTGCAATTTCATTTGCCGCATCTGCAAGCTGGATCAATGGTCTTGTAATATTTCTTGTCATAATAAAAATCCATGTAAATGCAATCAAGAGCGCGGCAAACAACAGGAACATACTGATTCCGGTCAAATATGTCAGTGAGGTGCGCAGCAGTGAATAATTATTAGAACTTTCAAGAAAGACCGATGTATTCAAGCTGTTAATACACGATTGAAGATAATCATACAGTCTTTTTGCCTCGCCATAATCGTCATTATATTTGCTGACGTTACGTCCTCGTTTTGCTTCTACCGCATCATCCGCTTTTTCCAGATAAGTCAGGGACATATTATATATATTTTTTTCCATCAATTTATTGTCGTCGTCCACAGTCTGGTGATTCAACTGACCAATCATATTATTATAATCCTGTGTATAAGAGTAAAAATCCTCCAGCTGATCTGAACTCTTTGTATTCAGATACTGATAAAGTGCCGACTGAATCCCATCCAGCGTATTCGACAGATCATTCAACTGTATATTATTACTGTATACACTGTCAATCTGGTGCACTGCTTCATTTTGATTGTAGGACAAGTATATATTCAGCACAAATACTAACACCATGATCACTACAAACACTTCCAACAGTTTTGTACGAATGGATCTCTTCCTTTTCATCTGCTATTATTCGTCCTTTTCCATATAATCTTTCACATTCTCTCTGGTAATCAACGTTGGTGTAACCGTAAGATATTCATTCACATATTCTTTTTCAAGATACTCACTCATTCCCTGTGCAGCTGTTTTTCCCAGATCCTGTGCATTAATCAATACACTGGACTTGATGATTCCTTTCTGAATTCCTTCCAACGTATCTTCCGAAGAATAATATCCTACAATCACGATCTGACCTACACGGTTATAATCCACCACACTCTGATAGGCGCTGATCGTGTCTACCGCACTTAAGCACACCAGGATATCCGGCGGTTCCGAATCCAGAAGCAGGTTTCTTACCGTCTCTTCTGATTCAAACTTGCCGGAATTATCAATGACACTTGCAGAAAACTCCATCTTATCACTGACAGAAGCCGTTGCTTCATGGATACCCGAGTAGATCAGGTTCGGGGCCGTCTGCTCTCTATTGGAATCAACTAACACAGAAACTCTTACTTTTCTTCCCAGCTCATTCGATATATTCTCTACCTCTTCAATAATCTCATCGCCATACAACTCGCCGGTCGCAAAGTCATTGCCGCTGACAAAACTGATTCTTTCACTGTCTGGCACATCCGACAGAATTGTCATAACAGGGATTCCAGCCTTTGCCGCCTTCTTTATCTGCTCTGTCAGACCTTCCCCACCATCTGCTTTCAATATGATACCATCAACCTTCGCCGCGACCGTCATCTCAAAAAGTTCTTCTGTCGAATAATCTTCTACAAGTCTTTCTCCAAAATTTTCAATATATATTCCTTGTTTCTTTCCTTCCTCTCTGGCACTTTGATAGATGGAGAGCCAGAATTCCTCAGACGGCTCTTCGCTGATCATAACAATATGCTTCTGATATATGGTATCATCTACTCTTGTTTTTTCTCTGATCTCCAGTTTATTTTCCAGAAAAACGCTGATTCCCGTCAAAAGCGCCAGAAATAGAATACATATAATCAGCATGATTACAATTCTGTGTCTGTTTTCCTTAGGAATCTTCATGTCCTATCTACCTCTTCTAGTATTTTTCCCATCCTGCTGCAATCTTCTCTCGCAGTTCATTCAGTGTGCGGATTCCTCCCAATGCGTCAAATGCAGTCACACAGGAAGCACCTTCCGCCGCTGCGAGCGAAACAGCCTCCTTAGGTGAACTTCCTTCCAGCACAGCCGTAAGGAATGCTGCTATACTGGTATCACCTGCGCCTGTCCCGGACAGAACACATTCCGGCACAAAGCTCTTCTCGAATCCTTCTTTGTCAGCCCATTGTTCCAGATCCAGTTCCACCCGCGTTCCAACTTGCTGCAGCACATCCTTCTCAGCTGTGCGGTAATACATTCCAGTCGCTCCACACTTAATCAATAATACTTTCGCTCCGTAAGACATGCAAAGATCAGCCAATGGTTTTACGTCGTTTTCTATATCCAGCACAGAAGTGATCTCTTTTCCTTTTGCTCTTTCTCTCCATTGTGCAAACAGCTTTCGATCAAGCATAAAACACAATTCCTCCACACTTGGGACGAAGAAATCCACATAAGGAATCACTTTCTTAAGAATCTTATTCCAATCTTCTCTTCCTGCCTCTGAATTTTCATCAACCACCGCCAGATCCAGTGAGGTGGCAACGCCTGCTTTCTTAACCTTCTTCATCATCCTGACCAGACCGCTTCCCTCATTTCTGTACATAGAAGCCATGACCGATGGATATCCATAGTGGAATAATGCAGCTTTCTCTAAGTCCTTCTCTGGAATATCTTCCGGCTGGAATGTATGATTCGCGCCAGGATTGTGCAGGAACATCCGGTCAATCCCCGGAATTGCCAGGACAATCGAACTCGACGTTGCCTCTCCTTGTGCAACGATCATCCCCTGATCCGCATCATATTTCTTCAATATGCTTAGGACCATCTCTCCAAATGGATCATCTCCCACCTTACCCATCAGAGACACATCGGCCCCCAGAATCTTCATGGCAAGTCCAGTGTTCGCTACTGCTCCACCTGTATGTACATCCACATTCTTCGTCTCTATTGATCTTCCCGGAAGCAGAAAATCTGCGATATTCTCAACCTTTTGCTCTGGGAATAACGGTGTAATATCCAGACAAATATGTCCGGCTACAATTACTTTCTTTGTCATCATCTTTCAACCTACTTTCTGTCACGAACTATTTTCATAAAAGATGTATTTATCATACCATTAATTCTTATTTCTTTCAATTCGGGAATACACCTTCCATACAAGAACAAAAACTCCACAATATAGCAAATTCATGTTTTTCTGTACATCAACATCGGCATTGTAGTACAATAAATGACAGATGAATCGATTGACAGGGAGGAAGGTATATGAATCAAGAAGTGACAGAAAATAAAAAAATTGCAGTCATCGGCATCGGCGGTGTCGGTGGATATATGGCCGGTATGCTTGGAAAACATTATCCACATGTTACATTCGCAGCAAGAGGACAGCGTCTGGAATCCTTACAGACGAACGGCCTGACACTCCACAGCGACTATCATGGAGAGATAACCGTAATGCCAGAAAAAGTAACGACCATTGAAGATCTTGAAGAACAGGATTATATCTTTGTATGTGTAAAAAATTACTCTCTGGAAGATGTATGCCACAGTATGGAGCATGCGGTAACCGATCATACAGTGATCATTCCCGTTATGAATGGCGTAGATCCCGGTGACCGGATCCGAAGTATTCTGCACAAAGGCATTGTTGTAGATTCCCTTATCTATATCGTAGCCTTTGCAAACGCTGATTACTCCATCACACAGCAAGGGGATTTCGCCAACCTGTATATCGGCATTCCTCATGCAGATGCTGCACAGCAGCAGGCAGTACAGGCAGTATCTGACCTTTTATCCGGCGCCAATATTGATCACAAAGTTGCTCCTGATATTGAACAGGCTATCTGGAGAAAATATATCTTAAACTGCGCATACAATGTCACAACTGCCTATTATAACAACACCATCGGCCAGCTTCGGAACGATCCTGTAAAAGCAAAAGAATATGAAGATCTGGTAAATGAAGCTTATCAAGTTGCATTAGCCAGGCACGTCCATGTAACACAGGCTCATATTGATTCTATCATCCGAAGATTCTACCACGAGCTTGCGGAAGATGCCACCAGTTCCCTGCAGCGGGATATCTGTAATGGAAAAATGTCCGAATTAGAGACATTCAGTGGATATATTGTACGAGAAGCAAAAAAACTTAATGTTCCAGTTCCAACAACCCAAAGAATGTATCAGGGATTGATTGACATGGCCAAATAGTGCTTCTATAAATGATGGAGGGAGCATAACTATAACACAAGTTATACTCCCTCAAATACAAGTAATTCCTCATCTTTCAATAATATTTTTATAGCTTCTCCTCTAATATCCTCACAAATTCACTTAGTCCTTCTCGGTCCGTTTCATCGAATCTTGCCAGAATCGGACTATCAATATCCAGCACCCCTATCACATGCCCGTTCTTATGTATTGGAAGGACAATCTCGGAATTCGAAGCACTGTCACAGGAAATATGTCCTGGAAACTGGTGCACGTCCCTCACCAGCATAATCTCATCTCTTGCCACCGCTGTGCCGCACACACCACTTCCAATCTTGATCTCCATACAGGCAACCTTCCCCTGAAATGGCCCTAGAATCAGCTTACCATCTTCCATAAGATAAAATCCCGCCCAGTTAATATCTTCCAGGCTTTGCGCCAGAAGAGCAGATGCATTGGCAAGCTGAGTAATCTGATAAGGTGTTGCACCAAGCAGGTTCTGGAGCTGCTGGTTTATACGCGTGTATTGTAATTGTTTCTTCATCTATGCTTCCTCCAATCTGTCTTTTAGACAAGAAAAGCAGCCATGAGATTCTCACGACTGCTTTTTTGCAAATCATAATCTGTTAGATATTCAGCAAATCACTGTATACCTTCAGTGCTCCGTCTGTTTCATGAGCAAGTACACGCTTAGCTAATACTTTTCCAAGCTGAACACCTTCCTGGTCAAAGCTGTTCAGATTCCATACGAATCCCTGGAACATGACTTTATTCTCAAAGTGTGAAAGCAGCGCACCCAATGATTTTGGATTCAGCTGTTCTCCAATAATAATACTTGACGGACGTCCACCTTCGAACTTTTTATTACGATTCTCATCATCTTTTCCACATGCAAATGCTACAATCTGTGCAGCTACATTTGCACATAATTTCTGCTGGCTTGTACTATCCTGAATCACAACATCAGTACCCATCTGATTGCTCTTAAATCCAACGAACTGGAGTGGCACAATATCCGTTCCCTGATGAAGGAGCTGATAGAAAGAGTGCTGTCCGTTTGTTCCCGGTTCTCCAAAGATAACTGGACCTGTCGGATAAGCTACTGGTTCTCCAAAACGATTCACAGATTTACCATTGGACTCCATATCCAGCTGCTGCAAATGTGCCGGGAAGCGGCTGAGTGCCTGAGAATATGGAAGGACTGCCGTATTCTGATATCCAAGTACATTGCGCTCATACACACCGATCAATGCATCCAACATCGCCGGGTTCTCCAGCAATTCTTTATTCTTGGAAAGTTCATCTTCCTTGGCTGCACCATCCAGGAACTGAGCAAATACTTCTGGTCCGAATGCCAGGGACAACACAGCTCCGCCAACTGCAGATGTTGAAGAATAACGTCCGCCAATATAATCATCCATAAAGAATGCAGCAAGATAATCATCACTCTTTGCAAGCGGAGAAGTCTCACTTGTAACTGCGATCATATGCTTGGATGCATCCAGTCCAGCTTTTGCAAGCGCATCTTTTACAAAGGACTCATTGGTCAATGTCTCAAGTGTTGTACCTGATTTGGACACAAGTACGAAGATAGAATGAGCGATGTCAATATTACTCAGAACGCCTGCTGCATCATCTGGGTCAACATTACTGATAAACTGAGCTTTCATCTTTAATGTATCATTTACCTTCGCCCAATTCTCAAGAGCCAGATACATTGCACGAGGGCCAAGATCACTTCCGCCGATTCCGATCTGTACAACCGTTGTAAATTTCTCTCCGGCTGCATTCGTAATCTCTCCGGCATGTACTTTATTCGCAAATTCCGCAATCTTGGTCTGCTGTTCTACATAAAAGTCTCGTTTATTCACGCCGTCAGCTACAACATCCTCTCCCAGCTGTCCACGGGTCAGCTGATGGAGTACCAGACGCTTCTCTCCAGTATTGATCACCTCACCATTGTAAAGTGCCTCATATTTTTCTGTAAGCTGAGCCTCCTCTGCCAATTTCGCAAGTACTTCCAATACAGCATCATCCACCTGCTTCGCACCATAGTTAAAAGCAAGGCCTTCTGCCATTGGTACGCTGTATTTCTTCACACGCTCTGCACCATTTTCTCCCGCCATAACTTCAGCAAGATTCACACGCTTCGCATCCAAAAGCTCCTGAAAAGAAGCCAGTTTATCTAAGTTATTCCAAGTAATCATTGCAGTTTCCTCCTCATTGCTAATACATTCTATTAAAAATTATACTATTAAACCAAGGCTAATTCAATACATTCATTTTATGCAGATTAAAAAAGAAGCCTGGAGATTTTTTCTCCAGACTCCTCAGCACACTTTCATCTTTCTATTTTTTATAATGTTCCACCAAAGTCGGTCTGCAGTGCCTGAC
The DNA here is from genome assembly GCF_039832125.1 of Dorea chungnamensis. Lineage (NCBI taxonomy): Bacteria > Bacillati > Bacillota > Clostridia > Lachnospirales > Lachnospiraceae > Dorea > Dorea chungnamensis. Next base: position 7,875 of record NZ_JBDOHT010000001.1, on the reverse strand, counting down.
CAGTGATAGCACGGGATTCATCACTTGCAAGGAATAACAGAATGTTTGCCACATCATTTCTAGACAGAACTCATTGTCGATAAATATTTGTTGTATATATACCGCATATACGGTATAATTAATTGTGAGGTGAACAAATTATGTTGAAATCTTTTTTGGAAAATAATCATATATCCATGTATAAGCTTGCGGGAAGTAGCCGTGTTCCTTACAGCACCTTAAATGATCTGGCGAATCACAAGCTACCTGTTGAAAAATTAAAAAGCGGACAGTTATATGCATTATCTGAGGCACTGGGTATATCAATGAATGAACTATATAAGATGTGTCTTTATACCTGTAACGTTCAATCTGAAAAATATGACACCACTGCTATTATCTGCATTAAGCATAAGACGTACTGTTTATCTTTTGTTAAAGACGGAAAAACTTATGAAGAAGAAATAATGCCGGTAAAGCATGAAGCTACGCAGGTTATTGAGGAACTGGCAAAATGGAAATTAGAAGAGCTGCTGGCAAAGCTCGCAATGGAGGATGCCTATGAGACCATATATTCTAAAACGACAAGATAATGCCATTGCCGTGATTAATCTTACCGAAAATGGTTCTATACAAGATTACAAATTATTTGACAATAATGCTTCTCTTGCTCCATTACATAATCCAGACAGCACCGACTGGCTTAAGAAGTGGTGGGCAAGACGTGCCGTCCCCATTTTCCAGGGACATATCAGGCAAATGCTTGTGGACAAGGACCTTCTGGGGCCGGAAGACTACCTCGCAAAAAATCTTGGGCTCTCACTTACCGACTATTACTGGATATCTCCTGTTGACTCCGGTCTTCGGTGGAAAGATGTAAACTTATTTGAAAATAATTTTCACAATGATATCAACATAGAAAATGACGGACCTGACACTCCCGATGGCATTCCACACTATACACCAAACAGTTCTCTCCAGGGAACTCTTGAAAAATGCTGGACTATCCGAAATGGCAAGCGTGGAATGATTAAAGGAAATCGAGATGCATTATCTTAGGAATGCTTCAATGAAATTATCGCCACAAAGCTTCACGAACTACAGGGATTTTCAAATCACACTACTTACAGATTGTTAGAGATACATGGCAAACCATATCAATACGGTTGTTTCTCTGAACTATTTACATCTACAAAGGCAGAACTGATCTCTGCCTATGATATTGCGACATCAAAAAAGAAAAAAACAGATACCAACACATATGAACATTTCATATCCGTCTGCAATGAACATGGTCTGTCAGAAAATGAATTAAGGCCATTTCTTGAATATCAGATTATGACCGATTTTATCCTTTCCGGACGTGACAGACATTTATCTAATATAGCAGTATTGAGAGATGCCGACACATTAAAATTTACACAACCTGCCCCGATTTATGATAGTGGAAAGTCAATGTTTGTAAATGATTCTGTCCCTGACAACGACAAAGATATGCTTAAAATAGCAACTGAGAGCTTTTCTGGCACAGAGCTGGGACTACTTTCACTTGTGAAAGACCGCAGTCTGGTCGACATAACAAAGGTGCCCGATCCTGCATTTATCAAAGATCTTTACTCCCTTGACACAAACATGACTGAAAGCAGGATAAATGCAATCATCCTTGGCTATGAGCGCAAACTCGATTTATTTGCACGCTGGCAAAAAGGTGAAGATTTGAAAGCGATTACTTTCGGATTTCATACCAGGAGAAATACATCTTCACTGAGTGATATTTTTGTATAAACTTTATCTACATCCTGAAGATTGCACATTAAGCGCAATCTTTTTTCATTCGAACAACTTCACCAAATCTGATACCTCTTCATACTTTTCACTTTTTGCGATATTAATATTCAACTTTCGCACTATCTGATGGGATCGTTTTAATCCCAACAATGAAGTAGATGATCAAAATAATATAAATCATTTTTTCAGATTCACAGATAATCTCCTGATATGTAAAACAACCAATACGATGCACAGGACTGCAGTGATACTGTGCATGATTGCCCAGACTTTCCCGTCTGAAAAATGAATCGCAAAGCCGCTGAGGGCTAAAACAATAAAGTCTACCGCAAGTAATATATCAATGATGTACATCTTTTTTCGATTCAATAGAAATGTTCCTCCTTTAACAAACGTTGTTTTTCCTTCCATTCTCCACAGAATACACTGTTTTAGCAATGCGCAGCAGTTTTTTGTAAATCTTTTCCCGCAGCGTCTTCTTGACCGCCTTCGAGGATAGTTATTAGTTCAGCCTAACCAAACCTCATAAAAAACAGGTTAGTTTTATCTAACCCATTTTTACATTATAGTTATCTTTCACTAACTTGTCAAGAGATGTTTTCTAAAAGTTCTTTCCATTTTCTTATAGAAATCTGTTCATCAATTATCATAGGAGGCTGATGCTTCTTTTATTCTCTCATACAATACAACTCCAATTCCTTTTTCAGATATTCGTATCTTAACCGCTTCTCCTCTTTTGCAAAATGAACATCGCGGAATTGTTCTGGGTTGCCGTCATACACCAGTACTTCCTCACCAAACTGTTCACTCGTCAGATCAAAACGACAGTCCCCAACCACATTATAACAATGATAATTTCCACCAGGCCGCAAGACGCCATACACTTTACCGCCAAATATGTCCTGTGCTAAAAATGCTGTAATCGAGCACTGTCCCAGCGTCTTATTTTCCAGTGTCCATTTCTGCCGCATTCTTGGTGCGCAGGTCTTGGCACACCAGATTTCTGACATTGCATCATATAAATCAGCCGGTGTACGAATCCCCTTATATTGGTCTGTTACAGCCATAACATCCGCCTGTTCCCAGCCCCAAAACTTATATTCCATATGATATCCGCCCTTTTATCCTTCAAATAATGGTGTTGAATAATATCTCTCCGCAGTGTCCGGAAGTACCGTTACTACGGTCTTTCCTTTTCCAAGTTTCCGTGCAAGCTTCATTGCTGCTGCCACATTTGTTCCACTGGAGATGCCGCAGAGAAGGCCTTCTTTTCTTGCCAGTTCTCTTGCCGTCTGAATTGCTTCTTCATCTGTCACAATCACGATCTCATCATAAATCTTCTGGTCTAAGATACCTGGGATCACTCCATCTCCAATTCCCATCTGAATATGTGAACCAACTTCCTTTCCAGAGAGGATTGCTGCATTCTCCGGCTCAAGAGCCCAGATCTCTATATCAGGATTGGCCTTCCTGAGGGCCGCACCAATTCCGCTGATCGTTCCTCCTGTTCCGATTCCCGAACAGAATCCATCAATCTTCTTTCCGACCTGTTCCACGATCTCAGCACCTGTCTTTTCATAATGCACCTGATAATTGGCCATATTTTCAAATTGCTGTGGCACAAATACTCTTGGATCTTCCGCCTTCATATCCATCGCCATCTGAATACAGTCATTGATACATTTTCCTATATCACCTTCATCATGTACAACTCGGATATCTGCCCCATACTGCTTCACCAGCTTACGCCTCTCTTCACTGACAGAATCCGGCATAATGATAACCGTCTTGTAGCCTCTTACTGCTCCGACCAACGCTAGGCCGATCCCCTGGTTTCCACTTGTTGGTTCTACAATAATGGTATCTTCTTTGATAATTCCTTTTTCTTCCGCATCCATAATCATATTCAATGCCGTTCTTGTCTTGATGGACCCGCCTACATTGACCGCTTCAAATTTGACAAGAATCTCCGCACAGTCTTCATCCACCATTCGGTTCAGGCGGATCATCGGAGTATTACCCACCGCTTCTAATACGTTATTATATATCATTTCTTCTTCTCCTTTTTCCAATCACAGTGTAATCATTATAACATATGAAGCTGCTGTCCCCAAAACAATTATTTCTTTTTCTCTTTAGTTCTTACATACTAATGACACAATTCCCACCACAAGCAATATCGGAAATGCTAAATATATGAATCCGCCAACTACCAATCCTATCAAAACCAGCGGCAATAACACAACAGTGACAATGAACTTTGATATTCCCCAGGCTGCTTTAATCCCAAAGATAAATAATTTTCCAAATACCCAGATCATGCATATCGCAAATAATAGTGATAACATCTTTCCACCTCATTTCATCCGCCTTATCCTTGCTGTTTTTCCATGTTTTCAGTATAATCATTTTAGAATAAGAAGTACACCCCAGAAGCGAAGGCTTAACCATGTGTATTTCACAATTTTAGAGAAATAAGAGGAAATGATTCATGGGAAAACAATCGACAAGAGAGAATAAAAATATATATCAGTTATGCCGGGAAGCCCAAGGACTGACTCGTGAAAAGGCCAGTGAGAATATGGTCGGTGTATCCGCTTCCAGAATTGAAAAAATTGAATACGAGCTGCAGGAACCGACACCATACGATATCATTCAGATGGCCGACTGTTATAAACGGCCAGACCTTTGCAATTATTACTGTTCCCACAAATGCGCCATTGGCAGCCGCTACGTTCCAGAGATTGAAATATCAGAATTATCCACGATCATCCTGGAGACCATTGCCAGCCTGAATGAAATCAACCCATTAACCAGCCGTCTGATCCAGATTGCCCGGGATGGCAAGATTACCGATGATGAAATCAAGGATTTTGCATTTATCAGTAAGAAATTAGACGAAGTGTCCCTTGCCATTGATTCCCTGAATCTGTGGGTGGATAAGACAGCCAGCGAAAATAACATCAATATTGATCTCCTGAATGCGGAGAAGGAAAAATTGAATTCCTAATAAAATGAACTCATTATGCAATTTTCGATGCCTATTATTTCCAATGATTCAATCTCGGCACCACTGCTTCCATATGCGCACGCACCTGTTCTGCAGGCCAATCTTCATTTGCCATATGTTCTACGCAAAAATCAATCAACTCTTCATCTGTCAGGCAAGCAACTCGCTGTTGCTATATCTTTGACTAACGCATATATTCATTCGTCCATTTACCGTAAGAATACCCTTGATCTTCTTTATGGCCGGTGACACAGGCGGAATGAACATAGCATTAGCAATTGACCTGCTTTCAATCTTACCGAGATTTGTAATACTATAACCCGTCGGGCTTTCACCCCCAAAGAAAGCCGTTACAATAATTGTTCTTTTTTCACAGTAGTTTATCTCCACCTTGTTCATTTTGTAAAACTCATCAGCTTTGTGTCTGTGCGTCTGACTCTTTGTTCTTATGGCCGCAGATGCAAAATGATGCTCAATTCAAAAATATGTGCATTAAACCCCCAATCAAAAAACAAATCGCTGCTGTAACAACAGCACTGATAATAACCTTTAAGATATTTTGGTATGGACGTTTTCCTGCTTCAACCATCTTATGAATTTCATCTAATTTTTTACCTTCACAAAATGCAACAATTTCCTTATATGTCTGTATATCATTTTCTTTCTTGATTTTTTCAACTTTTGATGCCCAAAACATCGTAATCGCGAACAATACCCCGAAAGGTATAACCGCATATTGTTCTAACCAAATAAATAGCGGTGCCGCTGAGATCATCAAAATCAAAAGATGAATAGTGAAAATGTTTCCGTAATAATTAAACTTCTTAACTTCCTGCTCGTCAATCATTTCTTTCATTGTCTCTATATCTCCTTTAATCAGTTGGTCGAGAGATACATTGAACAATGAACTGAGAAGCAGCAGGCTGTGAATATCGGGGTAGCTCTTTCCATTCTCCCAATTTGAAATCGTCTGTCTTGTCACGTATACCTTTTCAGCCAATTCCTCCTGGGACAGATTAAGCGACCTTCGGTATTTTTTTATCTGTGCGTTCAGCTCCATAAAATATCCTCCTTCGCAAGTGATTTGTTCTCTTGACCTGTTCTGAGAATAATCACTTTTTCTTTTTCTGTCTATCAAACCTGTTTTACTTTGCTGAAAACACAGTGTCAAAAGTATTTGGCAGCACGTGACATGCTCCCACCACTTAACGTTGTTTGAGGTGGGGGCTTCTTACTCAATGCCCCCGAATGGGGCAAGTATCAATAAGCTATCCCCGCCTACCCGGCGGTTCGATTTCTAGCCCGAAAACGGGCATAACAACTATATTTCGTCCAGACATGGACATGAATTCAGTCTGGAAACAGACATACTTTATGCAGAGAGCAGACGCAATGCTTCTTTCCTGATATTGATCGCCGCATTCACGTCCCTGTCGTTTATATAACCACACTCACATCGATATACTCTCTCTGACAATGGTAATACCTGTTTGACCTTTCCACACTTACTGCACCTTTTGCTGGATGGAAAGAACCTGTCCACCTTTACAAGCTGTCCTCCACGGTCTTCCAGCTTATAACTAAGCATGTTCAGCAACATCCCATAACCGTTATCCACAACACTCTTCCCGAAATTCAGACACCTGCTCATTGCCTTCATGTTCAGATCCTCGACGGCAACCACATCATACTCATCTGCCAGTTTTCGACTCAACTTATGATGAAAGTCCCTTCTCTGGTTTTTGACCTTCTCATGGCAGAGTGCCACCTTTTTCTTTTGTTTCTGATAATTCGAACTTCCACACTTACAACGTGACAGCTTTCGCTGCTCTCTGTTCAGGCGTTTTTCAGACCTTCGGTAGTAATCCGGATATTCGCATTTACTTCCATCGGAAAATACTGCCAGCCCATGCATCGCATAATCAATACCGATAACCTTCAGTTCTCTTCCTTCTCTGTCCCGGACTTGGTTTTCATCCGCACAGTATTCAAAAAGGATACTGACGTAGTACTTCCCTGAAGGTTGTTTTCTGACTGTTACAGCCTTCATCCGGAACCCTTCCGGAATCTTTCTGTGGATCTTCGCCTTTACAACACCGGCTTTTGGAAGTTTGATTCCGTTCTCAAGAAGTCGAATATTCCCATTCACCAGATTCGTAGTATATGCATTCCGGTTATGATGCTTTGACTTGAATTTCGGGAACCCAATCTCCGGACGTTCAAAAAAATTCCTGTATGCCCGTTCCAGATGGAGCTGCACATTCGCCAGAGCAAGAGAATCTACTTCCTTCAACCACGAAAATTCTTTTTTATATGCTGCCGGTGTCGTCTTCAGCATCTTCCCGGTCTTCTTATATTCTTCCATCTTATCCGACAGCATCTGGTTATAGATGAATCTACAACTTCCGAATGTCTTCGCAAACAATTCTTTCTGTTCTTCCGTTGGATAAATGCGGAATTGGAAGGCTTTATTACTCTTTCTCATGTTTCTCACCCTGTGTTTTAATGTATTCCCTGATCACTTCGATTGGTGCTCCACCGGCTGTTATCAGACAGAAACTCTGACTCCAGAAAGTTTCCTTCCACAGCTTTTTACGAATCGCTGGGAATTCTTTCTTCAGGAGTCTGCTGCTGGCACTCTTGTAAGCATTGATAAACTTGCTGAGTTCACTCTTTGGCTGAGCCCGGAACATCACGTGGATATGATCACCGTCATGATTCCACTCATCCACCTCAATGCCATACCTGGGTGCGATATAAGAAAAAATTTCCCTGGCACGGTCAGAAACAGTATCATCAAAGACATCCCGTCGGTATTTTACAACCAAAATAAGGTGATAATACAACAAAAAACTGAATGAGCATTATGGTCTAACTCTCGCATAATATAAGACTTCCTTTCTTATCGACTGAGTATATTATACCACAATGCCCGCCGAATTTCAAGAACATATGTTCTTTCTTTGCAATTCATCCTGTATAGGTGTCAATGATTGGTAACACTTCACCCCTCATATAATGTCAAGGGAAAGGTGGAGATTCCTAAAAGGAATACTACCTGACCTTGACATTATCCTTCATGATATACTGGTTCACGG